>NZ_JEMO01000020.1:0-147515 GCF_000582475.1 Nesterenkonia sp. AN1
GTCACGCCCTCTTACACCTAGGCGCCTCTAGGCAGGTCCCGCGCGGGTGCTAATGTGGGGTTAGCAGGATAGCCATTCGCTTGGTTATCCCGCATTGCCGAAGCCCCACCCTCGTGTGGGGCTTTCGTGCGTCTAGGGCCAGATGCGGTTCCGCCCCCTCGACCCACTCGCTGCGGGACGTATGGCGTGCCAGAGCTTCATTTTCGTAGCCGTCGCTCGCTCGTCTACTTCCACAATCGTCTTGCACCGGTTGTAGATATAGGTGATCAGATCTGCCGCTTGAAGCCCCAGCTCAAACTGCGAATCCTCGAATAGCATGTTCGGCTCAATGCTTTGGAGCTTGCTGCTCTTGTAGCCGTGTGTGCCGACGATCTGATAACGCGTGAAGTTGCTTCTGCTCACCTCGGCGGTGTGGTGGTCGTCTGCGTGGATCTGGACCCTCTGCCCTGGTCCGGCGCACTCGTCTATCCGCTCGAACAGATACCTAAACGCGACCTCTCGCGCTGGTTCTAGATTCGGATACCCCCGAGCCTTCTGGGCCGCTATGTCGATACCCTCGATAAACACTCTGACCCCAGACTCATTTACAGCGACGAGGGCGTCTAAGTAGATAGCAACTCGAGCCCTCATTCCGAGGCTTTTCCAGGGGCTTTTTGCTGCGCGCATCATGGCGCTTCCATGCAGCTCCTCGGTGTACTTGATTGGGAATGTCTCGGCGTGCTTCCTCATGACAGCCTTGAGCGCCTCACCCATGTCGAATATCTGTTCCTTGCTGCCGACGATCGCGCCGAGAAAGTAGTAGTCCTCATTGCGTTCTGATTCGTCGACATAGGCATGCAGCATCCCCCTATATTCCCACGACGACGAACTACATGGGAGTAGTTCTGGTTGCCCAGTCGATCACTCTCGCGAGCCAGTCCCATTCGTGGAGCGGCCAGCAGGGCATGCCTTGGTGCCAGGTCCCGCAGTCGTCGGGGGTGGGCTCGCAGATCCCGGTCTCGCAGCGGATTACCACCTCCGGGCTCCAGTCGGGGCCGATGGTACGGACCATGAGCTGCTCGCCGGCGCACCAGGGGCAGCTGGTCTTGAGCCGCTGGCCCTCGGTGACCTCGGTCATGTGGCGGGCGGTGGCGGTCTTCATCTGGTCTAGCTTCGCTGCGGTGGTGGCGAGGACCTCGGCGTGCTGGTCGGGGTCGAGCCGGGGTGCTGCGGACCGGATGTAGCGGATCACGTCGGTGGTGGTGGTGTCGGCCTGCCGGGTGAGCTGGACGTGCATGGTGTCGTCGCCGAGAGTGGCGGCGATGCTGCTGCCGGTGCTACGGGCGGTGCGCTGCTGGTCGGTGAGGTCGTCGAGGATATCGATGTGGACCGGTGCGGGGGTGGCGGGGAAGGATGCCAGGTTCGGGTCGGCCCGCTCGGCGAGGACCTCGGCGTCCATCTGCGCCCGCTGCTCGGCGGTGAGGTCTGTCTGCTTCCAGGGGCGGGGGGTGCCCTTGTGGCGCAGCTCGGTGAGCGGGTCATGTGCTTCGAGCAGCCAGGTGGCGGTGCTGGTGATCTGGGCGGTGGTGCTCATGCTGTGTGCTCCTGCAGGTCTCGGATGATGATGTGCGCGCCCGGGGTGCGGGTGTCTGCAAACTGCTTCCAGGTGGAGCCTCCGACGATGTTGGAGTCGTCGATGATGACCCCTGAGCTGGTGAGCGCGTCATTGGTTGCCCGCTCGAGCTTGTCCTTATCGGGTTTCGTGGTGTGGAAGGCCGGGGCGGCTTCGCGCAGCAGGTCTGCGTTGCGGCCGGTCCTGAAGTGACCCTTCGGGCGGGCGAGGTAGCAGATGATGTCGACCGCGATCGGGCCGCGGGGTGCGTGCCAGCCGGCCCCCTCTGCTGCGGCGATCGCTGCGTCTCGAACGTCTTGCCGCCAGGTCTTGACCTTGTCTCCGGCTGATTCGATCATCGCGACCTTTCCGGTGTGCTTGCCGCCTTTCTTGATCGCGATGCCTTTCTTGGATCCCTGGGGGGCGGGAATGCCCCGGACCGTGATGTGGAGTTCAGAAGGGGATGGGCTCATTTGCGGGGTCCTCTCTGCGTGGGGGTGTGATGAAGCTGGGGAATCGTGCGCCGCACTGGTGGGCGGGGACTACCGGGTGCCGGCGGTCCATGTGCATCCGGTCGCGCGGGTCGAGGTTGGTCCCGGTGGCGAGGACTCTCGCGTCATAGGTGCGTCGGCCGGCGAGGAGCACCGCTGTTTCTTCTGCGGGGCTGAGCGGGGTCGGGTCGACCGTGGCGGTCATGGCTGCTCGGTCATCGTCGAGGCCGGTGAGGACTATCGCTCGGCAGCGCTGGCAGTAGTGGAATTCGGCTTTCCGTTTATACCTTTTCGTCGTCCCGTTTTCGTTGAGTTGAACCGCGATCCAGTCGGGGAGTTTTCCGCCGTCCGGGTGGTCGGTGCCCGGCTTGGACCTGGTGGCGGCTGCGGCGGGGATCTCCACACCGAGGTCGAGTTCGAGCTGCTCCTCGCTGATCCCAGACCAGGGGTCCTGTGGCACAAGTGGCACAACTTTCCCTTTGCGCTCGTCTACTGTGCTTTTACCCTTCATCAGGCCTTTTTCACCTCAATCTCTTATATGTGTACTTCTCTAGAAGTTGTGCCACTTGTGTCACTAGGGAGGGGAGATCGTTGTTATAGCGGGGATCGAGGCGGTGGCACTAGGTGTGGCACAACTGGTGGCACAACTCTGGTCCTCTTAGTTGTGCCACCAGCTCGGCGGCTGGCCGGTGGCACAACTGCTGGCACCTCTCTGGTGTGCCTCATCGTTGTGCCCTTACCGCCTGGAGCCTGCTCGCGGTCACATACATGGTGGTGTAGATGCTTTTGGGCCGGCCTGTGCGCACGATCGCGATCGTCCCGTTGTACCGGATTTCTTCTATCTCCCATGGCCGCTTTTCCTTGTCTGTTTTCAGGGCCACTAGACCGTTTTCGTCGAACGCTTCAATGGTTCGCATGTTTTGGGCCTATCCGTAGTTGGCTAATTTCCCCTATGCCGGGTGAAGAATTCGTGTTCGCCGTGGACGCGACATAGCTTCTGGTTTATTGTTAAAAGAAATCAAGAGGAGGCTGCAATGGAAGAGACTGAGGCACTCACCTGGTCGGTGTGGCTCGCAGGAGTCAGCACTTTTGCGGCCGTCATAACCCTGGTGGTAGCTGCATGGTCGCTAGCGGGAAGTCGGCGGGACAGTCGAGAGCGCACGCGCCCTCTAGTAGTTGCTTCGCTGCAGGTTGGACCGACGTTCGTCCACGGTGCGACGTACTTGGTGGTTGGCAACTACGGGGCTACAGCAGCCCGGGACTTGACGCTCACCTTTGATCCCGCTTTGCCAGAAGGCGAAGCGCCTGCGGCTCCGTCTCTGCCGATACGTCGCCATAGCGCGATTAGTATTCGTGCACGTTATGCACAGCCACTCGAAGTTCTTGCTCCAAGCCAAAAACTGATCAATCTCTGCACGAATAGGGCTGTTGAGCAGCGGGAAGGCGATCAAAGTCCTGACCTTCCTGAAACGTTCACGGTGGGTGTGCGCTACCGAGGTACCGCTCGGAAGTGGCCTGGCATCGGGACGAAACATATCTACTTTGAGGAATCCTTCAAGCTTCGAATGGACGCTCACGACCACCAAACGATGCAAAACCCGGGTGATAGCAACGACAAGGAAATCCGTGCCGCCAAGGCCTCGGAAGCCGTCGCGTGGGCGCTCTGGAGTAGCTAGCAGAAGCCCCAGGGCTTCGACTTGGTAGATGATCCAGTTGCGGCCGCGCCGGTCGGGGGCGGTGGTGTGCGGGGCTGTCATGATGCGGCGATGTCCTCCTCGGCGGTCACCTGGTGCATGGTGTGGCCGGGGCGGGGTCCGTGCTGCGGGCAGTAGTGGCGCTGCCCGCGTCCGGACCAGAGGGCCCAGCCGGCGGTGTGGAAGTGGGCCCGCATCCTGGTGCGGGCGTCGCGCTCGGCCCGCCGGTTGGAGCCGTCGAAGTCCTCGGCCTCTATCCGGCTGCCGGCCTGGACGACGTCGCCGCTGAACCCCGCGGTGCATCCTTTGGTGTCGCAGGTATAGGTGATCTGCAGCAGCTTGTGTGTCTCGGTGTGCGCCATGGCGGGGCCTTTCGTGGTGGGGGGGGGTCAGTCTTTGAGCCCGTCGAGGGTGTCCTGGTGGCCGTCGGTGCTGCGCAGGAGGACGCCGCCGTAGAGCCGGGCGCGTTGGTGCCTTTCGGTGCGTCGCGGCCGGTCTGGATTCCGTGCCGGGCGAGGTGTGTGGAGAGCCGGCGTCCGCCGAGGGCGTGCTCGCCGTTTTCCTGGCACCACCGTTCGTAGGCGGCGCGGAAGTCGGAGACCCGGGTGGCCTGTTCGGTGTAGCTCTCTCCGGTGAAGCACTCCTCGGCGAGGAACTGGCCGACGGTGTCTGCGCTGGCCGCATATTTCTCGGTCTCCTGCTGGACCGATTCGGGCTCCTGGCTCAGGCCCTGTGCGGCGTAGCGGACCGCGCCGTCGATGATCCACTGGAGGATCGCGGGGGTGTGCTCGGTGCGCAGCCGGATCGGCAGCTCCTCGTCGACCTCCTCGGCGGGGACCGTGTGCGTGAAGGGGATCAGCCGCAGCCGGCGCCAGAATGCTTCGCCGCCGGACTCGACGGCCGGCTTATCGTTACCCATCAGCCACAGGTGGTGTGTGGGCTCGAACTCGAAGAAGTCCTGGTGCATGTGGCGGGCGGTGACGGTGTCGCCGCCGGTCAGCTCCTTGACCTTCTGCTCGTCGAACTTGTCTTTCTGGTTGACCTCGGAGGTGATCACGAACCGTCGGCCGGCGAGGTCGGCGATGCTGGTGGTGTGCTCCGGGTAGGGGGTGGACATGAGGAAGTTCGCGGGTGCCTTCCCGGCGTAGCTGCCGAGCGCGTGCCTGATCGTTTCGAGGAAGACGCCTTTACCGTTGCCACCTCCGCCGTGGGCGAAGGGCAGTATGTGCTCGCGCACCTCGCCGACCGCGCTGTAGCCGACGAGGCGCTGGATATAGTCGCGGACCTCCTGCTCGGGGAAGGTCTGCGCGAGGAACGCCAGCCAGGGGCCCTGGTCGGCGTCGGGGTCCGGTGCGCAGGTGGCGCTGCGGGTGTGGAGCCTTTCGGGGTCGCAGGGCCCGATGGTGCCAGTGCGTAGGTTCACGATGCCGCCGGGGGTGTTCAGCTCCCAGGCGTGCTGGTCGAGGTCGTCGGTGGCGACGCTGATCCGCGGGTCGGTGCGGGTGGTGTTGAGCATCGCGGTGAGGCCCCGGTCGGATAGGCTGTATCGCTTGTGCCGCAGCACCTTGTCTCCGTCCTCATTGCCTACCTTCTCCGGCAGCCGGCGGGCGGTGTCTTTGGCGAGCTCGCGGGCCCTGCCTCCGTGGGTCGGCTGGGACTCCCACTGGTGGCCGTTCCACACCATCCACTTGCTGCGGTCGGTGTGATAGCGGATGCCCTGCCCGTGGCAGTCCATGAGCGCGTTGGCGTTGGAGTCGTCGGTGAGCGCGAGCCCGTAGCCGGCGACAGGCTCTAGGTCGGGTTGGTCCTCGGTGTCTCGCTTGGACTGGTGATCGGCGAGGTTGACCACCTTGCCGTCGGTGCCGGTCGCCGCGGACCCCGAGGGGGCTGCCGGCGCCGGCGCTGCGGGTGCTGCGGTGGTCGGTGTCTCCGGTGGTGTGATCTGCGGCCGTGCGGGCTCGCCGTAACCGTCTTTGCGGAGCTTCGCGGCTGCTGCGCTATGGTCCCCGCCGTGGTGGAGGATCGCGTAGGCGCCGAACTTGGTTATCGGCTCCTCGGTGGGGAACTCGGTGCTGGTGGTGAACACGAAGAGCCGATCGCGGTCCTCGGCGTGACCGGTGGTGGCGGAGAAGCCGATGCTCTTGCCGGGCCGGCGCCAATAGCTGGTGGTGCCGCGGCTGAATACGTGCGTCCAACCGGCGGGGCCAAGGAGGTCCTGCCAGCTGGTCTTGTTCTCGAAGTCATCGCCCGGCGTGGACCCGTCCTCCGGGTTAGCCGCCGGTGCGGTGGTGTGCGCGTCGGCTGCTGCGAGGGTGCCGGTGAGCCTGTTGCTGTTGCTGGTGGTGGTCTCGGCGGGGCGGCGCATGTCCGTGATTCCGAACAGGGCGTGGAGTGCTTCGCGCTCCTCGGCGTCGATCGTGGCCATGGTGTCGGGCCCACCGGCGATGGTCACCCAGGGGCGTCCTGTTTCGTGGGCGTCTCCGCCGGTGGGGGCTGCGACGAAGTAGCCGCCGGTGCCGCGGGTCTCGGCGATGGTGGGGTAGGTGCGCCGGCCGTTGACGAAGTGGGCCTCATCCTGAGCGAGTTTCGTGTTGCCGGGTACGTCCAGGCCTCGGACCCGGTAGATCCAGTGCAGTCCGCCGGATGGGGACTGCTGCAGCCAGCCGGCCGATACGCGGGCCCATACGTCGGCGAGCCCGGTCTCTGCTGCGGTGTTGGCGAGGTCCGGGGCCAGCTCGGCGTAGTCGCCTTCAATCTCGAGGAGTTCGATGTTGCCGCTGCGGGTGCCGGCGACGATGCCGAGCGCGGTGTGGCGGGGCCGGCCGGTGCTGTCGGTGGTGCCGAACCAGTGAGCGAGGTCGTCGGGGGTGGCGGTGGCGTCGGGCCAGGCGCTGATCGCTGGTCGTTTGGTGCCGTCGGCGTGGACGGGGATCACGTTGATGCCGTGGCGGTGTAGCTCGGTGGCTGCGGCGTGGAGGCTAGTGCTCATGGTGTCCTGTCAGGTGCTCCTCGGTGGTCTGTGGTCGCGGGCCGGGGCCTATCGCAGGGGGGCTACGTCGAATAGGACCTGATTGACGTTGGTGATCGTTTCTCCGCAGGGCCCGCACCTGAATGGGCCGTTGACCTCAAGGAACTGCATCCATCCGGTGCGGGTGTAGTAGACGTGTTTGCCGCACCAGAGCGCCGGGGTCGGCCCCTCGGTGTCGCAGGTGTGGGCTCGGAGGCTGTACTCGGCCGGCCGGGGGCAGGCAGGCTGCGTTCCCTGCCAGGGGCCGGGGTGGCCGACCTCGCATTGAGGGCTGATGCTGTCTAGGAGCTGCTGGGCGGTGTCAGCGGCTGCGGTGGCGTTGGTCATGGTGCGGCCCTCCTGGTGGTGCGATGGTCTGGTGCGGGCCCGGTTCGCGGCTTGCACGCGCAGCCCAGCGTGGGTACTGGTCCGGGCGGCGGGGGTCAGGGAAGGTTGCGCAGGCTGGCGACGACCGTGGCGTCGATGCCGGTGGCGTTGGCGATCGTCATGTCGTCGAGCCCGAGGCCGACCATCTGCTTCGCCTTATCGACCGCGGCCGGGTCGACCTGCGGCTGCGCTGCTGGCTGCTGCGCCTGCTGCTGGACCGCGGGCTGCTGCGCGACCTGCTGCGCCTGCTGCGCGGGCTGCTGCTGGCCGGTCACCTCACCGGTGGCGGTGTTGACCTGCTGCCCGCCGCCAAGGGCGAGGCCCGCGTCCGCGCTCGGCTGCCGGTAGTCATACGAGAAGAGTTTTTCGTCGTTGAGCCGGGGGTTATCCGAGGGCCGATCGTGGGTGTGGGCAGCCTTGAACCAGCCGCCTTCCCGCACATCGGTATCTCCCGCGGCGCGGACCGCTCCGATGAGGGCCTGCTTCTGCTCTCCCCACCACTTGACGTAGATCGCCCGCTCGGTGGTGCCTTTCCATTCCGGGTCCTGGTGGGGCTGCCCGGTGTCTACGACGATGCGCACCTGCTGCTTCGGGTTGCCGTCGTCCCAGGTCTCGAGCTTGTTCGGGTCCTCATAGTTGCGGCGCTGCTGGATATCGGCTGATACCACTCGGCCTTCCACGCTGGTGCCTGCGGGGGTTTCCTTCGTGAACGCGGAAGGGGTGCCGCCGGTCTGTGCGATAGCGTCTGCGAGGCTCATTCTGGGTGTTTCCTTTCGGGGTACTTAACGGGTCCCCCGGCCGATGCCCGGGCCGGGTCGGGTGGTGTGTTTACGCGGTGGCGAAAAGCTCCGCGGTGGTGGAGGCGGGCGCCTGTTTCTCGAACCGGGTGCCGGTGTTGCACCAGTCGCAGAACCGGTAGTCGCAGCGGCGGTACAGCGCCAACGCCGCCTCGATGCCGAGGCTGCGGCGCAGCTGTTCCAGCTGCTCGGTGCGCTGCAGCGTTTCCCACGCGATCCGCGGGTTATAGGGCTCCGACCAGAGGTAGGTGTCGGTGAGTTCCCCTTCCCGCGGGAGGAAGGCGATCATGACCATGTCGACCTGCCAGCCGTCCTCCGCCCAGCCCTTGCCGTAGAGGTGGGCCTGTTGGCGGTACTGCTCCGAGGGGCCGTGGGCCCGGTATCTCTTCATGGAGGACTTCCCGATGATCTTGTGGTCGATCACCGCCTTCCCCCAGGTGTCGTAGAGGTCGGTGCTGCCGTCGATCTCCTGGAACCCGATCGTGCCTACGGTGACCCGCTCCTCGGTGAGGTAGCGGCCGGGCTGGGACCCATCGTCGGCCGATACCGTATTGAAGGTGCGTTCCAGGTAGTCGTGGACCGCGGTGCCGATCGTGGGCTTCCACGGAACGTCTGCCCGCTCTGGGGGCCGGTCTCCGTTGAGCCGGTGCAGGATCGCCCGGCGGCAGTCCTGGCCCATCTCGGAGGGACCGATCCGTGTCTGCTGCGACCGGGGTTGGTTGACGATGCTGCCGATGATCACGTCGAGGTAGGTCTCGCCGACCGCGGTAGCCTCATCGGTCATGCGGTGCTCCCCGCTGTTGGAGGAGTACCGGATCGGGTGATCGACCCCGGTGCTTGTCCTGGCGGTAACCGTCATGGTGTGCTCCGGGCTCGGTCGAGCGCGTTGCCGAAGGCGTGCAGCGCCTCGATGCGGTAGCCGTCGCCGGCGGTGTAGTCGCCGGGGTGCGGCAGGTTCGCTGCGGCGAGGAGGTTTCCCACTCTGTGGAGCAGGTCGAGCGGGCGGCTGTAGTCCTCGTCCTCGCCGAGGAGGACCGCTATCTCGACCGCCGCGTTGGCGAGGTTGTCGAGGGCCCTGGTCGCCGGCTCCGGCTGTGTGGGGGAGGGCTGTTGGTCGTCTCTTGCCTCGGCCTCGGCTACGTCCTCCCGATACCAGCCGCGCAGGGTACTGATCATGTCCATAGGCTCGGCGCCGAGATTCACGCTGCGGCGCGATGCTGGGCTGGTAGCTGCTGCGCGACCTATGGCCCGGGTGATCTCTGCGTATCCCTCAATGGCGAACTGTGTGGGTCCGAGGATGGGGGTGGGGCGGTTGCTCATGCGTGCTGCTCCGTTCCTAGCGGTGTTTCGCGGGCGAGGGTGACGGTGGCGTATATCGCGACCGCCGCTGCGGCGAGCTGCGCTCCGTTGATCGTGAGAGTGGCGAGCCCGGCGACCATGAAGGCCGTGCTGGCCAGCAGGGCGAGGAACGCGAGCGCGGTGCGGCGCCGGTGTCTTACTGCCGGGTTCACTTGATGCTCACTTTCTTGTCGCCCTCGGTGGACAGGGCCTCGACCTCCTTGGGGGAGAGGTGGCGGCGAATCTCTTTGGTGTCGGGGGCGGTCTTGTAGAACTCCGGCCGCTGCGTGACCGGGTACTGCTCCGCGAAGCGCTTGGAGTCCAGCCGGCCGTTACGGCTGATCTGGACCTGCAGGCCGGCGAGGTCGTGTGTGCCGTACTCCAGATCGCGCAGGACCTTCTTGATGTCGTCCATGCGGGCGAGGTCGGGCTCGACGTTGGCCTGGAGCGCGGCGTACTCGCGGACAAGCTCCTCATGTGTGCTGGTCATCGTGTGAGTCCTTTCCTGATGGGGTGTCGTGCTCCGGTGGTGGGCAGTAGGGGCTCGGCCTTCAGCTCGGTGGCGAGCGTCTCCCAGGCGCTCATGTCGGGCAGGACCGGTATCTGAACCAAACTCCCCGCCTGGTGAGCTGTATTTAGCTCACCTTGGTCAGGCGAAAGCCGCCGGGGGGTGCCGGTGCTTTCCTCCTGGGCGGGTGCGGGTGTTTCTGGGAGCGCTGCGCTGGCGTTGCGCATGTACAGGCTGGCCATTCGCGGCTGCCCGGTGCGGAGGCAGTGTTGCGCTCGGTCGATCAGCTCCGCTGGCGTGCTGGGGATCATGCGGCAACCCTGCGGCTGCGGATGTAGGTGCTGAGGTCCTCTGGGAGGACTCTTGTCTTCGGTCGAAGGTTGCTGCCGATGTGAATGGCGGGGATGCTGCCGTCGGCGATCCGGGCGTACACAAAATCTTTGCCCGTGCCCAGCTGCTCGGCTACGTCTCGAACGGTGAGCAGAAGGCGGGGGGTGGGTGGGGTGGTGTCCCTGCTGAGTGGTGTTGCAGGTGCGGGGATCATGCGGGGGCTCCTTCCGGGGGTATGTATAGGGCCTGCGGACTAAGTTCCAGGTACTCGCTGATGCGCTGAATTTCTGCGAGGGTGAAGTCGTGTTTTCCCGCAAGCCACCGATGCGCGGTCCGGGTGCTGATCTGTTGGCTACGCGCAAATTGGTAATGGTGGACGTTCTGCTCTGCCAGTGTTGCTCTGAGAAGCCCTGCTAGCCGTCGTGAACTTTCGGGGACCGTCTGGGGGGTTCGGTGTCTATCTGGCATATCTTTACGCTAAACAATATTTAGCTCAGCCCTCAACTTTATAGTTACAACCGTGTGTTTATAGCTCAGAAGCTCGCCAAGCGGTCCTGTTCAGGACGCTATAAGGTTCACTGAGCTAAAAACCGGTGTTAGGATCACGCTCATGGTTAACGACAAAGAAATAGGGTCATTGGCCCGCGCCGCTGTGCGCGAGATCCGTGCCCACATGGCACGCCAGCAGCCCCCCATGACAGGACGCGACCTCGCCGACCGCACCGGTCTTAGCCAGAACTACGTCGCGCGCCGACTCCGCGAGGACATTAGTCTCACATTGAACGATATGGAAGTGATCTCGTCTGCCCTTGGCTTGGACCCTGGCCGACTGTTCGCCAACGCTGTCGAATCCGCTAAGGCCGACGAAGCCGACCGCATCAGGCGCACCGCCGAATAGATTGGGGGGAGCCCCGCATGGCTACTCGCAGGAATAACCGCGAGGGTACGAAGCCGTACAAGACCAAGGATGGCCGGTGGCGCGCGGACTTCACTATCGGCTACGACCCCACCACCGGAGCCCGGCAGCGGAAATCCGTATATGGCAAGACCCAGGCCCTCTGCTCCGCTCGGCTGCGCGAGGCGCTCCGGTTGGTAGAAGACGGTGTCGTCATTCCCGGTAAAGCCCCGACCCTCTGGGAATGGCTGGAATTCTGGCTCTACAACATCGCAGAGGACAAAGTCCGGCACACCACGTTCCGCAGCTATGAGTCCATGCTGCGCAAATGGGTGCGCGATCGCCGCCTGGCTAGTATTCGCCTCGACAAGCTTCAGCCGGAGGACTTCGAGGTCCTCTATCGGCACATGCGCGATTCCGGGCTAAAGTCTGGTTCTATCGTGCGGCTGCACCGGGTTCTCGCCCGCGCATTGAAGGTCGCCGTGCAGCGCAAACGCCTCGGCCGGTCCCCGCTCGAGATGGTGGAATCCCCAAAGGGCAACGAGGATAAGCCCTTCGCCGCCGAGGTCCTCACTCCTGCCGAAGCGCGCGACCTCATTACCGCCGCAGGTGAGTTCGCCCTGGCCGACGGCGTGCGGTGGATGTACGGGCTGACCCATGGCCCTCGGCAGGGTGAAGCGCTGGCCCTCGGCTGGGACAAGGTCGACCTCGAAACAGGCCGCATCGAGACCGACCGCTCGCTCTACCGGCGCCGCTGGCAGCATGGCTGCTCCGACCCCGAGAACTGCCCAGGCCCGGGCGGCAAGGCTCGCTACTGCCCACAAGCCCACGGGGGTGGTCTGTACTTCGGCGTAGTGGAGTCCAGCGCCTCGACCCGGACGAACTATCTGCCGGCCCCGCTGTTGGAGAGGTTCCGTGCTCTGCATGCGCAGCATGTCGAGGCGGGCCGGCCCAGCTACACCGACCCCGCCGGGGCCTCCGTAGAGCTTGTGTTCCACCAGGGCGATGGTCAGCCGTGGACCTCCGAGGCCGACCTGGACCGGTGGCGTGCCTTCCTCGCCTCCGCAGGTGTCTCGCCTATGCGAGTCCACGATCAGCGGCATACGGCCGCGACGATGCTGCTGCTGCAGGGCGTGGATAAGCGCGTGGTCATGGAGATGATGGGTTGGTCGCAGATGTCCATGCTCAATCGCTACCAGCACGTCATGGAGGACCTCCTGCGTGAGGCCAGCGGGAAGATGGGGGACGCGCTGTTCGGCGGCTCATCGGCGCCTGACCCCCAGCCCACGCCGCCTCCTGAGCCCGAGCCCAGGACTGATTCCACAGTGGTCAGCTTCGCGGACTTCGCTGCCCGTCGGGCGGGCTGACATCAATAAAGGCCGTCAGAAAGGCCGTCAGACCGAAAATGGCCCCTCTGGGAATCTTCCCGGAGGGGCCTACTTCGTTGATTTGGCGGGGTTTTCGTGGAGCCGCCTGCCGGAATCGAACCGGCGACCTATTCATTACGAGTGAGTGTGCATCGAGTCTCTGGCCAGCATTGATGTGTATCTCCCCATGTCAACTAGGTTTAGTAGGTTGGTGGGAGACGGTCAAGAATGGTCCCAACCGGAGCTACTGCGGACTGACTGCGGACTGGCTCACCTGAAATGCGGGAGGGTGAGTGGTCAGGTGTCCCGCCGTGGGAAACCTGGCGGTCGCGGTCCACGCTTGACTTGGTGACTCCGACCACCGGCGAAGGTTCAGGTGTAAAAACTTTTACACCTGATCTGTCATTGCTCACCGTCATGTGGCTGGCCCCGACCACCGGCGCGATTGCCCTGGTGCTCATCCGCTAGGTGGGTTCGCACCTGAAATGCGGGAGGGTGAGTGGTCAGGTGACACATCTGGTGTCACCTGGCGGTCGCGGTCCACGCTTGACTTGGTGACTCCGACGATGGGGGCAATCGCCCTGGTGCTCATCCGCACCCTCACCTGAAATGAGGGGTGCCGGTTCAGGTGTTACCACGGGTAACACCTGCCCACAAAACGAACTGGACCCCTACCTTGTGGGGAGCCGATTTCTCGGGTGCCCATCCTCAGTAGAGGTCCAGTCGGCAATTACCGGCTACCGATTAGCCACTTCTTAGTATACCCCCTAGGGGTATTAACCGGTGACCTTCTCGGTGACGAATTCATGGTGATGGATCCGGCCTCTGAGCGTCTGAGGCTGGATCCCGCCGTCTACTCTGAGCGTCTTGCCCTGCCAGATGACTTCGCGGGTGCCGTCCACGTCGAAGCCTTTGGGGAACTTCAGGATGACCCGGTAGCGGCTGATGACCTGATCCGCATTGGATTCATCCCCCGGCACGGTGGTCGAGGCGTCAACGTGTGCGGGGATACTGATCTCGGTGTTCTTGAAGATGGGCTGCCCGTAGTCGTCCCAGCCTGTCTCTTCGCGGCTGACGACGGCCACACGGTCATGGAACAGCATCAGGCCGCCCGCTTCCTGTATCGGTTCAGGACGAAGGTCTCTGGGAGGGTCCAGCCGTTGAACGCCCCTGAGATTCGCGCTGAGCCTGCCGCGTAGTGCAGCTGCTCGGGGTTCGCTACCAGGCGTGCTGTAGCGGTGGTGATGACCGCAGCGATGTCTTCGGAGACGTCATGCCCAATGAAGCCAGCGCCGCGAGTGTAGGCCCGCGCCATAGCTTTGATGATGGGCAGGTGTTCCCCGGCCAGAGCGACAACCGTGGGGTCATCACTGAGGCCGAGGAACGCCGCGACATCCGCACCTGTTGGTGTGGAGGTCATGTCCATGTCAGACCGCCGTGCTACCGAGGATAACGACGCCTTCGGGGTGGAGCAGTCCGAGGTCGAACCGGGCGGTGACCCGGATGGCCTGCTGGTCGAACTCGGCGTAGCGCTGGTCCAGGATCTTGATCTGGGGGTTGGTGTCACGGGCGACGGCGACCTGTGAGATGTCCGCCAGGACTGCTTTCCCTGCTGGGACCTTGTTGGACACAGTCACCGGAATGTTGAACAGCCGGTAGGTCGCGTCACGGGTCATATCCGACTCCAGCAGGTAGCGCCCGTTGTTGTCCTTGAGCTTGCGCACGGTGATGAAGTCCTGAGCGTTGAGGAACCAACGATTCGGGGTGACCTCGGCCGCCGTAGTCACTGCCAGTGCGTCGAGGAATGTGTCTGCGCTGGTGAGGTCCAGCGGTGCACTCTGGGTTCCGGGCTGGTTGAAGATGCCGGTCACAGAATCGTTGATGCCGTCTCCGTTGAGGAACGCGTCATCAATCATAGATGACACGTCGTTGACCAGTCGGGAACGCAGCACAGCGTCAAGGCCGACCACGGACTGCCGGGCCAGCTCATTGGAGTACCGGGTGATGACCTTGACCGACTTGCGGCCTTCGGGCATCAGCCGGACTTCATCGAACTCGGCGGTGTAGCCGTCCGGGATCAGCTCGGACTCTCCCACCCATGCGGGGGTACCGGAGCCGACGAGCTTGGGGATCCGCAGCGGTGAGGCGGTGTCGAAGATCCGGGGTCCAGCGGCCAGCACGATAGAGGCTGTTTCGAGCGGCTGGATCAGAAGTGAGGAGACCTGCTCCTGGAGCAGTTCGGGGGTGTCTGTGGTGTTCAGTGCCATGAGAAAAGTCCTAGCGATGAGAGGGAATGATTTCTTCCTCGTGTCACCAGGACTACTGAGAGGGCCGGACACCAGGCCCGACCCCCTCATTTTAGCATATACTAGACGTGTTTGAATTCATATTCATCGAGTTTTTTGGACTCGTCGCCTGCTAAACTTTCGTGCATTGATTCGCCGGGCATAAAGTCACCCTGCTGCAAGTAGTCCTTCACGTGTCGAAGTCCGTTAATAAAGCCTTCAACGTGACCTTCTCCGAGCATTGAATACTGCATCTTGTCCATCTCGAACCTCTTCGCCCACCTCTCGATTAGCTTGCCAAGAACTAAGTGCTCGGTGAACTGTCCCGGATACTGATCCATCAATCGGTCGAATTGTTCTTGGGAGAATCCAGACTCGTGCTTGAAGTTCAGGTAGTCACTCATTGTTTCGTCCCTCCTAGTTGGCTCCGGCTCGGAGTAGTCCGGCTAGGTCCACTGTAGATGTGTTGTGTGACACAGTCCCCTGTCCGATGTTGCCGAACGGTTTCCGCGCCGCGAGGTGAGGCTTCCTGGTCAGCAGCTCATCAATGGCCGCCGTGAGCTTCTCAGCGTCTTCCAGGTGCTCATCGGAGAACTCCAGGTCCGACGGGTCCGCGAGCCTCCCAGTGGCTTCCACGCGGCTCCTGTGCAGCCCCTGGGCCAGCTCGTCCGCCCGCTGCGCCCGCTGCCTGAACTTCGCGTTCTCGTCCCGCAGCTTCTCCACATAGGACCGAGGAAAAGTGTCGGGCTCATCAGGGGTGTCATTAGTAGTGACATCGTCATCAGTGGCGTCGGTAGTAACGACATCCTCATCCGGGGTCTGCTCGTCGGTGATCTGTTCTTCGGTCACTGGTCTTCTCCATTCTCTGAAACTGGAACTGCGATACACCGGCACCCTTTGTGATGCCACGGTGGAGTACTTGTGGGAAGAACGATGTCGGCCATGTCCAGGCAGATAGGGCACCCGTCCGGTTCCACGACTCGGCGGGAGTACCTGACCCCCTGATCTCGCATAGCCCGGTTGGTGGTCTCCTGGTAGGCGTCCATCACAATCGCGGCCCCCGCGATCCCCATAGCGATAGCCGGGGTCTGAGCGAATGACTGCGTACCCGTCTGCTCCAGGAGCTGATCTCGCGCCGCGCCCTCCAGGTCGAACGACGGACGGGCCGTAGAGGTCGATCGTGGACGCCTAGAGAGCCGGGACAGCTCCGCAGCGACCGCCAGCACCGCGACCGAGGACGCCGCCTGAGACCTCCGTGTAGCTTCGGTGGTTGCCAGGGCCAGGAACTCGTCCCAGCTGATCTCCCCCACCTCGTGACGGGCATACAGGCCCGCCAGACGCTCCCGTGCTGTGTCTGAGAGCCGTGCAACCGTGTCGTGGATACTCATGCCAGCAGCGCCTCCAGATCCGTCCCAGCGGTATCCAGCGCCTCAGCCCGTCGTGAGTCCCGGATCCGGGTGATCTGGTCTTCGGTGTAGCCCAGCCGCTCCAGCGCCGCCGATGCCGGGAGCAGACCAGCAGTGAACAGTTTCACCACCGCGTCGGCTTCCTGAGCCATAGACCGGGTAGCCGGATCCGCCCAGAGAACGCTCACCGCCGCCCGTGACGGGTCCGTGTTGGTCCGCACCGCGTGGGCCAGGTTCATCACCTGCTCCCACCCCCGCCCGAACTGGTGCTGCCTCTGCTCCACACGTGCCGTCAGCGACGCCTCAGCAGCCCGAAGACCATCCGCGTTCGGCGGCTGATTCGCCACGATCCCGGTGTAATGACCAGGCAGGGACGAGACCGCCATGATCTGGCTGACGATGGTCCGGATCGCGGTCTCATAGCTGTTGAGGTCCGCTGCTGGGAGTTGCCCGAACTTCGCGTCCGGGGCTTCGGCGATCATCATCCGGTTGGACTCCGGGTAAGGGTTCTCAGCTTCGCCGTCCTCGTCCTCCTCCAGTTCGATCCCGGTCGCGTAGCGCCGTGGCCGGGCGTAGTACTCGGATCCCACCATGAGGTCCGCCAGCAGCTTGTTCAGCGAGTCCTGGAGCGGGATCACGTCCCGCAGCTCCGATACCCCTTCGTCGAGCAGCCGGTCACTGTTGCGGAACTCCACCACCGGAACCACACCCAAAGGGTTATCAATGGACTCACTGACCTTGAACTGGGCACCGGCGGTGGCGTTCTGTGAGTCTGAGACGTAGCGGATGATCTTCTCCGGGCCATACAGGACAGCCTCTGACCCGGTTGCGGTGTTCCACTTCTTCACCGCTGCCACCAGTCGCCGTGTACCCGGATCTCGCAGCGCGGTCACCTGGTGAGCCGACTCCACACTGATACTCGGTGCCCCCGTGCTGTCTGCCCAGATAATCGCATAGGCGGTGCCCAGGGTCAGAGCTTCACGGTGCAGAGTCCCCGCTAACTGGTCCAGATCATTGCTGGTCCAATCTGCCCACAGCGCCGGGTCAGGCTGCCCGTCGCGAGTGAACCCGGTGATCCGCAGCCGCTCCGCAATGGAGGTCACGGTCAGTCGGCAGAAGTTCGACGCAATATGCCCGAACCTGTTGCCCAGGGCTTCACGGGCCTCCGGTGTCAAAAACGCCAGCGGCGGATTCCCGTTGTAGTACTTGTCCAACTTGTCGAGCTTCACCGTGCGCCCGTCGATCTCCTGAATCAATGCCTGTAGCTGTGTAGTGCTCATCGTTTAAAACTCCTAGCTCGTCTGCTCTTCTTCTTGGTCATTGCTCGCCACTGCGCCCGTGAATGTCCCATCACCGCACACGCCGCGAGGTCGATATGTCGTGTGGTGTGTTTGCGGGACTTATCCAGCCGGACCCCCCGCTCGGTCTCATTCACCACCGCGTTGCCGATGTGCTCGGCCAGTCGTGGATCCCCAGAATGCGTGACCTGCCCGTTGATACACGCGTTATAGAAGTCCGTCGTCGCCGGGGTGATCCGCGCAGCCGACCAAGGAAACTCCGTGATGGGGATCCCCTCCTTCTCCAGGACCTGCAAAGTCCTGGTCCACCGGAATGGGTCTGCGGTGACCTCCAAGACGTTCCACCGCTTACACGCCGCCCGGATCGCGTCCTCCACCTCCTCCACCGGTACCCGGTAGCTCTCATCATCACCAGGGGGTTCCCACAGGCCCACCACGTCGAAGTGAGGTTCCATTCCGATACGGGCCACCAGGACACCTGTCGCGTCGCCGTTGAACGATCCATCCAGGGAGATCACCACGTCCTCCCCCTCCGCGATCTCCTCCCCCGTGTTCAGCTCCTCCCAGCGGCCATCAGGCAGGAACGCCCCCGTCGTCTCGGTGACGAACTGACACAGCCTCGCCCGCCTGAACGTGGACTCCCTGGTCTTCGGCGGCATCAACGCCCGCACCGTGTCCCGATTCAGGAAGTCATCCAGAGCAGGGTTCGCCAGCTCCCAGCAGTGCTCACAATCCACCGGATGATCCGTGAACCCCGCAGCGGAGAACTCACGCCACACCAGCGTGTGATCCTCCGGATGCTTACGGTGATAGTCCCGCAGATCAGTCAGCACCGAATCATGAGGATCAGGTCCAGGGGTCCCGATCCCGATCATCGTGGACCGTTCCCGCTTACCCTGAGCCAGCGCGATCACCTCCCACACATCCCGGTTGACCACAC
The DNA here is from genome assembly GCF_000582475.1 of Nesterenkonia sp. AN1. Classification (NCBI taxonomy): domain Bacteria; kingdom Bacillati; phylum Actinomycetota; class Actinomycetes; order Micrococcales; family Micrococcaceae; genus Nesterenkonia; species Nesterenkonia sp. AN1. The sequence continues at coordinate 18,335 of NZ_JEMO01000020.1, forward strand.
CGACCTCGTCCACAATCGCCAGGGTCGGATCCAGGCCCTCCAGCGCCTTCGGTGAGGCTGGCATGACCTGGAATGTGGAGCCCTTCCCAGGCACCTCCAGACGATCCTTGAAGATGTGAACCCGTGTGCTCAGATCCTCATTCAGCTCCACCATGCGCGCCGCCGTGCGGAACACGATTCCCGCCTGCTGCTCATTCACCGCGGCCACCACCACCGACGCCCCCTCCTCACCGAGGATGAGGTCATAGAGCCCGAGAGCGGCCACCAGAGACGACTTCCCCTGCCCCCTCGGGAGCATCCAGCCCGCCTGTGTCGGCAAAGGGTGTGCGTCCAACACACTGCCCACCAGATCCAGCTGCCAATCCCGCAGCCGCAGCGGAGAGCCCGCCCCATAGCCCTTCGGAACCCGGATGAACTTCTCCGTGAACTTCCCAAACCGAGCAGAACCAGTGACCCTAGGCCGGAAAGGAAGCGGAGACTCATCAGCAGCCCGCTTAGGTCCAGCTTTGACCATCACGAACCCCCTTGTTGAGAACCTAATGAGAATGAGTCGGTAATTTGGCCTACCGGCCCGAGTCTCGGACGGGTGTCCGGTGACCCTCCTCCCCCTGGTCTGGCTTGACCGCGTGCCACGTTGCAGGGAGCGCAGACGACGCCGCCGGTGTGTTCGAGGCCGATGGGTTTGCCGTTGAAGTGTCGCCACCAGGTTTCTTCTGTGTGGTCGAGCTGGAGATCCTGTGTGGATCCACAGTCGGTGCAGAAGGGTTGGAGCTTGCGGGCTTTGCGGGAGAGGCGCGCCCATCGGGACCCGTAGCCGCGTGCGGTGCTGCTGGTCTTCTTCGGTCGTTGAGCTTTCCGGACTTCAAGAAGGTGTTCATCGCAGTAGCTGTTCTGTGATGGTTCTCCACAGTTGAGACAGATCTTCACGCGCTCACCTGACTGTCGAGTCGCTGAGCTTCTGGTGTGTGCTCCAGCTCGTCGTCAGAAGCAGTGGACCCGATCAGCAGCGGTCCTTCCTCATGGCCGTTCGCGTTGATGATCTTGTTGCGCTTGATCGTTGTCATGGTCAGTCCTTCCAAGTAGCGGCCCGAGCAGACCAGCAGGACGGGCAAGGGCAGGAGGTCTCACCGGGGCCACGATGAGGACGAGGGTGGGCCATCATGTCCAGGGCCACAGGGGCCAAGGACGCATAGGGGCCACCAGGAGCCAGGCCCGCGATATAGGTACAGGCGCAGGGCCAGTACCCGCAGCGGAAGCAGGTCACCGAACTCACGCGGCCCCCTCCCTCATCGCCGGATTCCTGAACTGGTTAAAGTCGTACGGCCGAGGCCCATCAAGGGTTCCCGAACTGTGGAACCCCTTCGCCGGTGCACCATCCGGCCACAGCTCATCCGGCCCAGGGGCGTGTCTACTAGACACCTCCCCATTGGTGACCGGAACAGTAGACCGGTCACCGACCTTTTCGGTGGCGTCAACAACATGATCCGAGTTTTTCCCGGAGCCGGGAAGATTGTCAGGGGTGCGCACATTCGCGTACCCCCCATCAGCAGCAGGCGGCGAAGTCGGAGCCGGATCCGAGGTCGATCCAATTTCGCCAGTATCAAGGTCTACTTCTTCAAGACCAGGAGCCAGATCTTCCTCTCCTTGCCTTTCCTTTCCTTGCCTTTCCTTGCCTTCAACTGTCACGTGACTGTCACGTGACTGTCCCCGTGACTCAGGGGGTTCAGGGTCCTCTTTCTCCTTGGACCTCTTGCGGGCCTGTCGTTCACGTTCACTCTTGCGCCGATTATCCAAAGCCGCCTCCGCATGGGCCGATGAGGTCTGGTACTTCTGGAAGTCCACGACCTGGTACCCGTCCTCGGTCTCATTCCATAGGCCGAGTTTCACCAGCTCTTCTGCGGCGTCTGTGGAGGAGAAGGGGACTAGCGGCAGGTCCCCATGTGAGATCGCGCCGTCCGTCATGTTTGTCACTGCCCAGGCTGTCCCGAACACGAACTGTCTGAGCGCGGGCGCGCTGGTCCTGAGGACCCTCCGGTCCATCAAGTAGTGCGCGGGAAATCTGGAATCCATAAGGGGATCACCACTCGCGGATTTTCATGCCCGACAGGGACTCATCCGATGGTCGGCGGCGAGGCCACGCCTGCGTTGCGAGGGCGAGGCTGCGCGCCGTCTGACCGAGGTCTGCGCCATAGCTGGCGACCTGCGTAACTGCGCTGACCAACCGTGACGGGGTGACGCCGATCATGTCCGCGAGGTAGATGATCTCGCGTAGGGTCCAGTCGCTTTCTCCGGTGAGCCGACGATGTGCGGTGCCGCGACCCATATGGGTGCGTTGACAGATGATGTCCTCGGCCTGGTCACCGAGCAGTTCGGTCATGAGGTCCGCGAGTCCGTGGCTATAGGCCGCCGAGCGGATAGAGTGGTTCATAGCGGATGCTCCTTCGTGAGTGTCTGAGTTAAGAGCGACCTGGTGACTGTCTTGGCGGGCGGTGCCAGGTCGTTCTTTTGTCTGATGGGTGAAGCTCATGCGCTCACCTTCTTCGCTTCGGCCTCGAACTTGGATTCGATCCAGTCGATAACGTCTTGCTCTCGATAAAAGACGCGCTTGCCGAGTCGAACTGAAGCCGGTCCTTCTCCGCAGTGCCTCCAGTACCGGAGCGTGGATTCTGGGAATCCGTACTCAGCGGCGATATCTGCCGTGCTCTTCAGCTTCATGCCTGAACCTTTCTGTTTCGGTGTTATCCAACACTAGAAACGATACCACAACCGAAATGGTGTCAGGCAACAACATTTTTGGTAGCCTGCTCTCATGCCAGATGACGGAAAGATCCACGCTGACTTCTACTTCCGACGCAATATGAAGACGCAGCGGGAGAAGCAAGGTTGGAGCCAAGCTGCGCTAGCTGAGAAGTTGGAAGCCTCCACAGGCTTGTCTCTGCATCAGCAGACGCTGCACAAGATTGAGTCAGATGCTCGTTCAATCAAGCTGGAAGAGGCTGCTGCTATTGCGCGATGCCTGGGGCTGTCTTTTGATGACATGACCTCCGGGCTCATGGAAAGTGCGCTGGTCGATTCCATGGCGAAGGTCGCTGATCGGGCACAGGAGTTCGAATCTGCTCTGCGGCGCATGTGGGAAGCGCAACTAGCGCACGCTATCCTCGACGACGCTTACCGAGCCGCTGGGGTGGCACCGCAGTGGCTCGGTCCGGTGGCATATGTGGACTATCCAGTGCCGGGAGGTCTGGGGGCGTTGGAAGATTGGAAGACATTGGGCGGCTTGAAGGCTGCTCTTGTCAGGGTGAATGAACAGCGGGCGGTAATGCCAGAGGAGGTTTTACCGCACATCGCGAGTGAGGACTCAATAAGGTTTGGTCCGGACCCGAGTGTTGCCCACTTCTATCGTTCTCATCCATACCTAGCTGAGATTGACGGGATAGGTGGCCTTCTTGCCTCAGCGCCGTAATCCCCGCCTGGGTGTCGAAGATCGCTGGCACCGGGCGGACAAGACGCGCTCTGCCAGCTATGGGAAGGGCAAGCGGTGGCGCGCCCGATGGGTGGAGCCGTCAGGAACTGAGAAAGCCAAGGCGTTTGACCGGAAAGTAGACGCCGAGAGCTACCTACAGAACGTCACCGCCTCCATGGTCAGCGGCCAATACGTGGCACCAGAAGGCGGGAATGTCGTCACGCGGGAAGTTCTACAGCGGTTCCTCAGTGGCCTCGACGTGAAGTACAGCACTCTGCTGGGCTACAGGTCCGCCATAGATGCACAGATTATGCCCCGGTGGGGAGACGTGCCCTTGAAGGCGATCACCGCCTCAGATGTCAAGGCGTGGCTTGTGTCGATGCAGCGTGGCAACCCAGAGGCGCGGCTGAAACGGGAGCGCGACGGCCTGACATCCGGGTCGGCGCGGAAAACAGGCCAGGTCCTCAGCATGGCGCTCGACGGGGCAGTTCATGACCGGCTGATCTCCCGCAACCCAATGGAGAAAGTCAAGCTGCCCAGGCAGGGGCAGCCACGGCAGGGGATGAGCCTCACAAGAGACCAGCTGCACGCGGTTGCCGACGCGATGAGTTCAGACGCTGACGGGGTGCTGACCCTCGTCCTCGGATACACCGGGCTGCGCTGGGGTGAAGCTATCGGGCTCACCGTGAAATCCGTGGACTATGAGCGTCGTCGCATCCACGTCCGGCGGACATACAGCGAGGCCGGGGGATCAATCCGAGAGGAGACCCCTAAGAGTCATGAGGCGCGCTGGGTGCCCTTCCCGCCGTTCCTTGCCGTCGAGCTGGGCAGGGTGACCACCGGCAAGGCCCAGGCGTCGGACATCTTCACCACGGGGCAGGGGAGACCCATACACGGGACCAACTGGATTCACCGGGTCTACCGGCCAGCTCTGACCAGGGCAGGTATCCCCGACGCTGAGAACCGGGTAATCCACGATCTGAGGCACACCTATGCCAGCCTCGCTATCAGGGCAGGGGCGAACGTGAAGCAGCTCCAGAAGGCGATGGGCCACGCTGACGCCACGATCACGCTCAATCAGTACGCGGATTTATTCGAAGATGATTACGCCGATCTGGGGGAGCGTCTAGAACCTCCTGCGGACTCACTGCGGACTAAGGGCTCCGGAGACGACGAAACCCCCGATCATAAATCGCTCTGACCAGGGGTTTCAGTGGAGCCGCCTGCCGGAATCGAACCGGCGACCTATTCATTACGAGTGAATCGCTCTACCGACTGAGCTAAGGCGGCGTGGCACCGCGGTGGGGCGCACGAGGGTCTACTTTACTGTGGCACCCCACCGCGGTCAAAGCTCGCTCAGTCGTGGGCGGGGACCACCATCACCGGGGTCGTCGCGTGGTGCAGCAGCTCCCGGGAGACCGAGCCAAGCAGCGCACTGCGCATGCCTCCGTAGCCCCGGGTGCCGACCACGGTCAGCTGTGCCCGGCCGCTCATCTCTTGGAGCACGTTGACCGGGAAGCCCTCCTCCACGGTCCCGATGACCGAGAGCTCCGGGAACTGTGCCTGGATCCACCCGACCTCCACGTCGAGCTCCTTGTTCAAGTCATCCACCCGGGTCTGGACCATCGCCTGCTCGCGGGCCGCGAGCTCCGGGTACCACATCGCGGCCGTGGTCAGCGGTGGCAGGGCCATCACCAGATGCAGCCGGGTGCCGTGGCTGATGGCGGTCCTGGCGCCCTCCACAGCGGCTCGCCGGGAGTGCGGGGAGGCGTCGATGCCGACCACCACAGGCCGGGTGTCGGCGGTGCTGATCGCCTCTGCGCCCTCGCCCACGCTGGCCTCATCGGTGTGCGGGACCACCACGGTGGGGGAGTGCGCGTGGCCTGGCAGGGCCGCGGCCACCGATCCCAGGATCCGCCCGGTGAACCCGCCGCGGCCGCGGCTTCCGACCACGCACAGCTCCGCGGAGCCTGAGAGGTGGACCATCACCCCGGCTGCATCACCGTGCTCCAGCCGGTAGGTGACCTGTCCGGGGTGTCCGGCCAGTCGTTCCCTCGCCACGTTCAGCGTCTTCTCGGTCGCCTGCCGGGCCAGAGTCTGGCCGCCGGCGTCCGGAAAGCTCTCGAGGTACCCGCTCACCGCCGGGGGAATGGTGAAGGAGCTCACCACGGTCAGCGGGAGGCCGCGGAAGTGCGCCTCCCGTGCCGCCCAGCGCAGGGCCGAGGTGGCGTTGGGTGAACCGTCGAACCCGACCAGGACCCCGAGCGGGCGCGGGGCCCGGGCCTGTTCATCGGCCGCCGTCGGCTCCGCCGCGAGGGTGGTGTGAGCATCGTGCTTCGGGGTGGAGTCGGGTGAGGTCGCTTCGGGGGCGAGTGGAGCTTCTGAGTTCATGGCAGCGTCCTAACGCAGATCAGCTGAATATGGCCGATGATTCAGAACTGCCGCGTGGACGTCGTCGTCACCGGTACTGAAGAGTCTACAAGGCGATTTCTACAAGCGGTAGAAAAAGTTCAGCAGTCCGTCCGGCCTTCGGTGAGCTCCCCGCCGATCAGGTACCGGTCCACGGCCTCATCCACACAGCCGTTGCCCGCCCGGTAGGCGAGGTGTCCCTCGCCCTCGCGGATGATCAACGAGGACTGCGGCACCTGTTCGTGCATGTTCTCCGCCCATTCCACCGGGGTGGCCGGGTCACCGGTGGTGCCGATCATCAGCAGCTCGTCCACCTCGCCGAGGTCCGGGTTCCAGGGCTCGGACACGTTCTCCGCGGGCCATTCTCCGCAGATGACCGCGCGGTGCCCGAGGTAGGGCCCGAAGGTGGGCGCCTGCTCGGAGACCTCCTCGAACTCGGCGTCGATCTGCTCCTGGTCCTGCGGCATCGGGTAGTCCAGGCACATCACGGCGTTGAAGGCGAAGCTGTTGATCCACTCGTAGCTGCCGTCGGGGCTCCGGCCGGCCTGCAGGTCCGCGAAGTACTGGAACATGGTGAAGTCCTCCTGGCCCAGGGCCACGGACATCGCCTCAGAGAGCACCGGCCAGGCCTCGCGGCTGTACATCGGGGTGATGAATCCGCTCACCAGGGTGGAGACGTTGACGGTGCGCCCGTCCGCGCCCTGTACCGGGGTCTCCGCGACGCCGGCGAAGAGCTCCTGCACACCCTCGATGACCTCCTCCACGGTGTCACCCGCGGGGCAGGTCTCCTGCTCGATGCACCACTGCGCGTAGTTCTCCAGCGCCACCTCGAAGCCGAGCGCCTGACCCTTGTTCAGCTCATGGGCATCGATCGAGACATCGAGCATCCCATCCAGGACGAAGCGCCCGACCCGGTCGCCGTAGTGCTCGGCATAGGTCATGCCCAGCTTGGTGCCGTAGGAGAAGCCCAGATAGTTCAGCTCATCCTGATCCAACACGGCCCGGATCACGTCCATGTCCCGGACCGCCGAGAGGGAGTCCACGTGCCCGAGCAGGGCGCCGCTCTCGGACTCGCACTGGGCGGCCAGCTCGGCCGCCGACTCGCGGGCCTCGGCATAGGAGGACGCATCGTCGAGCTGCTCCTCGGAGACCTGTTCCCGGTACTCGTCCATCTCGGCGTCGTCCAGGCAGGTCACCGGTGCCGACCGGTGCACCCCGCGCGGGTCGAAGCCGATGATGTTGTAGTGCTCGATGAGCTCCTCGCTGAACGCGACCGAGAGCGAGTCCGCCACGGCGTCATAGCCGGAGGAGCCGGGTCCGCCGGGGTTGGTGAGCAGATGCTCGGCGTCGTCCCCGCCGGTCTGGGAGCTGATGATCCGGATCTCCAGGTCCTCCTGCGCCCCCGGCTCGGCCCAGTCCATCGGCACCGTGACATCTGCGCACATCATGGTCTCCTCGCAGGAGGTCCACTCGATGTCCTGGTCGTAGTACGCGGTGTAGTCCTCGGCCGCGCTGGGGAGCTCCTCTGCGGGCACCGAGGTGGCGGTGATCGGCTGCGCCTGCGCCTCCGCCGCGCCGGAGTCGGACTCCTCACCTGAGTTCACGCAACCCGAGAGCAGCAGCGCGGCCGCGGCGGTGAGGCCGACCAGCCGCAGCCCGCGAGGAGAGAGCACATTCTCAGGCACGGGACCTCCCGGGTAGGAACTGCATCATCAGGGCCTCCATGGCCAGGAGCGGGGGCACATTCTGGGTGATCCGGACCCGGGCGGCGTTGATCGCGTCGAGCCCGGCGAGGGTCTGCTCGGCGCTGAGCGACTCCGCATAGCGTTGCAGCTCCTCACGCAGGTGTTCATTGATCAGCTCCGCACCGGTGCCCAGCTTCAGGCTCAGCACATCCCGGAACACCGCGGTGAGATCGATCAGTGCGCGATCCAGGGAGTCCGCGACGGCGCGCTTGGCCCGCCGGGTGTTCTCCTCCTCCAGCTTCTTGAACTGGCTGCGCAGCTTGGGCGGGATCTTCTCTTCGGCGTCGAGACCCAGCGACCGACGCAGCGAGGCCTGCTCGGCCTCCAGCCGCGCCGCGGCGGTGCTGGCAGCATCCGCCTGTGTCATCTCCACCAGCGAGCCCGCAGCCTTGATAGCGGCCGAGGACGAGGTCAGCCGCAGCGGCAGCGTGACCACCTGCTCACGACGACGACGCGCCTCCGGGTCCCGCGCCAACCGGCGCGCCACCCCGATGTGGTTCTGCGAGACCCGGGCGGCGAAATGCGCCTGCTCCTCGTTGAGGCCGTCCCGGGTGCTCAGCAGCTGGGCCACCGCAGCGGTGGGCGGGATCCTCAGGCTCACCAGCCGGCAGCGCGAACGGATGGTGACCAGCACGTCGGCCGGGCTCGGCGCGCAGAGCACCCAGAGCGTATGCGGCGGCGGCTCCTCGATGGCCTTGAGCAGCACATTGGTGGCGCGTTCGGTCATCCGGTCCGCGTCCTCGACCACGATCACCCGCCAGCGAGCGCCCTGCGGCTTCTCCTGCGCAGTGGTGATCAGCGCACGCACATCCTCGATCTTGTAGGTCACGTTCTCGGTGGAGACCAGCTTGACCGAGGGGTGGCTCTGCGCGGCGACCAGCCGGCAGGACCGGCACTCGCCACAGCCGCGGGCCGCCGGCTCCGGCTGCTCACAGTTCAGCGCCGCCGCGAAGGCGCGCGCGGCGTTGGAGCGCCCCGAGCCCGGGGGACCGGTGAACAGCCAGGCATGGGCAGGGGTGCCGGATCCGGCCGCGCGACGCAGCTGTTCGACCACGGCGTCCTGCCCGACCAGCTCGGTGTAGACGCTCATGAGTTCAGCAGCTCCTGACCCAGCAGCTCCTGGACTCGGGCCCGGATCTGGGTGTGCAGCTCCTGTGCGGGGCCGGAGGCCTCAAGCACCAGATAGCGACCGGGGGCAGCCTCGGCGCGGGTGAGGAAGGCATGGCGGAGCCGGTCATGAAAGGCGTCCTCGGCGGATTCGATCCGATCCGAGCGCCCCGCACGGCCTTCCCGGCGAGCTCGGGCGGCGGCCGGGTCCAGGTCCAGCAGCACGGTCAGGTCGGGCTGCAGTCCTCCGGTGGCGAAGCCGTTGATCGCCGCCACCGCCTCGGTCCCGAGCTCGCGGCCCTCACCCTGGTAGGCGACCGAGGAGTCCACGTAGCGGTCGCAGAGCACGAAGCGCCCGGCCTCCAGCGCCGGCTCGATCCGCTGGACCACGTGGGCGGCGCGTGAGGCGGCGAAGAGCAGCGCCTCGGTGCGCGGATCGATCTCGCCCTGATCGTGCTCCAGCACCAGCGAACGGATGCGCTCGCCGATCGCGGTGCCGCCGGGCTCGCGGGTCCGCTCATAGGGCACCGCCTGCTCCTGGAACCAGGACTCGAGCAGGTCCAGCTGGGTGGTCTTGCCGGCGCCGTCGCCGCCTTCGAAGGCGACGAATCCTCCGCGTCTGAGATGGGTCACACGTCCAGCCTACCCAGCCCCAGGGACACGGAGGTGACACGCAGTTCTCACGCGCAGCCCGCACCACCGGGCGTCCACCACCGTGCGCGCCACCCGGGCCGTCACCGGCGCTGGGGTACCGTAACGGTGTGAACCAGCATGAACGCACCTTCGTGGTCAACGCGGGCCGCGGCCCTCATGGACCGAACCAGCCCGTCAACATGCCCGTGGACTTCACCTCCACGTACTCCTACCGGCCCGGCGTGCACGCCGCGCAGGACTACGCCCGGGAGGGGATGCCCTCCTGGGAGCCGCTGGAAGAGCTGCTGGCGCAGCTCGAGGCCGGCACCCGCACGACCTCGCAGTCCCAAGGGCTGGTCACCACCGCCGAGGAGCACCCGGTCCAGGTGCTGCCCGGCCTGCTGTTCTCCTCCGGGATGGCGGCCATCTCCGCCGTGGTGCAGCTGCTTCCCCTCGGAGGCCACCTGATCATGCCGCGACACAGCTATATGGGCTTCTCCGCGCTGGCCCAGCAGATGGCAGACCAGGGTCTGCTCACGCTGCACCGGGTGGACATCGCCGACACCGAGCAGGTCACCAGCACGCTGCACGACGTCTCCACCCTGGCCAGCGCCCAGGACGACATGGTGATGCTCTGGGTCGAATCCCCGACCAACCCGATGCTGGAGATCGCCGACCTCCCCGCGGTGCTGACCGCCGCGAAGAAGCGCGGGGTGCTCACCGCGGTGGACAACACCTTCGCGACTCCGCTGCGCCAGCGCCCACTGAAGCACGGGGCCGATGTGGTGGTCCACTCGGTCACCAAGTTCCTCTCCGGGCACTCGGATTTGATCATGGGCGTCGCGATCACCGGCGACCCGGAGATCCACGCCCGGCTGCACCAGCACCGCACCCTGCACGGCGCGATCCCCGGCCCCATGGAGGTCTTCCTCGCGCTGCGCGGCGTGCGCACCCTCGCGGTGCGCCTCGACGCCTCGGAGTCCAGCGCGGGTGAGCTGGCCCGCCGGCTGGATGAGCTCAGCCAGGACGCCGGACTGCCGCTCCGCAAGGTCAACTACCCGGGACTCGCGGCACACCCGCAGCACCAGCGCGCCGCCGAGCAGCTCGGCGGCTTCGGCGCGATCCTGACCATCGAGCTCGACGCCGACCAGCCCGATCCCGCCGAGGAAGCCAGAACTGCCGACCAGCCCGGTCCCGCCGGAGATCTCGGCCCCGCCGGCGCACCGGAGACTGGGCGGCGGATCTCCAATCAGCGCAGCGAGGCCGAGGTGGCCGACGCCGTGCTCAGCGCGCTCACGCTCTGGACCCCGGCCACCAGCCTGGGCGGCGTGGAGTCCCTGGCCGAGCGCCGTCGTCGTCATCCCGGTGAGCCCTCCTCGGTCCCTGACGGGCTGATCCGCCTCTCGGTGGGCATCGAAGATGTGGAGGATCTCTTCGCAGATCTGCTCAACGCGTTGCGCACCGCCGCAACCGGGGAGCCCATCCGATAACATCGGGGTATGCAGTCTCCCCTCTCTGATATCTGGATCTTCGTCCTGCAGACCGAAGCCTGGATGCACCTGGCCTTCGCCCTGGTCTGCCTCGGCCTGGCCATCGTCGCGCTGGTCAAGTGCATCCCGAAGAACGCGCAGCGCTTCGACATCGCCTTCAAGCGGACCAAGGGGTTCTGGCTGGGTATGACCGGCGGTGCCGTGGTCCTCGCGCTGCTCGGCGCTGCCGGAGCCGGTCCCTTCGGCCTGATCTTCCCGGTGGCCGCGGCCTGCATGGCGATGGTCTACCTGACCGACGTCAACCCCGAAGTCTCCGACTGACGTGTTCCGTTCGACCTGAACCGGTCGTCCTGAACCGGTCGTCCTGACCGGGACCGCTGACCGCACCCCCGCGCCGATTTCCATGTTCGACTCCGAAAGGGAGACACACTCCTATGGCCTATGACCTGATCCTGCTCCGCCACGGGCAGAGCGACTGGAACGAGAAGAACCTCTTCACCGGCTGGGTGGATGTGCCGCTGACCGCGCTGGGCCGTGAAGAGGCCGCGCGCGGCGGAGAGCTGCTCAAGGAGCACCAGCTGCTGCCCGACGTGGTGCATACCTCGCTGCTGCAGCGCGCCATCACCACCTCACACCTGGCGCTGGAGACCGCGGACCGGCTCTGGATTCCAGTGAAGCGGGACTGGCGGCTCAACGAGCGCCACTACGGCGCGCTCCAGGGCAAGGACAAGGCCGAGACGCTGGCGCAGTACGGCGAGGAGCAGTTCATGCTGTGGCGCCGCTCTTATGACACCCCGCCGCCGGAGATCGCCGCCGACGACGAGTTCTCCCAGCTGGGGGATCCGCGCTACGCCGATCTCGGTGACGCCGCGCCGCGCACCGAGTGCCTCAAGGACGTCGTGGACCGGATGATGCCCTACTGGGAGTCCGCCGTGATCCCGGATCTGCGCGAGAACAAGACCGTGCTGCTCGCAGCCCACGGCAACTCGCTGCGCGCGCTGGTGAAGTACCTCGACGGCATCTCCGACGAGGACATCGCCGGGCTGAACATCCCCACCGGGATCCCGCTGCACTACCGGCTGGACGAGGATCTGAAGCCGCTGAACCCCGGCGGCACCTACCTCGACCCCGAGGCCGCGAAGGACGCGATCCACGCCGTAGCGAACCAGGGCAAGAAGTAGCGGGCAGGAAACAGCCTGCACAGCAGAAGATCCCCTCAGACATCGAAAGATGTCTGAGGGGATCTTTCGTGGTTCACCGTTCGCGGGAGTCCCAGGCGCCGGTGACCAGGTAGTCCACCTTGTTCGCCACCGAGACCCCATGGTCTCCAAAGCGTTCGAAGAACCGGCTCACCAAGGTGGAGTCCACGCTGGTGGCGGCGCTCTGCTGCCAGTCCTCGGCGGCCACGGTGGTGAACACCGAGGCGTGCAGATCATTGAGCTGTTCGTTGAGTGCATGGATCTCCGCGACCAGGTGCAGCTCGCGGGTCTCCAACAGCGTGATCAGCCGCGAGGAGATCTGCGTGGAGAGCTTCGCCATCTTCTCAAAGACCGGGTGCAGCGCGTCCGGGGCCACCCGGTCCGGGTAGCGCATCCGGGCGAGCTGGGCGATGTGCCGCGCGAGATCGCCCATGCGCTCCAGCGAGGTGCTCATCCGCAGCGCCCCGACGATCATGCGCAGGTCCGAGGCCACCGGGCCCTGCAGCGCGAGCAGCTCGATGGCCTTCTCATCGAGCTCCACCTGCAGCCGGTCGATCTGCGCGTCGGCGGCGATGACCTCCTCCGCCAGCTGGAGATCGGTGGTGTCGAAGGCGGTGTAGGCCTTCTCCATCGCGGTGTGGACCAATGTTGTGATCTGGATCAGCTGCTCACCAAGGTTGATGAGGTCTGCCTGAAAGAGCTTTCGCACGTCTTCGCGTTCCTTTCCCGCCGTGGAGTATCCCGACAGTGAATCCTTGCCGGTGCAGATGAACACCAGCGAAGTCAGCAGTCGACGCGCAGGTGAACGCTGGTTGAACCCTGGGAGCCGTTGTCGCCATTTGGCCCCGCCCGCCCGGCGCCGGGCCTAAGCTGTAGGACGTGGATCCCCTGCTCATCGCCGCACTCTCCGGCGTCGTCGGCCTGGCACTGGGCGTCGTCGGCATGTATGCCTTCCGCGTCAGTGAGAAGCAGCGCGGCGCCGGCATCGACGTGGACGAACCCTTGATGCCCGCCGGTGCCACCGAGGTGCTCGCCTCGCTGGGCCTGGCGTACATCGTCGTGGACACCGTGGACGGGGTGGTGCGCGCGAATCCCGCCGCCTACGCCTTCGGCCTGGTCCGCGGGCATACCGTGGTCCACCAGCAGCTGCTGAACCTCACCGCCCGGGTCCGCGGCGACGGGGTGATCATCGACCAGGAGCATGAGCTGGCGCGCGGCCTGCAGGGGGAGACCTCCCTGGTGGTGCACCTGCGCGTGGCACCGCTGGGCGACGAGTACATCCTGGTCCTCGCCGATGACCGCACCGAGTTCTCCCGGATCGAGGCGGTGCGCAACGACTTCGTCGCCAACGTCTCCCACGAGCTGAAGACCCCGGTCGGGGCGATCTCGTTGCTGGCGGAGACCATCGAAGACGCTGCCGACGACGACGTCGCCGTCCGCCGGTTCACCCAGCGCCTGCACAAGGAGTCCCGCCGGCTCGCGGCGCTGGTCCAGGACATCATCGAGCTCTCCCGGGTCCAGGGCAAGAACGTGGTCCACGCCGGACGGCCGGTGGACCTCGAAGACGTCATCGCCGACGCCGCGGACCGCTCCCGGCTGCCGGCGGAGTCCAAGAACATCGAGCTCAAGATCGGCGGCACGCTGCCGCACCGGGTCCACGGCGACGCCGATCAGCTCGCGATGGCCTTCCGGAACCTGATCGACAACGCGGTGCGCTATTCCCCGGAGTCCACCCGGGTCGGCATCGGGCTCTCCAGTCGCGACGGGATCGCCCAGGTCACCGTCACCGATCAGGGGATCGGCATCGCGAAGGAGGACCAGGAGCGGATCTTCGAGCGCTTCTACCGGGTCGACGCCGCGCGGTCCCGGCAGACCGGCGGCACCGGCCTGGGCCTGAGCATCGTCAAGCACGTGATCACCAACCACGGGGGCGAAGTGGCGCTGTGGTCCCAGCAGGGGAGGGGCTCCACGTTCACCGTGCGGCTGCCCGAGCTGGACGAAAGCCTCGACACCCTAGAAGGGCTCGGCCGCGGCGCGGCAGGGCTCGCCGAAGCATCCGATCGCACCGCCCCATATGGTCCTGCATCGCGTCACAGTGCAGCGAATCCGGCCCCCACACGGGCCGGCGAAGGAGGAAACGCGTGACCAGAATTCTGCTCGTCGAGGATGAGCCCTCATTCTCGGAAGCCCTGTCCTACACCCTGGAGAAGGAGGGCTACGACGTCGTCGTCGCCGAGAACGGCTTCGACGCGGTCGAGATCTTCACCCGCGAGGGGGCCGACCTGGTCCTGCTGGATCTGATGCTGCCCGGCCAGTCCGGCACCGAGGTGTGCCGCCAGATCCGGCTGCAGTCCAATGTTCCGGTGATCATGCTCACCGCGAAGGACTCCGAGATCGACAAGGTCGTGGGTCTGGAGCTCGGGGCCGATGACTACGTCACCAAGCCCTATTCCTCCCGCGAGCTGCTCGCCCGGGTCCGTGCGGTGCTGCGCCGCCGGGTCGAGACCGAGATCGACGACGGCTCGATGGTCACCGCGGGACCGGTCAGCATGGACATCGAACGCCACACCGTGGAGGTCCAGGGCGCCGCGCTGAGCCTGCCGCTGAAGGAGTTCGAGCTGCTCGAGATGCTGCTGCGCAACGCCGGACGGGTGCTCACCCGCGGCCAGCTCATCGACCGGGTCTGGGGCTCGGACTACGTCGGTGACACCAAGACCCTCGACGTCCACGTCAAGCGGCTCCGGGCCAAGATCGAACCCGACCCGTCCCGGCCGGAGTTCCTGATCACCGTGCGCGGGCTGGGCTACAAGTTTGAGTCCTGAACCGGGTCGGTAGACTGGTCCAGGTCCCCAAGCGTCGTCCCCTCACAGGAGTGTGCATGAGCATCGTCAGCGATTCCGCAGCGCAGAACAACACCGCGGCTGCACCCTCACCCACCTCCGGAGGCCCATCGCGCCAGCCGATCCGACGCGCTCTGATCTCGGTCTATGACAAGACCGGGCTCGAGGACCTCGCCGCAGGGCTGCACGCCGCCGGCGTCGAGATCGTCTCCACCGGCTCCACCGCCAAGCGCATCGCCGCCGCCGGCGTCCCGGTGATCGAGGTCTCCGAGGTCACCGGCTTCGCCGAATGCCTCGACGGCCGGGTCAAGACCCTGCACCCGAGGGTGCACGCCGGGATCCTGGCCGACCGCCGCCGCGAAGACCACCGCGCGCAGCTCCAGGAGCTTCAGATCGAGCCCTTCGACCTGGTCGTGGTGAACCTCTACCCCTTCGCCGACACCGTCGCCTCCGGCGCCGCCGAGGACCAGATCGTCGAACAGATCGACATCGGCGGCCCCTCCATGGTCCGTGCCGCCGCCAAGAACCACGCCTCCGTCGCAGTGGTGGTGGACCCGCTGCGCTACCACGACGTCGTCACCGCAGCCGGTGCCGGCGGCTTCAGCCTCGCCGCCCGGCAGCGCCTGGCGGCTCTGGCCTTCGCGCACACCGCCGCCTACGACACCGCGGTGGCGCGCTGGACCTCCCAGCAGTTCGACGACGACTTCGACGCCGCCTCGGTGCCCGCCTCGCCGCTGAGCCGCACCGAGAAGAAGCTGAACTTCCCGCCCTACGCCGGGCTCGCGCTGCAGCGCCTGGACACGCTGCGCTACGGCGAGAACGCCCACCAGCCCGCCGCGCTCTATGCCGACTCCAGCGCCGGACCGGGCCTGGCGCAGGCCAAGACCCTGCACGGGAAGGCGATGAGCTACAACAACTATGTCGACGCCGACGCGGCGGTGCGCACGGCCTTCGACTTCGCCCAGCCCGCCGTGGCGATCATCAAGCACGCCAACCCCTGCGGCGTGGCCGTGGGCGCCACCGTGGCCGAGGCCCACCGCAGCGCGCACGCCTGCGACCCGCTCTCGGCCTTCGGCGGCGTGATCGCCGCCAACCGCACCATCACCGCCGAGATGGCCAAGACCGTCTCGGAGATCTTCACCGAGGTCGTCGTCGCTCCGGCCTTCGAGGAGGAGGCGCTGGCGATCCTGACCAAGAAGAAGAACATCCGGCTGCTGCGCCTGCCCGAGGGTCACCGGCGCGATCGGGTGGAATATAAGCAGATCTCCGGGGGCATGCTGCTGCAGGCCTCGGACGCCGTGGACGCCGAGGGTGACACCACCTCCGGCTGGAAGCTGGTCTCGGGCGAGGCCGCCGAGCCTGAGATGCTCGCCGATCTCGACTTCGCCTGGCGTGCGATCCGCTCGGTGAAGTCCAACGCGATCCTGCTGGCGAAGAACCAGGCCACCGTCGGGATCGGCATGGGCCAGGTGAACCGGCTGGACTCCTGCCGACTCGCCGTCCAGCGGGCGAACACGCTCGCCGGTGACGGTGTGGAGCGCGCCCGCGGATCCGTCGCGGCCTCCGACGCGTTCTTCCCGTTCGCCGACGGGCTGCAGAGCCTGATCACCGCGGGTGTGCGCGCCGTCGTGCAGCCCGGCGGGTCCCAGCGCGACGAGGAGGTCATCTCGGCAGCCCGCGACGCCGGCCTGACCATGTACCTCACCGGGACCCGACACTTCTTCCACTGATCTGCTGATCCACCGATCTACGGATCTGCTGATCCACCGATCTACGGATCTGCTGATCCACCGATCTACGGATCTGCTGATCCACCGATCTACGGATCTGCTGATCCACCGATCTACGGATCTGCTCTACGGATCTGCTGATCCACCGATCTACGGATCCACCGATCTACGGATCTGCTGATCCACCGATCTACGGATCTGCTGATCCACCGATCTACGGATCGACCACCACCACCGCCGATCAAATCCGCAGCCGCGGAGCACCATGCCGTCGGCCCCGGACCTGATCGCCCTATGCCTGCTCGGCACCCTCGAAAGGGTGGAACCTGTGAACGAACTGCTAGACGAGCTGGAAGACATGATCCGCGACGAGCGCCTCACGGAGCTGCGCCGCGCACTGGACGAGCTCAACGTCGGTGACGTCGTGGACTTCCTGGAACGCCTGGGTGTGAAGGACCGTGCGGTGGTCTTCCGGCTGCTCTCCAAGGGTGTCGCGGTGGAGGCGTTCGACCTGCTGGACCAGTCGCTGCAGGGTGAGATCATCGAAGGCCTCAAGGACGCCGAGGTCGCGCACTACTTCGAGTCGCTGGACCCCGATGACCGGGTCCGGCTGATGGATGAGATGCCGGCCTCGGTGGCCCGGAGGATGATGCGTCACCTGGATCCCCGGGAGCGCAGCCTGACCAGCATCGTGCTCGGCTACCCCAGCGGCACGATCGGTCGCCAGATGAGCCCGGAGTTCGTCGCGATCCCGGAGCACTGGACCGTCGCGGAGGCGATGGAGAAGGTCAGCAAGGCCGGGGAGGACGCTGAGACGCTCTATACCCTGCCCGTGGTGGACGCGGGACGGCTGCTCAAGGGCGTGGTCTCGCTGCGCGACCTGGTCAGCAGCAGCGGGGAGGTGCTCGTCGTGGACCTGATGCGCGAGGCGGATTCGGTGGACGCCGATCACGACGCCGAGGACGCGGCCCGCATGTGCGCGGACCGCAAGCACCTGGCCGTGCCGGTCACCGACTCCGAGCACCGGGTGGTCGGCATCTTCACGGTCGACGACGCGCTGGACATCCTGGAGCGCGCCGAATCCGAGGACGCCGCCCGCCACGGTGGCTCCGAGCCGCTGAACCGGCCCTACCTCTCGACTCCGGTGCTGCAGATCATGCGCTCGCGCGTGGTGTGGCTGCTGGTGCTGGCCCTGGGGGCCGCGCTGACCGTGCAGGTGCTCGACGTCTTCGAGGGGACCATCGAGGCGATGGTGGTGCTCAGCCTGTTCGTTCCGCTGTTGATCGGCACCGGAGGCAACACCGGAAACCAGGCAGCGACCACGGTCGTGCGCGCGCTGGCGCTGGGCGACGTGGGCACCCGCGACGTGTTCAAGGTGCTCTGGCGCGAGGTCCGCGTCGGCATGACGCTCGGCGCCACCCTCGGCGTGCTGGGCTTCCTGGTCGCCGGCCTGTTCTACGGCTGGGACATCGGCATGGTGATCGGACTGACCCTGCTCTCGATCTGCACCCTCGCCGCATCGGTGGGCGGACTGATGCCGCTGCTGGGCAAGAAGCTCGGCGCAGACCCGGCGGTCTTCGCCAACCCGTTCATCTCCACCTTCGTGGACGCCACCGGGCTCATCGTGTACTTCATGATCGCCCGCGCCGTGCTGGGAATCTGAGTGCCCAGGCCGGCAGGGCCATCTGGGGTAGATTTGTGACCAGGGAAACACATAAAACCGAACTTGAGGAGATCCATGCCGCAGGCAAAGATCATCTATACCAACACCGACGAAGCGCCGATGCTGGCCACCTTCTCCCTGAAGCCCATCGTGGAGGGTTTCGCCGCCCCCGCCGGGGTTGAGGTCGAGACCCGCGACATCTCCCTCGCCGGGCGCATCATCTCAGCCTTCCCGGAGTACCTGCGCGAGGACCAGCGTGAGAGCGACGCCCTCGCTGAGCTCGGCGCCCTGGCGAAGACGCCCGAAGCCAATATCGTGAAGCTGCCGAACATCTCCGCCTCCGGTCCGCAGCTCAAGGCCGCCATCGCCGAGCTGCAGTCCGCCGGCTACGCCCTGCCCGACTACCCCGAGTCCCCCTCCACCGAGGAGGAGCGCGAGGTGCGCGCCCGCTACGGCAAGGTCCAGGGCTCCGCCGTGAACCCGGTGCTGCGCGAGGGCAACTCGGACCGCCGCGCCCCTGCCTCGGTGAAGAACTACGTGCGCGCCAACCCGCACTCCATGGGTGACTGGAGTGCCGAGTCCAAGACCAACGTGGCGACCATGGACTCCGGCGACTTCGCCGCGAACGAGCAGTCGGTGGTGCTGGACTCCGAAGACACGCTGACCATCACCCACGTCTCCACCGAGGGCACCTCCACGGTGCTCAAGGAGTCCCTCCCGGTCAAGGTCGGAGAGGTCGTCGACGCCACCGTGATGCGCGCCGCCGAGCTCGACGCGTTCCTCGCAGCCCAGGTGACCCGTGCCAAGCAGGAGAACGTGCTCTTCTCGGCCCACCTCAAGGCCACCATGATGAAGGTCTCGGACCCGATCATCTTCGGACATATCGTGCGCGCCTTCTTCCCGAGCCTCTTCGAGAAGCACGGCACGACCCTCGCCGAGGCAGGGCTCTCCGCCAACGACGGACTGGCCTCCATCCTGGCCGGCGCCGAGAAGCTCGGCGAGGCCGGTGAGGCCATCAAGGCCGAGATCACCCAGGGCCTGGCCGATGGTCCGCGGATGTCGATGGTCGATGACTCCAAGGGCATCACCAACCTGCACGTGCCCTCCGACGTGATCGTGGACGCCTCGATGCCCGCGATGATCCGCAACGGCGGCAAGGCCTGGGGCCCCACCGGAGAGACCGACGACACCCTCGCGGTCATCCCCGACTCCTCCTACGCCGGGGTCTACCAGGCGGTCATCGAGGACTGCCGCGCCCACGGCGCCTATGACCCCACCACCATCGGCACCGTGCCCAACATCGGGCTGATGGCGCAGAAGGCCGAGGAGTACGGCTCCCACGACAAGACCTTCGAGATCGAGACCGCCGGCACCGTGCAGGTCACCAACGCCGCCGGCGACGTGCTCCTGGAGCATGAGGTCTCCGCCGGGGACATCTGGCGCGCCTGCCAGACCAAGGACGCCCCCATCCAGGACTGGGTGAAGCTGGCCGTGACCCGCGCCCGCGAGTTCGGCACCCCTGCGGTGTTCTGGCTCGATGAGAAGCGCTCCCACGACCGCACCATGATCGAGAAGGTCGATCACGCCCTGGCCGCGCTGGACACCGACGGGCTCGAGATCAAGATCCTCGACCCGGTGGCAGCCACGAAGTACACCGTGGAGCGTCTGCGCCGCGGCGAGGACACCATCTCGGTGACCGGCAACGTGCTGCGCGACTACCTCACCGACCTGTTCCCGATCCTGGAGCTGGGCACCTCCGCGAAGATGCTCTCCATCGTGCCGCTGATGGCCGGCGGCGGACTCTTCGAGACCGGAGCCGGAGGCTCCGCACCCAAGCACGTCCAGCAGCTGGCTGAGCAGAACTACCTGCGCTGGGACTCCCTCGGCGAGTTCTTCGCCCTGGTGCCCTCGCTGGAGAAGTACGCCGAGCAGGCACAGGCCCCCAAGGCCAAGGTGCTGGCCTCCGCACTGGACCGCGCCACGGCCACCTTCCTGATGGAGAACCGCTCCCCGGGACGCAAGATCGGCACCATCGACAACCGGGGCTCGCACTTCTACCTGGCGATGTACTGGGCCCAGGAGCTGGCTGCGCAGACCGAGGACGCCGAGCTGGCGCAGCGCTTCAGCTCGGTGGCCGAAGCCCTGACCTCGAACGAGGACCAGATCCTGAGCGAGCTCAACGGGGTCCAGGGTGAACCGGTGGATCTGGGCGGCTACTACCGTCCCGACGAGGCCAAGGCCTTCGCCGCGATGCGCCCCTCGGCGACGCTGAACGCCATCATCGACGGCCTCAAGGCCTGAGATGACCCGGCTCCACGTCAGGCCCGAGGCCGATGCCGCGCTGCGCGAGGGACTGCGAGAGCAGGGCGCCGAGCTGGTCGGGGAGGATGAACAGCCCGAGGGCATCATCGTCACCGGCATGTTCAAGACGCTGAACCTGGCCGAGGTGCTCGAGGCCAATCCGCAGGTGCGCTGGGTGCAGCTGCCCAGCGCCGGCATCGAGCTCTACGCGGAGGTTCTCGCTCGGTTCCCGGAACTGACCTGGACCTCCGCGAAGGGCTCCTATGCCAAACCGGTGGGGGAGCACGCGCTGGCGCTGACCCTTGCGGCGCTGCGCGGGCTCAAGGCCCGGGCCCAGGCGAGAAGCTGGGGCACCGAGGGCGGGATCTCGCTGAACGGGCTGCGCTGCGTCGTCGTCGGCGGCGGCGGGGTCGCCTCCGAGATCGTCCGGCTCTATAAGGCCTTCGACACCCACGTCACCGTGGTCCGGCGCACCGCCGAACCGGTGGAGCACGCCGATGTCACCGTGGCCTTCGAGGGTCTCGATGAGGCGTTGAAGGGCGCGGAGGTGGTGGCGCTCGCCGCTGCGGCCACCCCGACCACCCGGCACCTGCTCAACGCCGACCGGCTGGCGCTGCTGGCCGAGGGTGCGGTGGTCGCCAACGTGGGCCGCGGCAGCCTGCTGGACCAGTCGGCGCTCGTCGAGGCGCTGAGCACCGGCACGCTGCGCGGCGCCGGTCTGGACGTCACCGAACCGGAGCCGCTTCCCGAGACCGATCCGCTCTGGTCCCTGGAGAACTGCCTGATCACCCCGCACACGGCGGACACCACCGAGATGGTGGTGCCGCTGCTGCGCGAGCGGATCCTGGCGAACCACCGACGCTTCAGCGCCGGGGAGCCGATGCTGGGCCTGGTGGACCCCGCGCAGGGATACTGACCTCACCTCCACCGGCTGCCCGACTGCAGTTGACCACCCACCGCACCTATCGGAACCCAGGAGTCACCTCATGGTCTATGTGCTCACCGTCCGCGGACACACGCCCCAGATCGGTGAGGGCGTGTTCCTGGCCCCGACCGCGGCGATCACCGGGGAGGTCACCATGGCCCGAGACTCCTCCGCCTTCTACGGCGTCTCGGTTCGCGGTGACTCGGCCCCGATCACCGTGGGGGAGGGCACCAACCTGCAGGACAATGCGGTGCTCCACGCCGACCCCGGTCACCCGTGCACGCTGGGTGCCGGGATCTCGGTGGGTCACTCGGCCGTGGTGCACGGCTGCACCGTGGGCGACGGCTCGCTGGTCGGGATGAGCGCGACCATCATGAACGGCGCGGTGATCGGCGAGCAGAGCCTCATCGCCGCCGGGGCCGTGGTCCTGGAGGGTATGCAGGTTCCGCCGCGATCGCTGGTGGCCGGTGTGCCTGCGAAGGTCCGGCGCGAGCTGACCGAGGAGGAGATCACCGGGCTGCGCAGCAACGCCGAGGTCTATCTGGGGCATAAGGACGCGCACCGAGCAGCCCAGGAGACCGACGCCGCGTCCTAGCAGCGCCGAAGGTCAGCACCGCCCCGAGGTGACACGCCGCCCGTGTCCAGGTGAGCACCAGGGCACTCTCAGTAGCCTTTGTTCAAGGACACGAGACGAGAGGCAGTCACACATGACCATCTATGGGTTCCATGCATCACAGGAACAGATCGCCCCCTCCCAGCTGCTGCGCGATGTCCAGCACGCCGAGACGGTCGGCTTCCAGGCGGCGATGAGCTCGGACCACTTCATGCCCTGGTCGCACCGGCAGGGCCATTCAGGGTTCACCCTCTCCTGGCTCGGCGCCGCTCTCGCCACCACGACCTTCCCCGTCGGCTCGGTGATCGCTCCCGGCCAGCGCTACCACCCCGCCATCGTCGCCCAGGCCACCGCCACGCTCGGGGAGATGTTCCCCGGCCGGTACTGGGCCGCTCTGGGTGCGGGTCAGGCGATGAACGAACATGTCACCGGGGAGCTCTGGATGGACAAGGAGACCCGACGACGCCGGCTTCTCGAATGCGCCGACATCATCTCCCGGCTGCACCGTGGGGAACGCATCGTCAGCCACCGCGGATTCGTCAGCGTGGACGACGCCTACCTCTATGACCGTCCCGAGCAGCCGATACCGCTCTACGCGACCTGCATCACGCCCGAGGCTGCGCGTCTCGCGGCCACCTGGGCGCAGGGGATGATCACCCTGAACCAGCCTGAGGATGCGCAGAACGAGGTGCTCACCGCCTATCGCGAGGCGGGTGGCGAAGGACCCGCGCTGCTCCAGGTCCACCTCAGCTGGGCCCAGACCCGGGAGGAGGCGGAGGCCATCGCTCACGACCAATGGCGGACCAATGTCTTCGGCGCACCGCTGGACCAGGATCTTCCCACCCCGGAGCACTTCGACTCCGCCGCCGCAGAGGTCAGCCTTCAGACCGTGGCCAAGGCCGTCTGGATCTCCGCGGAGCCCGGCCAGCTCACCGAATGGCTGGGCGCCGCCGCCGAGCCCGGATTCGATCAGATCTACCTGCACCACGTGGGTCAGGAACAGCGGCCCTGGCTCGACCTCGCCGGTGAGGCGATCCTTCCCGACCTGAAAGGCGCCTGATGCGCATCGCCGACACCGCAGACCTCTGGTACAAGAACGCCGTCATCTATTGCGTGGATCTGGAGACCTACCTGGACTCCAACGGCGACGGGATCGGTGACCTGCCTGGCCTGACCCAGCGCATCGACTACCTGGCCGACATCGGCGTCAGCTGCCTGTGGCTGATGCCCTTCTACCCCTCGCCCCGCCGGGACAACGGCTACGACATCTCTGACATGTTCGGCGTCGATCCGCGTTACGGAGATCACGGGGACTTCGTCGAGCTGGTCCGGGTGGCCCACGACCGCGGGATCCGGGTCATCGTGGACCTGGTGATCAACCACACCTCGGATCAGCATCCCTGGTTCCGCAAGGCTCGCGCGTCCAAGGACAGCCCCTACCGGGACTTCTATGTCTGGCGCAGCGACACCCCGCCGGACACCTCCGAGGAGGCGATGTTCCCCGGCGCGGAGAACGGGATCTGGACCTATGAGGAGAAGACCGAGGAGTGGTACCTGCATCACTTCCTGCACACCCAGCCGGACCTGAACACCGGCAACCCTCAGGTCCGCGATGCGATCGCGAAGACCATGGGCTTCTGGCTCCAGCTCGGCGTGGACGGATTCCGGGTGGACGCGGTTCCCTTCGCGATCAACCAGACCACGCTCAGCGGCACCGCGCAGGACGACTTCATGGAGCCTCACGACTACCTGCGCACCCTGCGGGCCTTCCTGCAGCGCCGCTCCAGCGGCACCAGCTCGGCCATGGTGCTGGGAGAGGTGAACCTGCCGCATCAGGAGCAGCTGGCGTTCTTCGGCGGCGCGGACGGCGATCAGCTCACCATGCAGTTCGACTTCACGGTGAACCAGAAGACCTTCCTCTCCTTCGCCCGTGAGGACGCCCGGCCACTCGCCGAAGCCCTCGCCGAGCGCCCGAAGAACCTCTCCACCGAGACCCAGTACGCGAACTTCCTGCGCAACCACGACGAGCTCACCCTGGATCTGCTCTCCGCCCAGGAGCGCGAGGAGGTGCTCGACACCTTCGCCCCGGATGAGGACATGCGCTTCGCCGGACGTGGGCTGCGCCGCCGGCTGCCCTCGATGTTCGACGGTGACCCGCGACGGATCAAGATGGCCTACTCGCTGCTGTTCTCGCTGCCCGGCACCCCGGTGCTCTTCTACGGCGAGGAGATCGGCA
Organism: Nesterenkonia sp. AN1; assembly: GCF_000582475.1. Taxonomy (NCBI): domain Bacteria; kingdom Bacillati; phylum Actinomycetota; class Actinomycetes; order Micrococcales; family Micrococcaceae; genus Nesterenkonia; species Nesterenkonia sp. AN1. The sequence goes on from NZ_JEMO01000020.1 coordinate 42,689, forward strand.
TGGGGGAGAACCTCGAGGTGCCGGGCCGCGAGGCCGTCCGCACGCCCATGCAGTGGAGCCAGGACAAGAACGGCGGATTCTCCTCCGCCCGCCCCTCGAAGCTCGCCCGCAAGGTCGTAGAGGGGCCGTTCGGCCCGGAGCACGTCAACGCGGCGCAGGCGCGCCGGGACGATGATTCGCTGCTGCACCACGTCAGCCGCCTCGCCCGGCGTTATCGCGACTGTCCTGAGCTGGGCTGGGGGACGCTGGAGATCCTGGACCAGCCGCATCACGAGGTGCTGGCCCATCGAATGTCCAGTGACGGACAGTCCATGATCCTGGTGCACAACCTCTCGCCGAAGTCCCTGGTGGTGCCGCTTACGCTGGAGGACGAGGATCGCGAGACGGAGCTGATCGACCTGCTCCAGGACGGAGTCTGCGCCATCGACGCGGAGCATCGCACAGAAGTGATGCTGGAGGGATACGGCTACCGATGGCTGCGAGTCAAGCGCCCCGGTGACCCTCGCCTGCTCTGAGCACGAGGCGCCCGGCGGTGCGCGAGGCGCTACGCTGAGGAGTCCCACCGGCGCCGTGGTCCCCACGGCGCTCCTGCCCCACACCCCGCACGTCCTTCGAGGAGGCTCTATGAAGCGTCCGGCGCTGACCGGCAGCGGTCTTGCCGCCGTCGTCCTGCTCACCGGCTGTGGCGCAAACCCCTTCCAGGGCGACGCCCAGGACGCGGAGCCGCAGGTCCCGAGCTTCGGGCAGATCCAGGACCGGATGTGGGAGGCGATGCTGACCGCAGAGACGGTGAGCATCGAAGGTGAGATCGAAGCCGCCGAGGCCGACGTCGATCAGATGTTCGAAGACATCGACGAGGAGGACACCGGGGACCTGCTGATCACCGGCGCCGTGGACGGCTCCGCCTCCGAGATGACCTTCACCGCCGGGGACGTCAGCTTCACCCAGCGCGCGATCGACGGCGTGGAGTACTTCCGCGGCGAGGACTTCGCCGCACTGCTGATGAGTGAGATGGATCAGGAGATCACCGACCTCATCGAGGAGGACTTCGTCACCTCGGTGGTCGTGGATCAATGGGTCCAGTTCAGCACCGACGGCGCCGGCGCGGTCTTCTCCGCCCAGGACTTCATCGGCACCTGGCAGCGCGAGCTCGACGGCGAGGAGATCGCCGCCCTGGAGGGTGCGGCGGAGACCCGCGACGGCGCGGAGGTCTACGTCTACACCACCGAGGACGGATCCACCGAGCTCGTGGTCGCCGCGGCCGGGGCGCCCTACCTGCTCGAGATGCGCGATGCGGACTCCCGCTACGAGTTCAGCGACTGGAACCAGACCCAGCGCCCCGAGGCTCCGGAGAACGTGATGACCCTGGACGAGATCTTCGAGGCCATCGCGGCCGAGCACGCTGGGCCACCGGAGACGAGGACCAGGCGCCGGATGACGGGGACGGGGAGTCCGAGGGCGAGACCTGAGCAGCACCAAGACCAGCACAACGGGGGGTTGTGGGGAGACGGGACGCCTGGAGCTGAGTTCAGGGTCTCTGGAACACATCTGAAGGGAAACACCATGAACAACGCGACGAAGAGATCTCCGAAGGCGGTCACCCGGGCATGGCGCACGACGGCGGTGCTGAGCATTGCGGCACTGACCCTGGCGAGCTGTGGTGACGGGGACGAGGACCCGCGGGTGGATGAGAACCCGCAGGAGGAGATCGACCCCTCGGGCGCCGAGGACCAGGGCGTGACATCGGATGAGATCGCCGAGAGCGAGGACGACCAGCAGGCCGCGGACCTCGCAGAGATCGAAGAAGACGTCTGGGAGTCGTCCCTGGACCAGGAGAGCGTCAACATCACCATGATGGCCGGGCTCGAGCGCGGCCAGGCGCTCTTCGGATACGCACCCGAGTTCTTCGAAGGCGAGGGCGAGAGCTTCGAGCTCACGGTCACCGGCGAACTCGAGGGGGACTCTGCCACCGAGCTGGACTACAGCCCCGATTTCCAGGTGCTGACCTTCGGCGATGACACCTACCAGTCGGTTGAGGCCTTCGCCTTCGACTACCAGGCGCAGGTCCCACCCGAGGTGGAGCCAGAGGTCGACGCCGAGGAGCTGAGCGCAGCGCTGAGCTCCGAGGGCGAGTGGGTCGATGTCAGCGACGCTGAGCCTTCGGTGCCGCGGACCCCTGCGGCCGTGCTGGAGATGCTGCGCGCGGAGGTCACAGAGACCCTGGACGTGGACTCGTTGGCCGAGCTTGAGCTGGATTCCGCCCTGGATACCCGAGACGGACAGAACGTCTGGGTCTACTCCAACGAGGAGGTCGAGCTGGCGGTGCTCGCCGATGAGGGCTCCCCGCAGCTGATGGGACTGCGCCTGCCCGGAGAGGACGCAGACCTCGAGGTCACGGTCTCGGGATGGGACGAGTCAGACACCCCTGAGGAGCCCGAGGACGAGACGATCATCGAGGACGAGCAGCTCCAGGGGATCCTCAACGAGCTGGTCTGATGCCTGCGTCGATGCCGATTCAGGACCAGGAAGCCCGGGTTTCTCCCAGCTGGCATCCAGAAAACAGGTGTCACTGCAACACCGGCTCGATATCTGGTTGGAGCTCGCCCTGAATCGGCTGAGAACGGCCGGATTGGCTTTCGTTCGTGCTCTTCCTCCGTGCAGAATGGATGCAGGTCGTCAAGGTGATCTCACACGGTCGCTCAATGATGACAGACCGCGGAAAGACCGCGCAGCATCTCACGATGCAAATGACGGAGGTAAACGAATTATGGCTACCACCGAAACAAGCAAGCTTCGCACTCTGGCCGGCGTCGTCGGCATCGGCTCACTGGCACTCTTCGGCGCCACCGCCTGCGACGATGGCGGGACCGAGACCGAGGATCCGGCAGTCGAGGATCCGGCGACCGAGGAAGAGCCCATGGAGGAAGACACCATGGACGACGAGACCATGGAAGAAGAGCCCATGGACGAAGAGACCATGGAGGACGACGAAGACGTGTAATTCTTGTCTTCCTCTTGAAGATCCCCTGCGGGGAGCTCCGGCTCCCCGTGGGGGATCTTTGCGTCTGCAGACTTCCGCCGCCGGCAGGGCCTCACCAGGCTGCCCGCGGAGGGCGGTCAGGCGTCGGTGGAGCCGGAGCCGACCAGCGCTTGGGTGCCTTGCTCGGTGTCCGCGCAGGTGCGGCAGATGCCGCGGAAGACGACGTCGGCGATCTGGATCTGCATCTGCAGACTGGGCGGCGCCTGCAGGCAGGGCGCCTCTCCGTGGACGCATTCCACATCTTCGATCCGACCGCAGCGGGTGCAGATCGCGTGATGATGATTGTCATGGGTGCGGGTCTCATAGCAGGCGGGCGAACCTGGAGGGTCGAACCTGCGCAGCAGCTCGCGTGCGGTGAGATCATGCAGCACCGTATAGACCGACTGCACCGTGATCTCCGGCAGCTGCGCGCGGACCGCGGCGTGCACCGCCTCGGCTGGCCTGTGTGGCGCGACGGAGACCGCCTCCAGCACCGCCAGGCGCTGGCGCGTCACGCGGAGTCCACGTTCGCGCAGCCGGGCAGGCCAGTCGGGGGAGGTCATGCCTCCAGTGTGCCGTACATATGAGTCATTCACAATAAAAATTGGCGCGTGTCACAGCCCGGCGTGACCGGCCCAGGCCCGCCCCGTGGTGCGCGAAGCCTCGGCCATGCGGCGCGGGAAGCCAGAGCTGAGCGATAGACTGGCTCACGCTGCCCCGTATTCATCCGCAAGGAGAGCTTCAGAGCATGAGCACATCGGATATCAACAACGCCCCACTGGCCGAGGTCGATCCAGAGATCGCTCAGGCGATCTCGGATGAGCTCGGACGTCAGCGCGACACCCTCGAGATGATCGCCAGCGAGAACTTCGTCCCGCGCGCCGTCCTCGAGGCCCAGGGATCGGTGCTGACCAACAAGTATGCCGAGGGATACCCGGGGCGGCGCTACTACGGCGGCTGTGAATTCGTCGACGTCGCGGAGAACCTCGCCATCGAGCGCGCCAAGGCGCTCTTCGGCGCCGATCACGCCAATGTCCAGCCCCATGCCGGTGCCCAGGCCAACGTCGCGGTGATGACCGCCTTCCTGAAGCCCGGGGACAAGCTGATGGGGCTCTCGCTGGCCCACGGCGGGCACCTCACCCATGGCATGAAGCTGAACTTCTCCGGCAAGTTCTATGAGATCGCCGCCTATGAGGTCGACCTCGAGACCGGCATCATCGACATGGACAAGGTCCGCGAGCAGGCCATCGCCGAGCAGCCCGACATGATCGTCGCCGGCTGGTCCGCCTACCCTCGCCAGCTCGACTTCGCCCGGTTCCGCGAGATCGCCGACGAGGTCGGCGCGATCCTCTGGGTGGACATGGCGCACTTCGCCGGTCTGGTGGCCGCCGGACTGCACCCGAACCCGGTGCCCTACGCCGACGTCGTGACCACCACGGTGCACAAGACCCTCGCCGGACCGCGCTCGGGCATCATCCTGACCAAGGAAGAGCACAAGAAGAAGATCAACTCTGCGGTCTTCCCCGGCCAGCAGGGCGGCCCGCTGATGCACGCCATCGCGGCCAAGGCCATCGCGTTCAAGATCGCCGGCTCCGAGGAGTTCGCCGAACGCCAGAAGCGCACCATCGAGGGCGCCCAGATCCTGGCCAAGCGGCTGATCGCGCCAGATGTGACCGAACACGGCGTCTCGGTGCTCACCGGCGGCACCGATGTGCACATGGTCCTGGTGGACCTGCGCGGCTCCGAGCTCGACGGCAAGCAGGCCGAGGACCGGCTCCACGAGGTCGGGATCACGGTCAACCGCAACGCCGTGCCCAACGACCCGCGTCCGCCGATGACCACCTCCGGACTGCGCATCGGCACCCCCGCCCTGGCCACCCGCGGATTCGCCGCCAAGGAGTTCAGCGAGGTTGCCGACATCATCGCCGAAGCGCTGAAGCCCGACTCAGACCTGCACGGACTCAAGTCCCGGGTCGCCGCGCTGACCAAGGACTTTCCGCTGTATGAAGGCCTCGAGGACTGGTGAATCGGACGATGACCGAGACCTCTCAGCAAGACGCCCAGCAGGCTCAGGCTCCTTCGCAGGCGCAGATCCTCGACGGCAGAGCCACCGCCAAGGCGCTGAAGGCCGACCTCGCCGAGCGCGTCGCGAAGCTGAAGGCCCGCGGGGTCACCCCTGGCCTGGGCACGGTGCTGGTCGGCGCCGATCCGGGCAGCCAGTCCTACGTGGCGGGCAAGCATCGCGACTGCGCCGAGGTGGGGATCAACTCCATCCAGGTGGAGCTCGGCGCCGACACCACCCAGGATGAGCTGCTCGCAGAGCTGGAGAAGCTCAACAACGACCCGGCCTGCACCGGCTACATCGTGCAGCTGCCGCTGCCCAAGCAGCTGAACACCCAGCAGGTGCTCGAGGCGATCTCTCCCGAGAAGGACGCCGACGGGCTGCATCCGATGAACCTGGGCCGGCTGGTGGCCAACGTCAACGAGGAGATCACCACCCCGCTGCCGTGCACGCCCAAGGGCTGCGTGGACCTTCTGGAGCACTACGGCCTGGACCTGCGCGGCAAGCACGTCGTCGTCGTGGGACGCGGGGTCACGATCGGCCGGCCGATCGGGCTGCTGCTGACCCGGCGCGACGTCAACGCCACCGTGACCCTCTGTCACACCGGCACCAAGGGTCTCCCCGCGCACCTGGGCAGCGCCGATGTCGTGGTCGCCGCCGCAGGGGTCAAGCACATGATCGACCCGGCTGACCTGAAGCCCGGCGTGATCGCGCTGGACGTGGGCGTCACCCGCGAGGTGAACCCGGAGACCGGCAAGGCCAAGATCTACGGCGACCTCGCCCCGGGCATCGAGTCGGTGGCCTCCTGGTATTCACCCAACCCCGGCGGCGTCGGACCGATGACCCGCGCCGAGCTGCTGGCCAACGTGGTGCTCACCGCTGAGCGGCAACTCACGCAGTAGCGGCGCACGGAGCACCCCTGGATGGTCGAGGAATACCCGCACCGCCAGGGGCGTTCTTTCAAATGTGAAAAACCTTGGATTCCTCTCCTTCGGACATTGGACGCCCTCACCGCATTCGCAGACCCGCTCTGCCTCTGAGGTGCTGCTGCAGTCCATCGACCTCGCCGTGGCGGCCGAAGAGCTGGGCGTCGACGGCGCCTACTACCGGGTGCACCACTTCTCCCGACAGCTGGCCTCGCCGTTCCCGCTGCTCGCCGCGGTCGGCGCCAAGACCTCGCAGATCGAGATCGGCACCGGCGTGATCGACATGCGCTATGAGAACCCGCTCTACTTCGCCGAGGACGCCGGCGCCGCCGATCTCATCGCCGAGGGCAGGCTCCAGCTCGGCATCTCCCGCGGCTCACCAGAGCAGGCCGTGGAGGGCTGGCGGCACTTCGGCTACGCGCCAGCCGAGGGCGAGTCCGACGCCGACATGGGACGCCGGCACACCGAGGTGGCCCTGCAGGTGCTCTCCGGGCAGGGCTTCGCCGAGCCCAGCCCGCGCCCGATGTTCCCCAACCCACCGGGGCTGCTGCGCCTGGAGCCGCACTCCGAGGGTCTGCGTCAGCGGATCTGGTGGGGTGCCGGATCCGACGCCACCGCCCGCTGGGCGGCCTCGCGCGGGATGAACCTGATGAGCTCCACCCTGAAGGATGATGAGACCGGCGAGCCGTTCCACATCCAGCAGGCCAAGCAGATCCAGGCCTTCCGCGAGGAATGGGCCAAGCACGACCACGGCTTCGAACCCCGGGTCTCGGTCTCGCGTTCGATCCTGCCCATCGTCTCGGATCAGGACCGCGCCTACTTCCTGGGCCAGCGCGACTCCAAGGATCAGATCGGCATGATCGACGAGAAGACCCGGGCGATCTTCGGCCGCAGCTTCACCGCCGAGCCGGACGTGCTGGTCGAGGAGCTCGCCAAGGACGAAGCCGTGCAGGCCGCAGACACGGTGCTGGTGACGGTGCCGAATCAGCTGGGAGTCGACTACAACGCCCACATCCTCGAATCACTGGTCGAGCACGTGGCCAAGCCCCTGGGCTGGAAGTAAGCTCACCTCCCCCTTGCGTTGAGGGGCGGATTCTCCGAGCATTTCATGGGCCGAGAGGCCTCAACTGCTCGGAGAATCCGCCCCTCAACGCGTGGGTGTGGGCAGGGGGTCAGGGGAAGTCGAGGGTCAGCGAGGGCCGAGAGTGCGATGGCGGAGGTGCGGCGCCCGCCTGAGCACGGTCTGCCGGCGCTGAACCGCCGCAGGAGGCCACCCGGGAGACGCAGACGCAGAGCTTGGTATCGGCACTCTTCTCAGCCTCGTTGAAGAAGACATCTCGGTGGTCGATCACCCCGTTCAGCTGCTCGGCCTTGACCACGCAGAGTCCGCATTCACCCTTGCGGCAGTCGTACATCGCCTCCACTCCGACCCGTTCCAGCGCCTCCAGAATCGACTCGTCCGGGGAGACCACGGTATGGCGCTCAGAGCCGCGGATGTGCAGCTCGAACTCCTCGGGATCGAACCAGCCGCTGTTGCCGAAGGTCTCGTAGCGCAGGTTCGGCAGCGGCAGCTCACGTTCGATCCAGGCCCGACGCACCGCGTCCATCAGCCGGATGGGCCCGCACATGTAGAACTCCGTGGAAGCGTCCACCGGCCCGAGCAGCTTCTGCACGTCGAGGACGTCGCCCTCGTCATCCACCGAGAGTCGCAGCCGGGGGCCGTGCTCCTCGCGCAGCTCGTCCAGGAAGGCCATGGCCGGGCGGGATCGTCCGACGAAGATCAGCTGGTAGTCCGCGCCGAGCCGCTTGAGCACCCGGGCCATCGAGTGGATCGCCGTGATGCCCACCCCTCCGGCGAGCAGCACGTAACGCGGCGCGCCCACCCGCAGCGGGAAGTTCTGCACCGGCGAGGTGACCTCCAGGGAGTCTCCGACCTCCAGTGCATGCATGAACCGGGATCCGCCGCGCGAGGTGGGGGAGCGGCGCACTCCGATCTTCACCCAGCTGCCGTCGGCCGCGCCTTCGACCACCGAGTAGGAGCGGACTGATTCAGAGTCGCGGCGACCCGGGACGGTGCGCACGTCGATGTGGGCACCGGGCTCGGTGAACAGCGGGCGCTCCCCGGCCAGGACGATCTCAGCGATCTCCGCGGCGGCGGCCCGGTGTGAGGTCACCACGGCGCGCTGCCAGTGCAGCTGGGTTCCCTGTGACACCTGGCATCAGCCCTTGGCGTCGGTGAGGTCGGCGTCGGAGGCCATCATCGTGCGCTCGGCCTCCACGGCGCGCTGGATCAGCCGGCGCACCCACATGCCGCCCGCGTCGATGTTGAGGTTGTAGAACTCGTGGTCCGGGTTGTCCATGATCGCCTGCTGCTGGGCGGTGAGCATCTCCTCGTCCTCCGCGAAGACCCCGTGCACGCCGTCGCGCAGCTCCGTGGTGATCCGCTGGCTCTCCAGCCGGTAGTTGCGCATAAACGCCCAGTAATACATGGCATTGGCCTGATCCACCGGAGAGATCGTGTTCATCACGTACCCGTTGACGCCCTGGCTGCGGTCCCCGGTGAGCCCACCGGTGCCCGCCTTGGCCACTCCCACATCGATGCAGATGGTCGAGGGCATCTGGAACTCGATGATCTGCCAGCGGTCGACCTTGCCTTCGAAGTCCGGGAACTTGTCACGCATGTTCTTCAACCAGAACGGCGGGGCGTCGATGTTCTCCATGAACCGGGTGACGGTGACCGTGCGGTCATCGTGGGTGACCTCGATATCGGACTCGCTGAGCTCCTTCTGCCCGATCGAGGAGGAGTGCAGGAACTCCTCGTGGGTGAGGTCCATCAGGTTGTCGAGCACCAGCTGGTAGTTCGCACGCACCTCGATGGTCTTGCCATCGCCGGCCCACTCGTCGGAGCCCATCTGGTGCATGTCCGGGATCAGCGCCGCGTCGGCGAGCATCGGATCTCCCGGCCAGACCCAGATGAAGCGGTGCCGCTCCGCCACGGGGAAGGAGTTCACCATGGCCGAGGGATTGATCGTCTTCTGCGCCGGCATGAAGGTGCAGCGACCCGCGGAGTTGTACTGCAGACCGTGATACGGGCACTGGACCCCGTCCGGGCCCACCAGGGAGCCCATGGACAGCGGAGCGAGCCGGTGCCAGCAGGCGTCGGTCAACGCCACCGGGCGGCCCTCTTCGGTCCGGTAGAGCGCCATCGGGCGGTCGGCGATCTTTCGGGAGAGGATCTTCTTGCGATTGACCTCGTGATCCCATCCCGCCACATACCAGGCGTTGAGCGGGTAGGCCATGTTCTTCGCGGTGGCGCCGCTTGGGCTCAGATCGGTCATGTCCGCCTCCTGGGACTCAAGGACGCCGCGGAACCGGTCGTGGTCCACTCAGCAACGCCACTAGCTATCTACATAGTTATTTGTGCTCTGGGTCACAGAATAGCTCTGGATATAGTGGAGGGCAAGCACCCGCCCCTTCTCGAAAGGCCCCGACACCGTGAGTCTGCGCTACGCCATCCTGGCGATCCTCACCGCAGCTCCGCTGACCGGGTATGAGACCGCGAAGCGCTTCGAGGGCTCGGTCGGGCACGTCTGGCACGCCCCGGACTCGCAGATCTATCCCGAGCTGCGCCGGATGGAGGCCGAGAAGCTGGTCGAGGGTCGCGAAGAGCGCTGGGGCCCGAAGGGCACCAAGACGCGCTACTACATCACCGAGGCCGGGGAGTCCGCGTTCCGCAGCTGGATGGCGACTCCGCTGAAGTACGCTCCCCGGCGCGATGTGGCCCATATGCAGGCGGCGTACTTCGAATGGGCAGAGCCCGTGAGCGTGCGCATGCACCTTCAACAGCACGCGGCGCACTACACCGAGCAGATCGCGCAGTGGAGCAGTCAGATCGAAGCGATCCGATCTCATGAGCACCCGATGATCGCCGCCCGGCTCGAGCGCTATCCGGCGGAGCAGCACGAGCGCATCGTCGCGTTCAAGGCCTTCGCCTATGAGGGACTGATCGGAATGGCCCAGGCCGAGGTGGACTGGGCGCACAGTGGCCTTGAGCTGCTGGAACAGCTCGACGAGGACGAAGGGGCGCGCGGGTCAGACGCGACATCGGACGACGGCGCCGCTGCGGCCCCGGACTGATAGGCCGAGAAGGTGGAGCAGTGGCACCGGTGACCGTCGTTGCACTCGGATCTCGGCAGCTCTGAGAGAAGGCAGTGCCGGCCAGGGTTGAAGGTTGTCTCTACCTCAGGGTGTACCGGGCCTCGCGTCGTGCCCAGGCACAGCACCGTGGCCTGGGGTCCAGGTTGGACTACGACTCCGGGCGCGAGTCGAGACAGGTGTACATGCGGCTCTCTCAACATAGAGAAAGAACTCTCAACAGCGACCTGACGTGGAATCAAGTCGTGTCAGGCACGGTAAGGGCGAAATACTCAAGCGGTGCGTTTCTCACCGCGGCACAGTGGTTGGGTCTCGTGGCATCGGTAATTACGTACTACACTGTGAAGTACGAAACTGCTTAGAGGAGTGATGCGTGCGGGTTCGGGTTCATCCCAGGGTCTCTGCGAAGCGTCCTGAGATCACAGACAGCGACGTGGAGGTCGCATTCGAGGCAGCGCTGCGATCCCGCGGACGAGACACCGACCCCATCCAATGGGTCGGGGTCGGTGTGGATGGCCAGGGCCGGTTGTTGGAGTTCATCGCGGTAGAAGATGAGCCAGATGGGTGGCTGGTCTTCCACGCGAAGCTCGCCACTCAGAAGGTCCTCAACGAAGTTGCTCTAGGAAGGTGATCCAGATGAACAAGTACACAGCGGTCAACGGGAAGACCTTCACTGATGAGGACATCGAGGCCTGGGCGGCCGAGGCGGAGTCCGAACAGGGCTACACCGGCGGTCACATCGGTCCATCTACTCCAGGTCGCCCGGTCAGCGTCGGAGCCGACGCTCGGCCCTTCACCCTGCGGCTGGATGCCCATCGCCGGGCCAAGCTCACTCGAGCAGCGGAGGAGCAGCGCACCACGGTGTCCCAGCTCATGCGTGGCCTCATCGACTCCCTGTGAACGAGGTGCGCAGGACCAGCGAGGTGCCTTTTCCATGAAACCGTGCTTTCCTGTATCCCCTCTACCCCGGTTTGGGGTTTTCGAGACTGACGCTGGGGCAGGCGACGAGGGAAGCTGAAACCGCCAGCAAAAGCGGCAACCATGACAGCGCTCTTCGTGCCAGGTGGATCACTCGGGCAGTAGCGGCATTCGCCTCCTGCCCGCACTCGAGGATCATGCCTGACCAAGGATCGAGAGTAGCTTGATAACGAATCGACCGGACTTCACGGCCTAGGTTGGTTTCCTGGCAGCGCGGCTGGCCACTAGCTGACACTGTGCGTTGAGAGCGGTGCCCAAGACTCGGCACGCTCATAGAAGGTCAAGATGGAACCGAAACTAGATGCTTTAGTATCTATAAGAATTTACAAATTCTACCTATAAGGTCAAAGCACAGATAGTCACCACTGCCAGCTTGTGTACCAGAAAAGGAAATTTGTTGATAATTTCAAAGTTTATCGCAGTGGGTGCAATCGCAACCCTGAGCGTCGGGTTCGCGGTTGAGCAGCCACCTCGAGACGGCACAAACAGTAATTTCGAGAACTTTGAGCAGGAATCGGACACTTCGAACGAGAACCTGCTACTGGAGAACGAAACGATCAAAACGTTGGTAGAGAGTCAGGATGTCGGGCAGACTCTCGACGAATCGGCTGCCGCCCCGGACGAACCAACACTGACGGTGTATGAACCTCGAATACTCGAAGAGGCCGACCTAGTCGGAGATATCTCAACTAACGAGGTGACAGCATCCTTCCCATTGCCATCAGGATGTGCAGCGTCCGCGGACCGAGCATCATTGAGCTGCCCCAGTGGCCAAATCGCATTCTCGTCAACGATAGTCGACGCTGCTGGAACCTTGCTGTCTGCAGAAGTCGGCGTCGATGCTGATTTTCTGTACCTTACGACCACCCCTCCCGGAGACGCACAGTTCCCCGTTATCTTCACCGCGTATCTCACAGACGTTTCTACCCCGGAGGTTCTAGAGGATGCAGAAGATGCGTTGGCGTGGATGGTCGCTCAAGATGACAGTGATGGCCTTTCGCAAGAGGAGCTGGAAAGGGAAGAGCGTTTACTTAATGACGCTGTAGCAACAGGGATGCATGACCCATCGGATGATCCTTACGGTGTTCATAATTCCAAGTCAGAAGTTTCCGCAGCCGCTCTATTAAATACCCCCGGAAGCGGGCTACTCACGGTCGTTCCGGTGGCGAGTAGTCGTCCGTTTAAGGTGCAAATACCTGAGGGCTACAGGCACTGTCCCAGTTGGTGTACTCCGAAGGCGCGACACGACTACTGCACTTCGCCAGCGGTCAATGCGTGGGCTACCCGGCAGGGTGCTGCCGACTTCAGGGGGCCCTGTGCTCGTCACGACATGATGATTTCTGGTATAGCTAAGAAGTCAATAAGCAGGGATAGTAAAAGGAGTCAACGTGCCACGGGAGACAAAGTATTCCTGGTCCAGCTACAGCAAAATTGTCGTCATGGATTCTATAAAACGTCCCAGTTGACAGGTAAGGCATCGTGCTTCACTGCAACAGCAGGATATTACGCAGCGGTTAGTGTCACTACAAGACGATGGGACGGAAAGTGAAGTGGTTATAAGATCAAATAGGAGAGGGTTAGTTGTAGCGTCTAGTTTAAATGCGTTTGTTTTAGTAGCGTTTATTTTTGTTACGTTCAATGCGATTGGAATATTCTCCGAGCTTTCGATTCTCGTTCCCCCTGTGTTGCAGGCGACTCTCTCTGTCGTGGCACTGGCTGCAACATGTGCGTTGACAACGCGATCGATTCCAGCAACCTGGGTCCGGGCGACAGTGAAAGTGGTTGCTCTGGCGGCCACGTTGTTGAGCGTTCTAGGGGAAATACTGGTGGCGCTGATGAGCGATGGCAGTATTGGGCCCGGGTTGCTCCCGATTCTCGGCACGGCCTTGCACGCATTGCTTGCTGTGGCGTTGTTGATCGTTGCTATCGCGCCCCTTGAGGCGCGCGCGAAGCGGCCAGTTGGGGCTTGAAGAGAGTTGCGCTTTGACTGAGTTGTCCATCGTTAACGGGGTCTGCCGCAGCGATAGGTGTCAAGAGGTCACCTGTCGCTGCGGCAGACCCTTTCTCGCCCTTGCCGGCGATATACGGAGTGCTGGAACCAGGCTTGAAGAAGCGACAAGCAACGAGTCGAACTTGAGGGGCATGTCATGATGCGCGCGAGAATAAACTTCTACACCTTGATAGGTCTTCTTTCCTGTGGCCTTCTCGCGATGACGTCATGCACTTCTGGCGCCGGAAGAGACGCTCACGATCATGAACCTGTCGATGTCGGTGACTATCTCGCCGCGGCCTATATCAGTCCTCAGATGCAAGACCTAGGCTCATCCTCCACCGGATACGTGGTTCTCATCAACAAGACCGGCGACGTCTCAACCATAGAGACCAGCGGCATGGACATTGCCGCACTCGCATGGTCCGAGCAGGGTCTGTTCTTCTCGGATCTGAACAACGACTATCTGCTCGGCCCCGAGGGGCTGAGCACCTCGACAAGTCCGAAGACCGACTACCAACACGCACTCTTCCCCACAGCGGAAGGTGCGGTGGGACTGTTCAATGAAGGATTCATCGACGATGGATACGTCGAGCAGGTCGTGGAATTCGACGGAGAGACCTCGCAGCGTCACGACGTAGAGGGCCTCTACCTCGTCGCCGGCATGTGCGACGGTGTGATGTACGGGATCGCGGAACCGACCGGTCCATACATCGAGGAGGCCGCGGGGAGGGGCATCGAAAGCGACGGTGAGTACGGCTTCAACGCGTTGATGCTCACCCAGCTCTCCGCCACAAAGGACGGCAAGGAAGAGCTCATCACCATCCAGGAAGTCCCCGATTCAGATCAGTGGCACTTCGACGTGCCCTGCGAGCACGGAGTGCTGCGCCATCTCGCCACTCGTCACGAGGAAGGAACTGGGGAGCGCACAGCAGTCCTGCGCAGATGGGACACGAGCACTGGAGAGTTCAACGAGGTTGAACTCCGCCACCGGGACGGGGCTCCCGTAGAGATGGACGAAGAGTACGGGTTTCAAGCCCACGGCACCGCTCCGATGTCGGCAGGACGCGACGGCTACCAATGGGTCTCGGTAGCAACCAACGAACTCATGACCACTAACACCTCCACGGGCGAGACTGAACCGGTCGTGAAGCTCGAGGGGGACCACGACCTTGCAGCCACCACGTTCCTCACGCAGTTCACCGATTCACACCTGTTCACACTCAGCTTCACCATCGGAGATGACGCCATGGTGCTGCATTCGTGTGACCGGTACACCGGTGACCTCGAAACCACTCTCGAAGTAAGTGAGTTATCCAAGAACCTCAACAAAGAAGACGTCTTACGGGGCTTCGCCGTCCCCCCTCGCTGAAGTTTCTGCAGCGACGTTGCTCCTTAGGTCTGTGGCTGTGGGTGCCTGAGAATATGCGTCCCCGAGCGGCGCCTAGGCGTACTGTCGCCGCAGGTCCGGCTTGCGGATCTTGCCAGACGCGGTGCGCGGCATGGACTCCACGAACACCACCGACTTCGGGAGCTTATAGCGGGCGAGCTTGCCGTCCAGATGATGCAGCACCTGTTCCTCGGTGAGCTCGTGACCCTCGCGCACCACGATCACCGCCCGCGGGACCTCACCCCACCGGGCGTCCTCCACCCCGATGACGGCCACGGCGGCCACCGCCTCCAGTGCGGCGATCTGCTGCTCCACCTGGGCGGGGTAGATGTTCTCGCCACCGGAGATGATCATGTCCTTGAGCCGGTCGGAGATGAACAGGAAGCCGTCCTCGTCGAAGTACCCCATGTCCCCGGTCTTGAGCCAGAGGCCGTCTTCCTCCTGGACGAAGGAAGAGGCGGTGGCCTCGGGACGGTTCCAGTACTCGGCGATCACATTGGGACCATGCACCTGGATCTCACCCACCTCGCCCACCGGGCAGGGCTGATCCATCGGGTCCACCACCCGGACATCGGTGTGGAAGTGCGCCAGCCCACCGGAGCCCTGCTTGGGCCGGGAGTACGCCGGAGGCAGTGTGGTGGCTCCGGGTGAGGTCTCGGTCATCCCGTAGCCCATGGTGAACGCGAGCCCACGGCTCTCGTAGGCGTCGAGCACCCGCAGCGGCACCGCGGAGCCGCCGCAGGTCAGGTTGCGCAGCGAGGAGATGTCGGTGTGCTCCCACTGCGGATGCTCACAGATCAGCTGGAAGGTGGTGGGCACCCCGGAGATGTTGGTGACCTGGTGCGCCTCGATCAGCGCGAGCACCCGGCCCGGTTCGAAGCGCTGCTCCAGGATGATGCTGCCGCCCTTGAGCAGCACGGGCAGCGCCCCCTGACCCAGGGCCGCGACGTGGAACAGCGGCGCGATCATGAGCGCCACGTCTTTGCTCGAGAGATCGAAATCGGTGAGCACATTGATCGCGTTCCAGGTCAGGTTCCCGTGGGTGAGCATCGCTCCCTTGGGATTCCCGGTGGTGCCTGAGGTGTAGAGGATCACCGCGAGGTCCTCGAGCCCGACGGCGACGTCGAGGCGCCGCTCGGCCCCTGAGGTCAGCACTGCCTCGAACTCCTCCGTGGTCACCGGGAACACCGCGGATTCTTCGGGTGGAGCCGCTGTCTCGGCTACGGTGAGCACCAGTTCCACGGCGGTGTCCCGGCAGGCCGGTGCGGCCAGCGGTGCCAGCGGGGTCGAGGTGACCAGCAGCCGGGCGCCTGAGTCCTGCAGCGCGAACTGCACCTCCGGTGGGGCCAGGCGGGTGTTCAGCGGCACGAAGACCGCTCCGAGGCTACCGGTGGCGAAGAGCGTCTCGAGAAACGCCGGGGAGTTCTCGCCCAGATATGCGACCCGGTCCCCAGGGCTGATCCCGCGATCGGTCAGGGCGTTGGCGAGCTTGTCGATGCGCCGCGCCAGCTGATCATAGGTCTGCTCGCCGGCCGCGCTGATCAGCGCGGTCTGTCCGCGAGAACGCACCCTGCGCCGATGGATCCAATCGCCGAGTCCGTGGTTCTTCATCGTGCGCCCTCCCAGACCAGGTCATCGACGTTCGGGACCTCACCGATGAGTCCGTGGCGTTCCGAGATCTCCGCGACCTGCTGGAGGGAATCCATATTGACCTCCTCCGGGAACGCAGGAATCGTGATCTCACTCAGCAGGGACTCATCGATGGTCGTGTACTCGAGCAGCACCTCTCGCACCGCCTCCGGATTCTCCTCGGCATAGGCCTGAGATTCCTGGACCGCGGCGTGGAAGCTCTCCACCAGCTCCGGGTCCTCCTCGACCAGCTGCGCAGAGGCGAAGTAGGTGCCGACGCCCAGCTCGTCGACCACGTCGGCGAAGGGCGCGAAGACCCGGTCGTAGCCTTCATTGTCGGCGATGCTGGCGAAGGGGTCCACCGCGAAGATGGCGTCGACGTTGTCGGCCTCAAGCTGGGCGAGCATGTCTGGGAAGGCGACCTCCACGAAGTCGACGTTCGACGCTTCCCCGCCTGCTTCGAGCACGCCTTCGGAGATCATCGAGTCTGAGATGTTGTTCAGCGTGTTGACCGCCACCCGCTGGCCTTCCAGGTCGGCGACGGATTCGATGCCGGAGTCCGGCTTGACCAGGATCGCGGAGAAGTCGTTCTCGGAGTCTCCCGTGGTCTGTGGCCCGGCCGCCACGGTCTGCAGCGGCAGGCCGTTGTCGGCCGCGACGAGCAGGGAGGTCACGTTGGAGAAGCCGAAGTCGAAATCACCTGTGGATACGGCGGGGATGATGGCCGCGCCGCCCTGGGCCAGGGTCAGGGTCAGGTCCAGCCCGTGTTCTTCGAAGATGCCCTCCTGCTGACCGAGGTAGATCGAGGCGACGTCGACGATCGGGATCAGGCCGACCTCCACCTGGGTGAGCTCGCCGTCCTCGGCTTGAGCGTCACCCTCGGCGGCCTCGCCGGAGGGGGACCCGCTGCCGCAGGCTGAGAGGGCAAGGACGGCGCAGAGGGCAAAGGCCCCGCGAGACAGGTGTTTCATGATGGTTCTCCGATGCGGGCAGAGGTGGAGGGGGTGACGTCAGAGGTGCTGGGGGGGCCGGTGCGTGGAGCCGGCGCGGGGGCGATCGGGAGCTCAGCGCCGGTGGGCGTCAGGGGTGGCCCTGGCGCCCACCAGCGTTGTCAGGCGGTGGGGCTCACTCGCCGTCGAAGTACAGGGTGGAGGCGTCCGGCTCCTCGCCGATGAAGTCGAACTTCACCATGAGTGCCCCGGCCTCCTCGATCTGCTCTCTGCGGATCTCGCCGTCGAGCTCCTCCATGCGCAGATTCTCCGCGGCCTCCTCGGGCAGGTCGATGAACTCCGGAAGCAGTGCGCGCACGCCCTCCTCGTCGGCCTCCGCGGCCTGCAGCGATTCGGTCATCGCATCGCTGAAGGCCTGGGCGACCTCAGGGTTCTCCTCGATGTACTCCCCGGAGCTGAAGCTCACCATGGTGGGCATGCCCGGGATCGAATCCTGGAAGGAGTAGCCGACCAGCTGATGGGCATCGTCGGCCAGCGCGTTGCTCAGGAAGGGCTCGGGCACCCAGATGGCGTCGGTGTTGCCCTGTTCCAACTGGGCCTGCATATCCGGGAACGGCATCTCGGAGAACTCGACGGCCGACGGGTCGCCGCCGGCCTGCTCCACGGATTCCATGATGGTCAGATCACCCTGGGTCTGCAGCGCGTTGACCGAGACGGTGTTGCCCTCGAGATCGTCCCAGTCCTCGATTCCGCTCTCCACGGTGGTGACCACGCCAGCGATGTCATCGCCCTCGGCCAACGAGTTCGAGTAACCCGTGACGATCTTCATATCCAGTCCGCGGCTGTTGGCGTTGAGCACCGAGTTGGGGTTGCCGACGCCGAACTGCAGCTGCTGGTTGCTCACGGCCGGCAGCATCGCGGCACCGGCGTTGGAGTCGGAGAGCTCGACGTCGAGCCCGTGCTCCTCGAAGATGCCGTTCTCGATGCCGTAGTAGATCCCTACAGAGGGCGCGATGGGCAGCACGCCCACGGTGATCTCGGTCATCTCGCCGTTCTCACTCGCGGTCTCGGCGCCATTGCCGTCCTCCTCTTCGTCCCCGGCCGGGGACCCCGAGCCGCAGGCGCTCAATGCCAGGATGCTGACTGCGGCGAGTCCGGTGATGGATGCGATGTTCTTCTTCATGACTGCTCCTTGAGGTGCGGGTCGCAGAACGGCGGCCCTCGATGGGTGTGACGTGTCGTCTAGAGGAGTGGGCGCAACAGGAGTGCTCAGGTGTGGATCAGGGGTAGAAGCGCGCCAGGAAGGTCGCTACGACGGCGGGGCGCTCCTGACCTTCGACCTCGAAGGTCGCGTCCACGACCAGGTGGAGGCCTCCGCCCTTGACCTCTTCGACGGCGCTGATGGTGCCGCGCATCCGCACCTTGGAGCCGACCTTCACCGGCGCGGTGAAGCGGACCTTGTCCAGTCCGTAGTTGAGCTTGGTGCTGACGTCGGTGACGTCGAAGAGCTCGCCCCAGAAGGGGATGATCAGGGACAGGGTGAGGAAGCCGTGGGCGATGGGCGCGCCGAACGGGCCGTCCTTGGCGCGCTCAGGGTCCACGTGGATCCACTGGTGATCATCGGTGGCGTCGGCGAAGGTGTTGACCATCTCCTGGGTGATCTCGCGCCAGGCGGTCTCTCCCAGGTCGGTGCCGGCCATGGCGCGGGCGTCCTCGAACGAGACGACGGTGCGGGCGGAGGGGGTGTCGGTCATGCTGCTCCTTGAGGTGGCGGGTGGTTGGTTGACTGTGAGCAGGGTTGGGACTGTGAGTGCGGTTCTGAGGTGTGGCCTGGGTCACATGCGTTTTTGGATAGGCTTCGGCCCGGGCCAGAAGCCCCGGGTGGTCCCGGCTAGGTGAAGGCGCCCACCCCGGTCACGGCGCGCCCCACGATCAGTGCGTTGATCTCGTGGGTGCCTTCGTAGGAGTAGATCGCCTCGGCGTCGGCGTGGAACCGGGCGACGTCGGTGTCGAGGGTGATCCCGTTGCCGCCGCAGACCTCGCGGGCAAGTGCACGGTCTCGCGCAGCCGCAGCGAGGTGTACATCTTGGCCAGGGCGGAGTTCTCGTCGCGGTAGATCCCGGCCGCCTGCTGCTCGGTGAGCTGGACGACCATGCCCAGCGCGGCGGTCAGGTTGCCCAGCATCATCGCGAGCTTCTCCTGAATCAGCTGAAATCCAGCGATGGGCCGGCCGAACTGCTCCCGGTGCGTGACGTAGGCCAGGGCGGCCTCGTAAGCCCCGGCCATGGCCCCGGTGGCCATCCAGGCGACGTCGGAACGCATCCGGCGCAGACATCCGGCGACGTCGGTGAAGCTGTTGATCTGCTGCAGTCGAGCGCTGTCTGGGACCCGGACCTGCCGGTAGCTGATGTCGGCGTTCTGCATGATCCGCAGCGAGGCCTTGCGCGGGATGACCTCCATCGAGACGCCTGGTGCCGAGGTGGGCACCAGGAAGCACTTCACCTGGCCGTCTGCGGCGTCGCGGGCGAAGGTGGCGACGACGTCGGCGGCGGTCGCTCCGCCGATCCAGCGTTTGGCACCGTCGATGATCCAGTCCCCGGTCTCCGGTTCCTGGGCGGCGCTGGTGGCGAGACCCCCCGCGACATCGGAGCCGTGGTCTGGTTCGGTGAGTCCGAAGACCCCGGTCAGTTCATGGGAGACGATCTTGGCATCGAGCTCCCGGGCCTGCTGCGCGGAGCCGCCCATGGTGCAGACCGTGCGGAACAGACTGGCCTGGGCGTTGTAGTAGGTGGCCACATTGATGTCGCATCGGGTGAGCTCGAAGTTTCGGAAGCCCAGGAAGATGTCGCGGATGGGTTCTCCGGCCTCTCGCAGGGCGGGCGGGTCCATCAGCTCCAGGCTGCGCAGCGGGGCGATGATCTCCTCAGGGAAGCGTGCCTCATCCCAGGCCGCGTTCAGATGTGGATGGACCTGTTCGGTGAGCACCTCTCGCAGATCGGTGATCACGCGGCGCTCCGCAGTGGTCAGCCGTTCGGCGAAGCCATAAAGGTCCGAAGGGATCACCGTGCCGGTGGCTGGCTCACGCATGGCTGGCTCCCGCCGCGTCGAGTCCCAGCAGCGCGACCGCATTGTCTTTCAGGATCTTGGGCCGGACCTCGTCCTTGATCGGCAGATCAGCGAAGGCGCCGAGCCACTTCTCCGGGGTGATCAACGGGTAGTCGGTGCCGAAGAGCAGCTTGTCGGAGAGGATGTTGTTCGCGCTGCGGACCAGAGCGGAAGGGAAGTACTTCGGGGACCAGCCGGAGAGATCGATGGAGACGTTGGACTTATGCGTGGCGATCGAGATCGCCTCGTCCTGCCAGGGCACCGAGGGGTGCGCCATGATGATCGGCAGCCCGGGGAAGTCCGCGGCGACGTCGTCGAGCAGCAGCGGGTTGGAGTACTTCAGCTTCAGCCCCGCCCCGCCGGGAGTGCCGGCGCCCATGCCGTTCTGCCCGGTGTGGAAGATCAGCGGCAGGCCGATCTCCTGCAGCGTCTCCCACAGCGGGTAGAACTCAGGATCCGAGGGGTCGAATCCCTGCACCGTGGGGTGGAACTTGAACCCGCGCACGCCCAGCTCCTCGGCCTGCCGCCGCGCCTCCGCGAGGGCCGCGGGGCCTGTGCGCGGGTCCACCGAGCCGAAGGGCAGCAGCACGTCGTTGTTGCGCAGACACCCTGCCACCAGATCGTCGATGGAGTTCGGCGCGTGCTGCATCTGGGTCCGGGCGTCCACGGTGAAGACCACCGCCGCCATCCGGTGTGCCCGATACACCTCCGCGATGCGATCGATCGAAGGC
Source organism: Nesterenkonia sp. AN1 (assembly GCF_000582475.1). Classification (NCBI taxonomy): domain Bacteria; kingdom Bacillati; phylum Actinomycetota; class Actinomycetes; order Micrococcales; family Micrococcaceae; genus Nesterenkonia; species Nesterenkonia sp. AN1. The sequence goes on from NZ_JEMO01000020.1 coordinate 63,624, forward strand.
GTGCGCTCGTCGGTCTTGAAGTACTTCGCCGAGGCCTCGAAGAACAGCTCGGGGAGGGCGCGATGCCCCTCGGCGTCCATCTCCAGGTGGACATGGGTGTCCACCGCCTCGATGGCCTGCACGTCGATGGCAGATCGGTAGCGCATCGGGGGTTCCTCTCCTGTTCGGGCCGCGGCGGGTGTGCGGACTGGTCTTGGCATGTGACCTCGGGTGCGGACTAGCTGGTGGGCTGCAGCTCGGCGGGGAGCTCCGGCATGGACTCGCCCACGGACTGCAGGTGGGCGCCGAGGATCTCGCGGCCCTGGGTCTGCAGCGTCGCGTAGTCCCAGCCGCCGTCGTGGAACTCCTCGACCACGGGCTCCGGGTGGCTCCAGACCTGCAGGCGGTCGCCGCCGGCACCGATGACCTGTCCGGTGATGCCCTCCACGGCGTCGGAGGCCAGGAAGGCGACGACGCCGGCCGCGTCCTGCGCCGTGCCGAAGCCGAGGCCCTTGCGGAAGAAGTCGGGCATGGGCTGGCCCTGCTCATCGGCCTCCACGGCCTTCTGGAAGTACGGCACGGTCTTGGTCATCGCGGTGGCGGCCACCGGAATCACGGCATTGACGCTGACTCCGGCACGCTTGAACTCCAGCGCCCAGGTGCGCACCATGCCGACGATGCCGGCCTTGGCGGCGGCGTAGTTGGTCTGTCCGAAGTTTCCGCGCTGACCGGTTGGGGAGCCGATGCACACGACCCGGCCGGCCACGCCCTCGGTCTTGAAGTGCTTGAATGCCGCCCGGACACAGGTGAAGGTGCCCTTGAGGTGGACGTTGATCACGGCGTCGAAGTCATCGTCGGACATCTTCAGCAACGACTTGTCGCGCAGGATCCCGGCGTTGGTGACCAGGATGTCGAGGCCGCCGAAGCTGGTCACCGCGGCGTCGACCAGCGCTTCGGCGGTCTCGGTGGAGCCCACCGGGGCCGCCACGGCGAGGGCGCGACCGCCGGCGGATTCGATCCCCGCCACGGCGGCGTCAGCAGTGGCCTGATCCACGTCGTTGATCACGACGGCGGCGCCCTGGGCGGCGAGTTCCTGGGCGTATGCGAGTCCCAGTCCGGCTCCGGACCCGGTCACGATGGCTACCTTGCCTGCTAACGACATAGTCTCTCCTTCTGTAAGGCCTCGCGGCCGCTGCTTACTGTGATACATCTCACTTGATAATATTGATAAAGTCAATGATTTGTCTTCTCACCCGTTCAATCCCGCACCGGGAACCGCTGCTAGGAGAAACCATGCCCCCCTCGATCCCTGCCGACGCGGCGCACGCATCGCCTCTGACCCAGCCGACGGCCGGTCCCGGAGGCGAGGAGCGTTTCCAGCGCTCCGACCTGGCCCAGGAGGTCGCCTTCCTCACCGCGCGTGCCCGAGGCCGGGGCAACGCCCTGGCCAATCGTCTGCTGTCCGACCTGGGTCTGAAGGTGCGACCGTTCGCCGTGCTGGCCATGGCGTGTTCTGGGACCAACCCCTCTCAGCGTGAGCTGAGCAGCTTCCTGGACCTCGACCCCAGTCAGGTGGTCGCGCTGGTCGACATGCTCGAGGCGCGCGGCGCGATCCGCCGGGAGACCGACCCGCGCGATCGGCGCTCCAAGATCCTGGTCGCCACCGAGGCCGGCCTTGAGCTCTACGCCCAGGCGGTGCAGCGCACCCGCGAGGCCGAGGAGCAGACCCTGCATGCGCTGAGCCCCGCAGAGCGGGATCAGCTGCGCGAGCTGCTCGCCAAGGTCGTGTTCTGAGCCGCTCGACTCGGGGGCGGCAGCTCCAGGCCGTCCGGCCTACCTCATCGCAGCCGCATCCTCGGGCCGGAAGCCCTTCTTCGCCAGCTGGATCTGTTCGTAGACGTGGTGGCGCAGCTCGGCGAAGCGCTGCGAGGATCTGGTCTCGAGCTGATCGCGCTCGGCTGGAAGGTCCACCAGCACGTCCTCCTGAATGATGGTCGGCGATGAGGACAGGATGATGACCCGTTCGCCCAGATAGACCGACTCGTCGATGTCGTGGGTCACGAAGAGCACCGAGACGCCCAGCTTCTTCCAGATGCCGCGGACCAGGTCCTCGAGGTCCGCGCGGGTCTGCGCATCCACTGCCGCGAAGGGCTCATCCATCAGCAGCACCTCCGGCTGATACGCCACCGCGCGGGCGATCGCCACGCGCTGCTGCATGCCGCCGGAGAGCTGCCAGGGATAGGACTTCGGGACATGGGCCAGCCCCACGGCCTCCAGTGCCTGCTCCACCGCCTCCTTCCGAGCGGACTTCTCCATCCCCTGGTTCTTCAGCGGCAGCTCGACGTTCTCGGCCACCCGCAGCCAGGGGAAGAGGGACCGGCCGTATTCCTGGAACACCACGGCCATCGACTTCGGTGGGCCGGTGACCTTCTGTCCGTGCAGGGTGACCTCACCGGCGCTGGGGGCCATCAGCCCCGAGATGCACTTGAGCAGCGTGGTCTTGCCGGAGCCGGACGGTCCCACCAGACAGGCCAGCTGGCCCTTGGGCAGATCGAAGGTCAGGTTCCGCACCGCCTCGATGTCGCCGCCGTCGGTGTGGTAGACCTTCTTCAGATTCCGCACCGAGAGCATCGGCTGCTCATCCGGCATGGTCCTGCCCACCGGGATCCTGCCGTCTGGGGTGTCCTGGACGCTGGACTGGCTGATCACGGGATTCGTGGGCTGTGAGTGCGCGGAGGTCATCTCGGGGTCCCTTCTCTGGAAGTGAAGTCTCTGGCAGTGAGGCGTGTGCGATGGTGATGCACGGGGGTATGGCGTGGTGGGTGTGGCCGGCTCATGCCGTCTGCTCGATCTCGCGCAGCCCGTGGTACCAGCCCAGGATCCAGCGCTCGGCGAGCTGGAAGATGAACGAGAGCACCACGCCGATGAGTCCCAGCAGGACGATGCCGGACCACATCTCCGGAATGGCGAAGGAGCGCTGGAACTGCACGATGGCGAAGCCAGGCCTTCGGTGGAGGCGAACATCTCGGAGATCACCATCAGGATCAGCGCGATCGAGAGCGACTGCCGGATGCCCGCCATGATCTGCGGCATGGCGGAGGGCAGGATCAGATAGCGGATGCTGTTGATCTTGGTCATCCCATAGGTCCGACTGGTGTCGGCGAGCACCTCGTCCATGGAGCGCACGCCCTCGATGGTGTTGAGCAGGATCGGCCAGACGGCGCCGAGCACGATCACCGAGACCTTCATCTCGTCGCCGATGCCGATCAGCAGCATCAGCACCGGAATCAGCACCGTGGGCGGGATGGCGCGGAAGAACTCCAGGGTGGGCTCCAGCAGGGCGCGCAGCCAGCGGAAGGAGCCGATCAGCAGGCCGCCGACGATCCCGATCAGGATGGAGAGTGCGATGCCTGCGATGAGCCGTCCCAGCGAGGGGAAGACGTCGCCGACGAAGCGGTCCGCGGTCCAGGTGTTGATGAAGGTCTCCACCAGCAGCTGCGGGGTGGGGACGAAGAAGCTCGCTTCGCCGAGGGTGGCGAGGAACCAGATGAAGAGCAGGATCAGCGGCAGGGCCACGATGTTGAGGAAACTCCGGATATACGTCATGCCGCCACCTCCGTGCGGACCGAGGAGTGCCAGGAGAGGACCTTGCGCTCGATCATCCGCATGACCAGATTGATCAGAACCCCGAGCAGGCCGGTTGCCAGCACGAGGGCGTACATGGAGACATAGTTGCCTCCCGACTGGGCTCGGCTGATCTCGGCCCCCAGTCCGGGGGTGCCGATGATCAGCTGCGCGGTGACCGCCAGGATCAGCGCCACGGCGGCGGCCAGGCGCACACCGGTCATGATGTATGGCAGCGCGGTCGGGAAGGTGACGTGGCGCATCCGTGCCACCGGCCCCAGCCCATAGGACCGCGCGGTGTTCATCGCCACCGAGTCCACATCCGCCACCCCGTAGAGCACCTGGATCAGCACCTGCCAGAAGCAGGCGTAGACGATGAGCATCAGCGAAGACTCGATGCCCACCCCGAAGAGCAGCACGGCCAGAGGGATCAGCGCGACCGAGGGCACCGGGCGCAGGAACTCGATCGTGGAGTTCGTGAAGCGGCGCAGGAACGTCGAGGAGCCGATGATGAAGCCCAGTGCCGTGGCCATCGTGACGGCGATGACCATGCCCAGGGCCCAGGCGTGCATGGTGTCGAACACCGCGACCCAGAAATCGGTCAGTCCGAAGTTCGTGATCAGTCCGCCGATCGCCTCGGAGGCCGGGGGCATGAACCGTTCATTGACCAGTCCGACCCGCGGGACGATCTCCCAGGTCAGCAGCAGGCCGAGGACGCCGGCGGCACCGAGCAGCCGGGTGCTCCAGCCGCGTCGTCGCCGTCGTCGGGCTCGGCCTGGCCCGGAGGTCGTGGCGCGACCGGTGGCCCCGCTCTGCGCCACCGAAGTCAGCGGGGCCGCCGGGTCCGGTCGCGTGGCGATGTCCAGGCCTGCCGAGGTGGAGACATCGGTGTGCCGGCGGATGTCACCGCCTCGGCGGTCCGCGGCGGCGGAGGACTCCCAGCGGTGCAGCCGGTGGACCTCCTCCTCGCGGTTGCGTGGGGCGTCGCCGCGAGGATCCAGCCCCGGGCTCGAACTCTCATCAGTCATCTATGACTCCTTGTGCAAGGTTGCTCGGATCATCACAGCGAAGCCGTGCACACTGTGATGCAGAACACATCACCGTCAGGATAGGGCCCTGGGGCCAATAGTTCAAGAAGTCAATGATTGAGATAGTCAAGGGCTGGGGTGTCTGGAGGTTGGATCTTCACCTCAGGGGCAGAGCCGGCGCCGATGTGCTCGGATCCGCCGACCCGTCACGGGTGGTCGAGCTGCGCTATCGCAGGCTCGAGACCAAGGCCCCTTCCCGTGGCAGAACAGCTTCCGGGCGGATCCTCCGGGAGGGTCTCGGCGGCAGCGAGGAGAGTGAGACGGCGAGTACGGAGGCCAGGATCAAGGCCGACGCCGGACCCATGACCGTCCAAGGAGCGCGTTCGACGTAGCCCATTCCCTCCGCGAGCACCAAGCCCCATTCCGGCGCCGGCGGCTGTGCGCCAAGCCCCAGGAAGCTCAGAGCGGCCAGCGCCAGGGCAATCCCGGGGAGGCGCAGCATGGCATGCCGCGTGACCGGACCGATCACGGCCGGAAGCACGTGGCGGAACATGATGCGCGCCCGACCGACGCCGAGCAGCGGCAACATCTTGATGTATGTGCGCGAGCTCATCTCAGTCACCAGTCCTGCGGTATAGACGGCCAGAGGCGCCCAGCTCACGGCGGTGATCGCCACCGCGGCCCCTAGGACGCTGGGACCAAAGACGGAGGCGACGAGAAGTCCGGCGATGATGGGAGGTGCTGCATTGGTCACCTCGGCCGGTCCGGAGGAGAGCCGGGGAAGGCACCCCAGGAACAGGCCGATCAGCAGGCACGCGAAGACGACTGCCAGAGCTGTGCCCAGCGTGGTCCAGGTGCCCTGTCCCACCCGTGCGAGGATGTCTCTGCCGGTTGCATCGGCACCCAATGGAAGCGCCGACGAAGGGGACGTGAGGCGGCCGTTGACCGCGCTGTAGGCGTCGCGCAAGCTACCTGCGACGGTGAGAAGCAGGAGCGCTGCCCCCGCAACCCCGGGCACGACCAGATCACGACGCCGACGGGACCGCTGCGGCATCTGAACCGGCACCGCGTCGTATCTCAGGGCCGGGCCCAGGAGCGCTCGTCGAGCGAGACTCGTCGCACTTCCGATGAGGATCGCGATGATCACCAGTGCCAGCACCCCGGCCTGCAGCGCCGGGATGTCCTGAGAGCTGGCAGCTCCCAGCGTCAATCTGCCCAACCCTGGGATCGCGAAGATCTGTTCCACAGCTACGGCGCCGCCGGTGAGGCCGATCAAGACCAGCCCTACCTGTCCCAGCACCGCCGGCAGAGAGCGGCGCAGGACCGCCGCCGCCAGAACCGTTCGGCTCACCCCGGCCATCTGCCAGGTTGCCGTCCAGCGTTCCGCGAAGGTCCGCGTGATCGCTTCGACCATCAGCCTGCCGATCAGCCCTCCCCCTGGTATGCCCATGGCGAGGGCCGGCAGGACGGCGTATTCCGGGCCCCTCCAGCCGTATGGCGGAAACCATCCCAGCCATACCGCACCGAGCACCAGAAGACAGGCTGCGAGCAGGAACTCCGGCAAGGCCGTCAGAGTCGCTGCCGCAGCACCTGAACCCCGCGCCGATCGCCCGCGCAGGCCTGCGTACAGGGCCGGTACGCTCAGCGCAGCGGCCAGAAGCAGCGCGACGACGATCGCGAAACCCATCAGAGTCAGAGACACGGCGAGTGCGTCCAGGACTCCGGGAAGAACCGGGCGCCCGCTGATCCAGGATTCACCGGCGTCACCGCGCATCATCGCGGTCGCCCATTCCCAGAAGATCACCAACGGGCCCCGGTCCAGTCCGAGTTCGGCACTGACTCGCGCCAGATTCTCCGGAGTGGCCGGGAGGTCCGCATAGCGGGCGCGCAGAATCGTGTACTCGGCGGAGCTCCCGGACAGCCACGGGAGCATACCGACCACGAGGACCACGGCAGTCACGGACAACAGACGCGACGCTGAGCTCACCCACACGCCTGGAGCGGCCCATCCCGGAGACCGCAGGCCTTTGGTCGTCAACTCAATCGCTTTCGCCGAGTGCGGTCTCGCCAGTGATCAGAAGTCGCTCCCGAGGGTCCTGTTCCGCCCCCGAGACAGAGGCTGCTTCTCCTTGGATCACACGTTCGTGCAGCAGCGGGATTGCCGCATCCTCGGCGAGGATCTGGGCTTCTGCCTCCATGATGGCGAGCTCTCGGCCATCAGCCGGGTATTGCTCCGAGGCGAACTGCAGCGCGGTATCGACGGAATCCGCGCAGAACTGAGAGATGTTGAAGGAGCCCTCGCAGGCGAAGTCGCTATACATGTAGGCCACCGGGTCGCCTGAATCCAACACGGTGGCTCGGGAGAGGATGAAGGCGTCGAACACCCCGTCCACCGCGTCTGCTTCGATGTACTGGTATTCACGCACGTCTTGGGTCACGACGAACCCCGCCTGTTCGAGCTGCTGCTCGAGCAGCACTGCGACCTCGGGAAGCTCAGAACGGTCGGTGAACGTGCCCAGCGAGATCTCAACCCCGTCCACGGCCGCGGGCTCGGCACGCTGCCCGATGATCTCTTGGTAGGAGGCTTCGTCACGGAGGTCCGCGGCCCACGGCAGGGCGGGCCCGAGCAGGCCTTCCGCGACGTCGGCACGACTTTCATAGGCCCCTTCTATCAAGGCGGCACGGTCAATGGCCTCACGAGCAGCCGCCCTCACTTCCGGGTCGGAGAACGGTCCCTCCTCGGTGTTCAGGTAGAGCGTATTGGTCCGTGGCATGGCGACTTCGTAGATGAGATCTTCATCGATCTGTCCGGCTTGCCCCACGGGCACGGCTTCAACGACATCGGCGTCTCCTGTGCGAAGCGCCGCGGCGCGTGCGGTGCCATCAGGGACGAACTCCACGTCCATGCCGCTGGCCCGCGCGGGGTCTCCCCAGTAGTCCTCATAGCGGTCAAGGGTGGCCGAGGAGGTGCCGTCCACGGAGATGAGTTCGAAAGGACCGGTGCCGTGACCGATCGGATCCACCACCTGAGCGCCTTCGTAGGCCTCTTCGGCAAGGATTGAGAGTTGCGGGCTGGAGAGTCGTTGAGGCACCAGGGGGTCCTCATCTGCTGTGCGCACCAGAACGTCGTCGTCCTCGACGGAGAGCTCGAGATCGACGCCATCCAGGATGCGGGGCTGAGGGGAGGCGTCGATCGCTGCTTGCAGGGACTCCATCACGGCTGCGGCCGTGAGCTCCGAGCCGTCGTGGAAGGTCACGCCGTCTCGGATCGTGAACCGCCACAACGATGGATCAGCGTCGTCCTGGCGCCACTCGGTAGCCAGACCTGGCTGAGCCTCTCCCTCGGCGTCGAGCGCGATCAGGGTCTCCGCGGTGCTCCATCGCGAGAGCTTGAAGGCATCGTCACTGAGCGGTGACAGTCCACTGCGGGGTGGCTGCAGCATGGCGACGCTGATGCGGGCATCGGTGTCAGCCGACTCTGAGGTGCTCTGTTCCTCTCCGGAGGAGCTGAAGCACCCGGTGAGCGCAAAGACGCCGGCCAGCGGAATCGTCGTCATCAGGCGGGGCATTGTCGGGGTTCGGGATCCCACGAGGGGACGTGTGGCGTTACGAGGTGAAGGTGTCATCGGGTGCTTTCTCGGTGTTTTCTGCGGATGGTTCGGGGGTCTTGGAGGTGGAGGCGAGTTGAGGTGGGGTTGGGAGGGTGCGGCCGATCAAGGTGGCGCTGATCAGGGGGAGCGTTCCAAGCAGCAGCCAGGGCGCCCATGAGAGTGCTTCTGAGAATGCGGCGAAGTGCAGAAGCGAGCCCACGGCTGCATTGCCGAGCAGCACGGCGATGCCGCCGGCGGTCGCGAGCAGTCCGTAGTAGGAGCCCCACTGGGCCGTGCCCGCGAAGCGTGGGACAAGATCCAGGGCCACTGGGGCTGCCATCAGGTGCCCCAGGATCCAAAGAGCGACGGCGGTCGTCGCGGGGGCGAGTTCGAGCCCGACAGGCATCGCCGTGGTGGAGCAGGCGGCCAGGAGAAGGAACCCCGCAGCGGTGGTGAGGTATCCCAGCGGCAGGGCGCGCTGAGGACCGAGGCGCCGAGCCAGACGTGAGATCGGAAGCTGAAGCGTCACGGTGATCAGTGAGACCATCGCGAACAGCCACGCCAGCGTCTCGACGTCGGCGCCCGATCGGTGGATCTCCGCGGGCAGGCTCAGGTAGAGCTGGTTGTAGCTCAGCAGATCCACCGCATGGAGTGCGGTGAAGGCGATGAATCCACGGTGACGCAGACTCGCGCAGCGCCGTCGCGGGGGAATCCCGCCAGATCCCCGGACGAGCTTCCCCCTCCCAGCTGGCTGAGGGACGGCATGTGCCCTGTGCGGAGGCCGGGGGAGAAGCCATCCAAGAAGCAGCCCGACGAGAACGAAGAGAGCCGCCCCCGCGCCCGCCGCCGCACCGAATCCCCACCCCAGCAGAGCAGCTCCGAGGAAGGGTCCTATGGCGGCGCCAGTCTCTCCAACGACCGAGAGAGCTGCAAAGAGGGTGGGTTTCGCGGTGGTGGAGAGATCACGGTCTTCTCGCTGCGCCTGCGTCCGCGCCACCAGAGTGTTCAGTGCCGGAGAGAAGAGGGCGCCTCCGAGACCAGTGATGACGGTGCCGAGGATGAATATCGTCAGGGAGTGCTGCCAGCTCACAGATGCCGCGAGAGTGCCGAAACCTGCGGCGCGAACGGCGCATCCGGTGAGTATCAGCGATCGAGCTCCATAACGGTCCGCCAGGATCCCTCCGAGAAGAAACATGCCCTGTTGGGCTGCGGTCCGGACGCCGAGCACGAGTCCTACCGCAGCCCCGCCCAGGGCGAAATCTTCGGCCAAGACGATGGCGATGAACGGGACGACGGCGTAGAAACCGAGATTGAAGACCCCTTGCGCTCCCAGCAACGTCGAGGCCTCCGGGGGGTTCCTGCGGGATCGGCGTCTCAAGAGTGCCGGCCTCGGTGCTCTCGGTGCGCGTCCCTGAGCTCGGGAGCGATGCGCGGCATGGAATGCACCAGCCGTGCGGTGGCGGCATGCTCCGGGTGGTCCATCAGGCGACTGATCTCTCCCCGCTCCACGAGTGACCCGTGGTCCATCACGACCGCGTCGTGGCAGAGGGCTCGTGCGGCATCGAGATCATGGGTCACCAAAAGCACGCCGAGACCGCGAACTGAGGAGAGCTCACGCAGAAGCGAGAGCACCTGGTCTCGGAGCGGGAGGTCCAGGCCGCTGACCGGTTCATCAGCGAGCAGGGTCTTGGGCCCGATGGCGATGGCCCGCGCGATCGCAACCCTCTGAGCCTGGCCTCCGGAGATCTCGGCGCGCTTCTTTGCCATCAGAGATGCCGGGAGATGCACCTGCTCGAGAGCGTCACGTGCTCTCAGCTGGTGGTCACCGGGGAGCTTCAGCCTGCGTAGGGGATCGGTGACGAGCTGTTCGACGCTCATCCGCGGATCCAGACTGGCCGCGCAGTCCTGGGGGATGAACTGCACCTGTCGTCGGAAGGCGCGCATCTGGGAGGTCCTCCGAGGATGGACGGCGGTCCCCTCGAATCGCACGAAGCCTCGCGTCGGTCGATCTGCGGCGAGGAGCAGAGAGAGCAGGGTTGATTTCCCGGAGCCGGAAGAGCCGATCAACGCTCTGCGCTGCCCCGACTGGATGCTGATGTTCGCATCGCGGACCGCCACCACTGGACTTCCTCCGCGGCCAGCGGGGAAGACCCGTGCAACCCCCACGGCTTCGAGCAGGCCTTCGGGTGCACCCTGGTCGAGGTGTCGTGTTTGGCTCATGAGACCGGCTCCGAGCGACGCATCGCCTCCGTGACCAGAGCGGCCGAGGTGGGATGTACCGGAGACGCGATGAGATCTCGCATCGCCGAATCCTCCACGATCCGGCCCGCCTCCAAGACGACGGCGCGTTGGCACAGACCTGATGCCACTGAGAGGTCATGGGTCACAAAGACGACAGCTGTCGCCGGAGAGAGATTCGAGCTCAGGGCGCGCAGGACTGTGGCCTGTGAGACCACGTCGAGGGCGGTGGTCGGCTCATCCGCGACCAGCACCTGGGGCCCGCACGCCAGCGCAAGTGCGATGCACACTCGTTGACGCTGTCCCCCCGAGAGCTGAGCGGGGAACGAACGAGCGATGCGATGCCCGTCATGGAGCCCGACGGCGTCGAGCAGGTCCAGGACGTGCGCGTCACACGCGCCGCCTGATGCCTTGGGATCAACCCTGGACCGACCACGCTTGAGCGGCAGCATCAGCTGCGCGCCGATGCGCACCAGCGGATTCAGTGCATCCGAGCTGTCTTGGCGCACCGCGGCCACGTCGCGCACGCTCACCGAGTGAGAGTCACGGATGCGGCGGCCGCAGATCTCAATCTCGCCCGTGCGCGCCAGCGTGGGGGAGAGGCCTCCGGCGAGGCAGGAGGAGATCAGGGACTTGCCGGACCCTGAACGCCCCAGCAGAGCAATCCGTTCTCCTTGCTCCACGTGCAGGCTGATGTCGCGGAGCAGAGGTTCCCCGGTCTCGGACCGCACGCTGAGCTCGTGGGTCTGGATGATGGTGCGCACTTGCAGGGACCTCCGGATCTGGGACGGGCCGAGGTGACGGGCCTGTCCGGGCATCCAGAGACTATCGCTAATGAGTTGCATTAACGAAACAGCAGGGTCAATCGAGAGAAGAGTCACTCCAGACCCGTTGAGGGGCGGATTCTACGCACATCTCAAGGGCCAGATGGCCTTAAATGCTCGGAGAATCCGCCCCTCAACGGGTGGGGATGGGGTGGGATCAGCGGAGGAAGAGCTTCTTCATCCGGTAGGTGGTCAGCGCGAGCCCGGCGACGATCATCACCAGGTAGTAGCCGATGTGCACCAGGGTCAGGCCGCTGAAGTCCCAGAACGCGATATCGCGCATGAGCTCCACGGCGTGCCACAGCGGCAGCGCCTGGATGAACGCCTGGACTCCGGCGGGATAGACGCTGATCGGGAACAGCGTGGCCGAGAACAGGAACATCGGCATCAGCACCATCATCATCCAGTCCATCTGCTGGAACCGGGTCATGAACGAGGTCACCGCCATCCCGACCGAGGCGAAGCCCAGGGCGACGAAGAGCGCGGTGAACCACATCAGCACCGCGGCCAGCGTGTCGATCAGGCCGCCGACCAGCAGCACGCCGATGAAGCCCAGCGCGTAGATCCCGCCGCGGAAGAGTGCCAGGCAGATCTCGCCGACCGCCACGTCCACCGGGCCCAGTGAGGTGGACATCATGGTCCGGTAGAGCTTGGTGATCTTGAGCTTGAAGAACACGTTCCAGGTGGAGTCGAAGATCGCGCCGTTCATCGCCGAGACCGCAAGCAGCGCCGGGGCGATGAATGCGGCGTAGCTGATCGTCCCGCCGCCGCCCAGGCCCACCTGTTCGGCGTCGACCCCGGCGATCATCGGGGAGATGCCCAGCCCGAAGGAGGTCAGGAACAGCACCGGCTCGAGCAGACCGGAGAGGAAGATGACCCCGCGGTTGTTCCGGATCGCGGTCAGGCCGCGGCCGAACACCGCACGAATGTTGCCGGAGTAGTAGTTCGCGCCGAACCCACGGCGGAAGGCGATCCGGGGCAGCGCGGTGCTGTCGGGCGCAGCGCCTCCGGGTGCAGTGCTGTCGGCCGCGTCCTTCACCGCGAGCCGCTCTTGGCGCTTGGCGTCGGCCTTGGCGCCCGGTGTCCGGCCCCGCCATTCTTCGAGTCCGAGCCGGCGGGTGAAGATCCGCACCGTGGCCAGCCAGGCCGCGACCGTGATCCCCAGCAGGTAGAGCACGTGGAGCAGGATCAGCCAGGCGGGGCTGGGCTGGCCGAAGGCGAGCACCCGGCCCAGCTCGTTGGCATGCCAGATGGGGGAGAACCAGCCCAGCACCTGCAGGAACCCGGGAAGGTTGGTGAGCGGATAGAACGTGCCGGAGAACAGGAAAAGCGGCATGATGACGAAGCGCTGGATCAACGACATCTGCCCCTTCTCATCGCGCAGCGTGGACACATACGCCATGATCGGCAGCCCGATCGCCAGCCCGCCCAGCATCGCGCTGGCGATCATCAGCACGCCCAGCGGAGAGCTGATGGCGCCGAAGAGGTAGAGCACCACCGTGAAGATGGCCGCATGGATGCCGAAGCGCACGCTGACCGCGAGGATGTGCCCGGAGGCGATCTGGCCCGGACTCAACGGCGAGGCCTGGGCGCCGTAGTAGAGTCGGCGCCACTTGAACCCCTCCATCACCGGGAAGGTGAACTCGATGCCTGCGGCCATGGCCACGGTGGAGGCCAGGATCGCCGGCGCGATGTACATCAGGTAGCTGCTCGCGCCGTACTCGGCGAAGTCGCCGCCCTCGCCCACCAGGACGCCCAGCCCCAGGCCCATGGCCAGGATGTACATGATCGGCTGGCTCACCGAGGAGAACAGGATCACGGTGCCGTAGGCCCGCATGCTGCGCAGCGTGCGCTCGGCCTGGTGCAGCGCGCCGAAGCGTCGGGCCCGGCCGGCCATGGTCTGCTTGTCCGCGGCCGGGCTGACCGGCTGCTGCAGCTCGGGATCCGCGGTGAGTCGATCAGTCGACAAGGGTTCTCCCGGTCAGTCGCAGGAAGACGTCCTCCAGGGAGGACCGGCGCACCAGGGAGGTCATCGGACGAAGTCCGGCGGCGTGGATCTGCTCCAGCGCGGACTCTGCGGAGCCCGCGTAGACCAGCAGCCGGTCGGGCAGCACCTCCACGTGGCTGAAGCCGACGCCGACGCCGACGCCGACCCCGACGTCGGCGGCTGCGGCTGCGGCGCCGTTGGCACTCGCGGCGCCGGAGGAGAGCAGCGCGGTCAGCTGCTGGGCCTGCTCCTGGTTGCGGTCCATCCCGAAGCGCAGCTCCAGCACCTCCCGGGTCGAATGGTCGCGGATGAGTCCGGCAGGGGAGCCCTCCGCCATGATCCGGCCCTCATCGACCACGATCAGGCGCTCGCAGAGCTGCTCGGCCTCGTCCATATGATGGGTGGTGAGCACCAGTGTGGTCCCGGATTCACGCAGCCGGAACAGCCGGTCCCAGAGGATGTGCCGGGCCTGCGGGTCCAGCCCGGTGGTGGGCTCATCGAGCAGCAGGATCTCCGGCTCGTTGACCAGCGCGCGGGCGATGGTCAGCCGACGCTTCATGCCCCCGGAGAGGTCCTCCACCCGGGCCGTCGCCTTGTGGCTGAGCTGGGCGAACTCCAGCAGCTCTTCGGTCTTGGCGTTGAGCCAGCGGCGCGGCAGCCCGAAGTAGCGGCCATACATGATGATGTTCTCCCGGACGCTGAGCTCCTCGTCCAGGTTGTCCTGCTGCGGGATCACCCCCAGCCGGGCTCGGACCTCGGGGCCGTTCTGCTCCGGGTCGAGTCCGGCCACCGACATCGTGCCGGCGCTGCGCGAGGCCACGGCGGCGATCATCCGCATGGTGGTGGACTTGCCCGCACCGTTGGGTCCGAGCAGGCCGAAGGACTCGCCTCGGTTCACCGTGAAGTCGATGCCGTCCACGGCAGTGAAATCTCCATAGCGCTTGGTCAGACCTGTGGCGCGGATCGCATGTTCAACGGGCATGAGTGGCAGTGTACTCGCGGTGATGTCCCCTGGTGAGAGCGGGATCGACGCATTCTCGCAGAGTCGGGGCATCGGGGGAGTTCATCCTTTGGGTCGATGCCCTCGGAGCCGTCATCCGCGAGAATGAGCTGGTAGTTCAACTTCTGGCTGCCAGGCGGCCTCGCAGCAGGTCTCCGCAGCACCTCCGAGCACGATGAAAGGTCATCAATGTCCACTCCTGTTCTCGAGACCGAGAACCTGGTCAAGGTCTATGGCAAGGGCGCCACCCGTTTCGACGCGCTCAAGGGCCTGACCTTCGAGATCCACGAGGGTGAATCCGTCGCCATCGTGGGGAAATCAGGTTCCGGCAAGTCCACCCTCATGCATCTGCTGGCGCTTCTCGATGAGCCGACCTCCGGCGTCGTCGCGCTGGGTGGTGAGCCGGTGACCGCGCTGAAGCCCAAGAAGGTCTCCCAGCTGCGCAATGACACCTTCGGTTTCGTCTTCCAGCAGTTCTTCCTCAACCCCAACCAGACGGTGCTGGAGAACATCACCCTGCCGCTGAAGATCGCGGGGATGGGCAAGTCCGAGCGCAACCGCCGCGGCATGGAGGTCCTGGAGCAGCTGGACATGGCCGACAAGGCCAAGAACAAGGCGACCAACCTCTCCGGCGGTCAGAAGCAGCGCGCCTGCATCGCCCGCGCGCTGGTCAACAAGCCCACGGTGCTCTTCGCCGATGAGCCCACCGGCAACCTCGACACGGTCACCTCAGAGATCGTCGAGGACATCCTCTTCGGGCTGCACCGGGATCATGGCATCACCCTGGTGGTCGTCACCCATGATGAGGACCTGGCCGCGAAATGCCAGCGCCGGCTGATGATGCAGGACGGCGAGATCGTCACCGAAGAGCACGGCGCCACGGGGGTGCACGCATGAGGTCAGTCGACGTCGCGCGCACCGCGCTGGGCAACACATTCCGCTCCAAGCTGCGCACCGCCCTGACGGTGGTCGCCATCGTCATCGGTTCCTTCACGCTGACCCTGACCTCGGGTCTCGGCGCCGGTGTCAACAAGTATGTCGACACCGTCGTCGCCGGCTTCGGCGGCTCCTCGCAGATGTTCGTGATGAGCACCGGAGCCTCTGACGCAGAGCCCACCGATGGTCCGGCCGAATATGACCCGGAGGCCGCAGCGAGCACCGGTGGGATGTTCGGCCCCGGCTCCGGCGGTGGGGTGCTCACCGACTCGGACATCGAGGAGATCGAGCAGATCGAGAACGTCTCCTCCGTGGACCCGATGGTCTTCGTCTCACCGGACTTCATCGAGACCCCCGACGGGGAGCGCTATGACATGGAGCTCGACGTGCCGGCCAATGCGCTGGGACTCGAGCTTGAGGCCGGAGAGGCCCCCGGCGAAGACGGCATGGAGCTCAGCATCCCGGAGGACTGGCTCACCATCTTCGACACCGAAGATGCCGAGCAGGTCATCGGGGAGACTGTCGAGATCGGCATCAGCAACGTGACCGGGGAACAGTCCACGGTGGAGGCCGAGATCGTCGGCGTCTCCGAGGAGGCGCTCTCCGGCATCGGCGCCACCCCCATGCCCTCCCGTGAGCTGAACCAGCAGCTCAACGAGCTCTCCATGGAGGGCTACGAGGGCCAGGCGCAGAACGCCTACACCATGGCGGTGGTCGACGTGGAGGACATCGAGGCCAGCGAGCAGGGCGTCAAGGACGCCCTGATCGATCAGGACCTCCTCGGACTGACCGTGGAGGACCAGATCGGTGCCGTCCAGGGCGTCATCGACGCGGTCTCCTGGGTGCTCTCCGGCTTCGGCCTGATCGCGCTGCTCGCGGCAAGCTTCGGCATCGTGAACACGTTGCTGATGTCGGTGCAGGAACGCACCCGAGAGATCGGCCTGATGAAGGCGCTGGGCATGTCCAGCGGGAAGGTCTTCGGACTCTTCTCCATGGAGGCCGTGGTCATCGGCATCCTGGGCTCGGTCATCGGTGTGGTGCTCGGACTCGGAGCCGGACTCGTCGGCAACGCCTGGCTCACCGGTGAAGGCGGCCCGCTGGGCGCGGTGGCCGGACTGACGCTCTTCGCGGTGGATCCGTTGGCGATCGCCGGGATCACCGCGCTGATCGTGTTCATCGCCTTCCTCGCCGGCACGCTGCCGGCGGCGCGAGCGGCGAAGAAGGACCCGATCGAGGCGCTTCGCTACGAGTGAGACCGGCCAACCGGGCCTAGAGTGATTCGTGAACACAAGCAATGAACAAGGAGTCGACATGAGCAATCCTCCCTACGGAGACCAGCCCGGCGGCCAGCCCGGCGGTTACGGGAACAACCCGTCCGGCGGCTACGGCGGCAACCCCTCCGGCGGTTACGGCGGCCAGCCCGGCCAGCCCGGCGGCTACGGCGAGGCCGCGTCGAAGTACGGCACCGATCCGTACGCGCCGGGAAGCTACGGCGGACCGGTCGCAGAGCCCAAGAAGTACAGCATGCTCAAGACGCTGACTCTGGTCTCGCTGGCGATCTACGTGGTGAGCGCGCTGCCTGGCCTGTTCCTCAGCGATGACGCAACCCGGCAAGAGATGATCACCGGCATGGAGCAGCAGGGGATGACCGCGGCCGAGGCGGCCGAGGCTGCGGACCTGTTCGGAGGGCTGCTGACCGGCTTCATCTGGGTCAGCCTCATCGTGGGCATCGGGCTGTACCTGCTGGTCTTCTTCGGACTCAAGAAGAACAAGAACTGGGCGCGGATCACCGGCATCGTCTTCGCGATCCTGGGCATCGTGTTCACGCTGATCGGCGTCATCGGCGCCGACCCGCTGACCCTGGTGCTCGTGCTGGCCCACGTGGCGTCGCCGCCTATTGGCTGGTGCTGGCGTTCAGCACCGAGGTCAAGAGCTACCTGGCCCAGTTCCGCCGGTAGTCACAGCTCCGCCGTCAGTTACAGTGCGGCCGCGAGTCACAGTTCGGGCGGTAGTCATCGCCTGGTCCTACGGGGGCGCTCCTTCACGGGGCGCCCCCGTTGTGCGACAGGGGGCCGTCATGGCAGCCTCGCGGCGGCGTCATGCGGCCGGTCACAGGACGCGCCGGGGTGGGGCGACGGGGATAAGGTGAGCTGGTGAACCAGACCTCACCCACGGGCAGCTCGCGGCGGATGATGACGGCGATGTTCCTGCCGCTGTTCGCGGCGCTGCTGAGCATCAGCATCGTCAACGTCGCTCTTCCCGCCATCGAGGAGAGCCTCAGCGCCACCTCAGCGGATCTCCAGTGGGTGCTCTCCGGCTACGCGCTGGCCTTCGGCATGGCACTGGTCCCTGCCGGCCGCGCAGGAGACCTCTGGGGCCGACGCGGTCTCTTCATGTTCGGGGTGGCGCTCTTCGGGGTCGCCTCCCTGGGGGCCGCGCTGGCGATGAACCCGCTGGTGCTCAACATCGCGCGGGTCTTCATGGGATTCGCCGCCGGCGTGCTGACCCCGCAGATCATCGGCATGATCCAGCGGCTGTTCGCCGGACCCGCCCGCGGGCGGGCCTACGGGATGATGGGCACCATCATCGGGGTCGCCGTGGCTGCCGGGCCGGCGCTGGGCGGGCTGATCATCGACACCACCGGGTCAGACCTCGGCTGGCGGATGACCTTCCTGATCAACGTCCCAGTCACGACCGTCGCGCTGATCGCCATCGTGCGGTGGCTGCCGAAGAACTTGGACGACGCCGAGCCGGCCGGTCAGGCGGACCTCGAGCGCCTGCCCGAGGTCACCGCATCGGCAGCGCCGGCCCGTGGCCTCGCCCGGCTGGACCCGCTGGGTGTGGTGCTGCTCAGCATCGCGGTGCTGCTGCTGATGCTGCCCTTCATCGCGTTCCGCAGCCCGCTCGGCGGGCTTCTGGCCGTCGCCGGGCTGGGCGTTCTGGTGCTCTGGGCGCTCTGGGAGCGCCGGCTCGGGCGCCGCGATGCAGCTGCCCCGATGGTCAACCTGGAGCTGTTCACGCTGCCCAGCTACACGCTGAATTCGCTGGTGCTGGGCCTCTACTTCGCCGGCATGCCGGCGACCTGGGCGGTGGTGGCGGTCTACGTGCAGCAGGGCCGCGGCGAGGGTGCGCTGATCGCGGGGCTGGTCACGCTGCCCAGCGCCGTGATGGTCATGCTGCTCTCCTCACGGGTGGGCCGCGCGGTGGAGCGCAAGGGCCCCCGGATGCTGGTCAGCGGGACCATCGCCGGCGTCGTCGCGATGCTCTCCCTGGCTGGCGCCGCCGCACTGATGGTGACCGACTACGGGTCGCTGTGGCTGATCGGGGCCGCGCTGGCCGTCGTCGGGCTCTCCCAGGCGTTGATCATTCCCAGCGCACAGACGCTCTCGATGCGTGAGGTCCCCGAGGTGATGGCGGGCGCCGCCGGGGGAGTGGCGCAGACGGCCCAGCGAGTGTTCACCGCGATCGGGATCGCCGTGGTCACCGGGATCTACTTCTCGATCAGCGCCGAGGCGGGCCACCAGGCAGCGATCGTGACCAGCTCGCTGGTGATCGCCGGACTGATGCTGACCTCCGTGGCGGCGGCGCTCTTCGCCGCCCGACGCGCTCGGCAGGCGGTTCAATCTCAGGTCAGCGCAGGCGAGTGACCGCCCGAAGATCCTTGCCGGTCACATACGCGGGGGCGTCAGTGAAGATCTCGGCGCGCTCGGGGGAGTCTTCCCAGGCCCGCTCCGCCTCCGCGAACTCCTCACGGTCGCCGAAACGGCTGACGAACCAGGTCAGCTCGTCCTTGCCGTCGGAGAGCCAGATCGACTCCACCGTGAATCCACGCTCCTCCCGGGCCGGGATGACCCGCTTGGTCAGGAAGCTGACGAACTCATCCGCCAGCGCCGGGTCCAGCGTGTAGCGCCGCATGAAAGTGGTGCGCTCGGGTGCATCCGCGGGGCGGGGAGTCTCGGGTAGTGCGGCCATCAGGTCCTCCTGGATCGTTGGGACAGCTCGGGACACGTTCTCTGCCATCCTAGGAGACCCGGCCTGCACCTGGTGGAGCAGGTTTCGCACGGTCTCGGGCAGCCGACCTGCGCGGCACAGGGCGCGATTCGCCATCGGAGCGTGATCACAGGGATAATCAGGCGCATGAGTTCTCAGCAGTCACTGCCCACAGGTGGCGCATCTGGTGCGCAGGAAACCCTCAGGAACTTCGGCCGGAGGACCTCCGGCATCAGCTTCGCGGTGATGATCACCGTGCTGCTGGTGGCGCTGATCTTCGCCGCCAACCAGAACGACGTGATCGGCTGGATCATCGCCGTCATCGCCGGCGGCTGGCTGCTGCTGGCCACCGTTCTGGTGATCTCGGTGCGCTCCGGGGCCAAGAAGTTCGGCCAGACCCTGGACTCCGCGCGCGCCGACGCCGCCTCCCGGCGTGCCGACACGCTCGGGGGCACCGCGGTGGTCGACGAGGACACCCACGCACGGAACCTGAAGCTCGACCACTCCTTCAAGATCGTCCAGGTGCAGAAACGGGTGATCACCCAGGAGCTCGGCAAAGCCGAAGAGGCGGACCTGGCCATGGTGGAGCGGGCGCTGGACACCATCGAGATGACCGCCGGCAACGGTCGCGACATGCTCGCCGAGCACGTCGGCCGCGGCAGCCGTGATGCCGGGCAGGAGTCCGGCGGCGAGCCGGGCGAGCAGCGTGGCGACCAGACGCGCCGCGCGAAGAAGCGCAACAACAACGACGACGAGCCGATCACCGGCGAGATCGTCAACTGAGAGGACCCGACGTGACCGAGACTTCCACAGGGACAGCCACGACCACCGGCGCAGCGACTTCACACGGCGCAGTGAGCTCCGCGGAGGCACCAGACTTCGGTGAGCACCCGCACCGCATCATCGACCCCAAGCCTGCCGGGAAGACCCGGATCGCCTCGGTCAATGTCAACGGGATCCGCGCCGCGCACCGCAAGGGCATGGGCGAATGGCTGGCCGAGCGCGAGATCGACATCCTCGCGCTCCAAGAGGTCCGCGCCAACGAGGAGATCCTCACCAAGCTGGTCACCGATATGACCGAACCCATGGGTGAGGCCTGGCACGTCCACGAGTACGAGGCCGCCGACAAGGGCCGGGCCGGCGTCGCGATCATTTCGCGCAGCGCCCCCATCGCCACCCGCAACGGGATCGGCGAAGGCCACCCCGAGGACGAGGGCCGCTGGATCGAAGCCGACTACGCCCTAGGAGACGGCTCCACGCTGACCGTGGTCAGCGTCTACGTGCACTCCGGCGAGGTGGGAACGGCCAAGCAGGAGCACAAGATGCGGTTCCTGCAGTACATGAGCGAGTACCTCCCGACTCTGGCCGGGCGCACCGATCATCTGCTGGTCATGGGTGATCTGAACGTGGGTCACCGTGAGCTCGACATCAAGAACTGGAAGGGCAATGTGAAGAACTCCGGCTTCCTGCCCGAAGAGCGCGCCTACTTCGACCAGTACTTCCAGGACCTCGGCTACGTGGACGTCGCGCGTTCCCTGGCCGGCGAGGTCGAGGGGCCCTACACCTGGTGGTCCTACCGCGGGAAGGCCTTCGACAACGACACCGGCTGGCGGATCGACTACCACATGGCGACCGCGGGCCTGGCCGAGCTGGCCGGAAACCTGCGCGTGGACCGGGCGCAGGACTATTCGCTGCGCTGGTCTGATCACGCCCCGCTGGTCGTGGACTACCAGCTGCCTTGACCACGGCTTCACGCCTGGCGCTTGACGCTTGGCGCGTGACCCTGAACTCTGCCCGACGACACGAAGGAACTGCTGTGACTGAGCGCGTACTCTCCGGGATGCAGCCCTCGGCTGACTCCCTGCACCTGGGCAACTACCTGGGAGCGCTGGTCAACTGGGTGAAGATGCAGGAACGCTACGACGCGTTCTTCTTCATCCCGGACATGCACGCGATCACCGTCCCTCAGGACCCGGCCGAGCTGCGCACCCGGGTGCGCCGCACCGCCGCCCAGTACCTCGCGGGGGGCCTCGACGTCGAACGCTCCACGGTGTTCGTGCAGTCCCACGTGCCGGAACACGCGCAGCTGGGCTGGATCATGACCTGCCTGACCGGGATGGGCGAGGCCGCGCGGATGACCCAGTTCAAGGACAAGTCCGCCCGGCAGGGCGCCGACGCGGCCGGCGTCGGACTTTTCACCTACCCGATGCTGCAGGCGGCTGACATCCTGCTGTACCAGCCGCACGGGGTGCCGGTGGGGCACGACCAGAAGCAGCATGTGGAGCTCTCCCGCAACCTGGCTCAGCGCTTCAACCACCGCTATGGGGAGACCTTCCGAGTCCCGGAGCCGCTGATCCCGGAGACCGGGGCCCGGATCTATGACCTGCAGAATCCCACCGCGAAGATGTCCAAGTCCGCCACCTCCCCGGCCGGGCTGCTGAACCTGATGGACACCGATAAGCAGATCGCGAAGAAGATCAAGTCTGCCGTGACCGACGACGGCGCCGAGATCCGTTTCGACCAGGCCGAGAAGCCAGGGGTCTCGAACCTGCTGAGCATCTACTCCGCGCTCACCGACCGCCCGGTGCAACAGATCGTCGAGGAGTATCAGGGCCGGATGTATGGCCACCTGAAGGTGGAGCTGGCCGAGGTGGTGGTGGCGAAGCTCGGCCCGATCCGCGACCGCACCGAGGAGCTGCTCCAGGATCCGGCGCAGCTCGACGCGCTGCTGGCCACCGGTGCCGCGAAGGCGCGGGCCGTGGCGGGGGAGACCCTCGCACAGGTCTATGACAGGATCGGCTTCCTCCCAGCGAGCCCGCAGTGAGCCCGCGCGGGAGCCGCGCGGGGAGCCCCGGGTGAGTGAGAACCCCTCCAGGCTGCGCCCGCGGACCGGCGGGCATGGACTGATCGCCGGTCACGCGCGAGCTGCCGCGAAGGCGATGAACGACCGCGAGGAAGTCTCGGGGATGGTCAACCCGCTTGACCTCGAGGGGCTGCGCCGTCGCGAGGTCAAGGCGCGGCGCGCCTGGGGCCACGCCCGCCGGGAGGGACGCGGACGGGCATCGATGTTCGGTCTGACCCTCTTCTGGGGGCTCACCCGGCTCGACACCACCCGCGGGATGCGGATCCTGAATCTCTTCCTGTTTCACTACGGCACGGTGATGGCCGCCGGCGCGGCCTACATGATGTTCTTCTCGGTCTCCGCGGCGCTGGTGGCGGGATTCTCCGTGGCGGGCCTGGTCATCGGCGGGGACCAGGAGCTGCAGGACACCATCGTGGCGCTGACCAACGACGCGCTGCCCGGGGTGATCGGCGAGGACGGGCTCGCCACGCAGGAACAGCTCTTCGACACCGAAGGCTTCGGGCTCACGCTCGTGGTCTCGCTGCTGGTCGCCGCCGTGGCCTCGCTGAGCTGGATCAACGGCCTGCGCTCCGGTATCAGGAGCATCTTTGACCGTCCGCTCATGGACGAGAACGTGGTGGTGGTCAAGACCCGGGACCTCGGTGTGATGCTGCTGCTGGGCACGATGCTGCTGGCGGCCACGGCGACCAGCCTGATCTCGGAGTCCGTGCTGGACTTCAGCGAAGGCGTGCTGGGCTGGAACCTGAACGTGCTTCAGGGACTGGTCGGCACCGTGATCACGCTCGCCGTCCCGCTGATCCTGGATGTGCTGGTCGCGGTCCTGATCTTCCGGGTGGCCTCACGCGTGGTGATGCCGGTCTCGGTGCTGTGGCGTGCGGCGCTGCTCGCCGCCGTCGGCTCCTCGGTGCTGCGTCACCTCTCCACCTTCCTGCTCAGCGGGGTCGAGGGCGGGAACCTGATCGTGTCCTCCTTCGCCACGGTGTTGGGCTTCTTCATCTACTTCTTCCTGCTCAGCCTGATCTACCTGCTCTGCGCGTCCTGGGCCGCGCTGGCCACCGACGCCCGCAGCCGCCGACTGGGACCCGTGGCAGCCGCCCGCTGATCCGGCACTGGGCAGGTACTGGGGCGTGTCAGCGCCGGACAGTGCGGGGGAAGAGTGAATCGACCACGTGGCGAGCCGCATCCCGGGGCTGGCCCGACCAGGGGAAGTGGTGCATCGAGACCATCGGGCTGGCGTTGATCTCCAGCACCGAGGGGGCGTGGACGTCGCTCTCGCCGCGGGGCAGGAGCACATCGAACCCGACGATCCTCAGACCGAGCAGCGCCCGGGAGGCCCGTTCCACGAGTTCTCGCTCTTCGTCTCGGATCTCCTCGGTGGCATCCACCGCATCGCCTCCGGTGTGCAGGTTCGAGGTGCTCCGCAGGTAGATGCGCTGCTCCGCCTCCGGGACCGAGTCGGGCCGGTAGCCGTGGCGCTGAAGATACTCTCGAGCGACCGCGTCGAGGATCAGATCCTTATGGATCGGGCCGCGGTCGCGGTTCTTCGCCGCGACCAGGTCACTGATGCTGGTCCTCCCGTCGCCCAGCACGCTGGCCGGCCGGCGCCGTGTGGCCGCGACCAGGGTTCCCTCCTCGACCAGGCAACGATGCTCCACCCCGGTGTAGAACTCCTCCACCAGGACCTGGCTGCTCGCTGCGGCGACGCGACGGAAGGCGCGGTGGAACTCGTCCTCGGTCTGGAGGCGGGCATGGACGTTCTCTCCCTGCCTGCCGTTGTGCGGCTTGACCACGCTATGGCTGAAGGGAGAGGCCCAGGCCCAGGCGCGGGCCGATTCGGAGCCGGTGAAGACCGCGTTCTCCGGGGCGCTGATCTTGAGGTCGCGGAAGAGCCTGCTGGCCACGTCCTTATAGGAGGCGATCTTCTTGACCAGGTCGTCGTTGTGGTTCGTGCTCCCGCCCGCCCAGGTGCGCGAGCGGCCCTGGTGCTCGAGCACCATCCGGCGGCTGGTGGCGGCCTTGCGCACGGTGATGCCGCGCTCCAGCGCCTCCGCGGCGACCACGATGTTCGTGAGGTTCCTGCCCCCCACCCCGACGTCGCTCAGATGTCGGGCTGCCCGGTCGTATCTGTCCATGACCTCACCTAACCGCTTCCAGGAGTGGGATGCAAAAAGAGGTGGGGCGGCGGGCGCATCGATCGCGCCCGCCGCCCCACCTCGTGACCCGCGGGACTACATGCTGCGGGTCAGCACCGCACGCTTGACCTCTTGGATGGCCTTGGTGACCTCGATGCCGCGCGGGCAGGCGTCGGTGCAGTTGAAGGTGGTGCGGCAGCGCCACACGCCCTCTTTGTCGTTGAGGACCTCCAGGCGCATATCGCCGGCGTCGTCGCGGGAGTCGAAGATGAACCGGTGCGCATTGACGATCGCTGCGGGACCGAAGTACTGCCCATCGGTCCAGAAGACCGGGCAGGAGGAGGTGCAGGCGGCGCAGAGGATGCACTTGGTGGTGTCGTCGAAGCGCTCACGCTCCTCGGGGGACTGGATCCGCTCACCGGTCGGTGCCGGGGAGTTGTTCACCATGAAGGGCATGATCTCGCGATAGGACTGGAAGAACGGCTCCATGTCCACGATCAGGTCCTTCTCCACAGGCAGACCCTTGATCGGCTCGACCAGGACCGGCTTGGAGGTGTCCAGGTCTTTGAGCAGCACCTTGCAGGCCAGGCGGTTGCGACCGTTGATGCGCATGGCATCCGAGCCGCAGACGCCGTGGGCGCAGGAGCGCCGGAACGTGAGTGAGCCGTCGATCTCCCACTTGACCTTGTGCAGCGCGTCGAGCACACGGTCGGTGCCGTACATGGTGACGGTCCATTCATCCCAGCGCGCCTCGTCGGAGAACTCCGGGTCGTAGCGGCGCACCTGGAGGGTCACGTCGAAGCTGGGGATCTCGCCTCCGCCCCCGCTCTCCTTCATGTCGATCTTGGAGGCGGGCTCTGCGGCTTCTTTGGTGGGAGTGCTCATCAGTACTTACGCTCCATCGGCTCGTAACGGGTGAAGACGACCGGTTTGGTGTCGGCGCGGATGCCGTTGGTGCCGTCGGTCGAGGACTCGGGGTCCAGGTACATCATCGAGTGGAGCATGAAGTTCTCATCGTCACGCTCCGGGAAGTCCTCGCGGTAGTGTCCGCCGCGGGACTCCTTGCGGTGCAGGGCTGCCACGGTCATGACCTCGGCCATGTCGAGCAGGAAGCCGAGCTCCACTGCCTCGAGCAGATCGAGGTTGAAGCGCTTGCCCTTGTCCTGGATCTGCACGTTCTTATAGCGGAGGCGCAGATCAGCGATGACCGCGAGGGCTTCCTTGATGGTCTCCTCGGAGCGGAACACCTGCATGTTCGCGTCCATGGTCTCCTGCAGCTCGGTGCGCAGCGTCGACGTGCGCTCACCACCGGTGGAGGCGCGCATCGCATTGAGCTGGTTCTCGGTGAAGGCCGTCGGGTTCTCGGGGATATCGACGAACTCTGCGGTGGCGGCATATTCGGCGGCTGCCAGGCCGGCGCGCTTGCCGAACACGTTGATGTCCAGCAGCGAGTTGGTGCCCAGGCGGTTGGAGCCGTGCACCGAGACGCAGGCGACCTCTCCGGCGGCGTAGAGACCAGGAACGACGGTGTCGTTGTCCTGCAGGACCTCGGCGTTGACGTTGGTCGGCACCCCGCCCATGGCGTAGTGACAGGTCGGGAACACCGGCACCGGCTCGGTGTAGGGCTCCACGCCGAGGTAGGTGCGGGCGAACTCGGTGATATCGGGAAGCTTCGCATCGATGTGCGCGGGCTCCAGGTGGGTCAGGTCCAGCAGCACATAGTCCTTGTTCGGACCCGCGCCACGGCCCTCACGGACCTCGTTGGCCATCGACCGGGCGACGATGTCACGCGGGGCGAGGTCCTTGATCGTGGGGGCATAGCGCTCCATGAAGCGTTCGCCCTCGGAGTTGCGCAGGATCGCGCCCTCGCCGCGAGCGGCCTCGGAGAGCAGGATTCCCAGACCCGCCAGACCGGTGGGGTGGAACTGCACGAACTCCATGTCCTCCAGCGGGATGCCGGCCCGGTAGGCCAGCGCCATGCCGTCGGCGGTCAGGGTGTGTGCGTTGGAGGTGGTCTTGAAGATCTTGCCCAGACCGCCGGTGGCGAAGACCACGGACTTGGCCTGGAAGACGTGGATCTCGCCGTTGGCCAGGTCATAGGAGACGACGCCGGCGGTCTTCTTCTGCATGTAGGTGGTGCCGTCTTCACGGGTCACCTCTTCGTCCACGGTGAGCAGATCCAGCACGTAGTACTCGTTGTAGAACTCGACGTTGTGCTTCACGCAGTTCTGATACAGCGTCTGCAGGATCATGTGACCGGTGCGGTCAGCGGCGTAGCAGGCGCGGCGCACGGCGGCCTTGCCGTGATCGCGAGTGTGCCCGCCGAAGCGACGCTGGTCGATCTTGCCCTCGGGGGTGCGGTTGAAGGGCAGACCCATCTTCTCCAGGTCCAGCACGGCGTCGATGGCCTCCTTGGCCATGACCTCGGCTGCGTCCTGGTCCACCAGGTAGTCCCCGCCCTTGACCGTGTCAAAGGTGTGCCACTCCCAGTTGTCCTCTTCGACGTTGGCCAGTGCGGCGCACATGCCGCCCTGGGCCGCGCCGGTGTGGGACCGGGTGGGGTAGAGCTTGGTCAGCACCGCGGTGTGCGCGCGCTGGCCGGACTCGATGGCCGCGCGCATTCCCGCACCGCCCGCGCCGACGATGACGACGTCGTACTTGTGAACCTGCATCAGCTTGTGGCTCTCTTTTCTTGTTCGGAAGCATGAGAACGCGCAGATGTGCGCACCGGGTCATCCCCGGGGTGCATCAGACGTTCTGGCAGAAGGAGGGGGAGGACTCGAGCAGCTGGCCGGAGCTGTCGAGCAGGCAGGGCTCGAAGGTGAAGATGACCATGGTGCCGAGCACGATGATCACGATCACCGAGAGGTACAGGATGGACTTCAGCCACATCCGCGTGGAGTCCTTCTCCGCGTAGTCGTTGATGATCGTGCGCATGCCGTTGCCGCCGTGCAGCATCGCCAGCCAGAGCATCGCCAGGTCCCAGAACTGCCAGACCGGGTTCGCCCACTTGCCGGCCACGAAGCCGAAGTCGATCTGGTGGATGCCCTCGCCGACCAGCAGGTTCACCGTGAGGTGAACGAAGATCAGGACCACCAGGGCGGCGCCGGAGACGCGCATGAAGACCCAGGCCGCCATCTCGAAGCTGCCGGACTTCGAGGAGCCGCTGCGCAGGTACTTGGGATCGATCCGCCCGGAGCGGGGGGCCTCGATGCCCTGGGCGGGCAGGAGGGCGTCAGATTTCGTGGTGGTCATTTTCAGAACCCTCCCCAGCCGTCAAGGAACAGCATCAAGTGGCGGACGGTGAAGCCGATCATGGTGATGACCCAGAGGCCCATCACGGTCCACAGCATCTGACGGTGGTAGCGGGTGCCCTGGGACCAGAAGTCCACCAGGATGATCCGCAGTCCGTTGAATGCGTGGAAGACGATCGCACCGACCAGGCCGATCTCACCGACGATCATGATCGGGTTCTTATACGCGCCGATCACCGCGTCATAGGCCTCTGGCGAGACACGCACGAGAGATGTGTCGAGTACGTGGACCAGGAGGAAGAAGAAGATCCCGACACCCGTGATTCGGTGTCCTACCCAGGACCACATACCTTCCCGGCCCTTATAAAGGGTGCCTTTTGTCTGCGTCACCTGTTGTTACCTCCCTGCATCGTTGCATGGCGTTCCGCGCCGCACAGTTACGTACGTTTCTACTTCGCTGCGGCGGTGCGGAATCCGTGACGCCGGCGCGAGTCTGTTGTCAGTTACCAGACTAGAGCACCGCGGGGGCCGATGCGGCTCGTGGTGCCTGCCGGGAGGCATTGTTGCGCCGCTGAGCAGAGACCTGATCCAGGCTCGGAGGCGAAATGACAGTCCGCACCAAATGACTTCTACAGCGTGTAGAAAAGTCGCAATGTGGGGACGCAATTCCGAAATGGCCCGGCCGGTCCCCCGGAGCGGACTCTGCTGCCCTCCGGGAGAGGCCTGCGGAGCCTGCGCCGCTGCCTGAACCCTCCGCCGCTGGGCGGGCCCTGCGCCGCGCGCGCTGCGCGACTGATCGAGCCCGGTGGCGGATGGGTCTACCCTGGTGAAGTGACTTCTCAGGCAGCCTTGGACAAGTTCTATACCGTGATCCCCGCCGGCGGGGTGGGCACGCGGCTCTGGCCGCTCTCCCGAGCCAGCGCCCCCAAATTCCTCCACGACCTCACCGGCTCCGGCACCACCCTGATCCGCGGCACCTACGAGCGGCTCGCCCCGCTGACCGGCCGACGCGTGATGGTGGTCACCGGCGAGTCCCACCGCGAGGCTGTGCGGGTTCAGATCCCCGAGCTCGATGCGAGCGACCTCGTGCTGGAGTCCGAGCCCAAGGATTCAGCGGCCGCCATCGGCCTGGCCGCAGCCATCCTGCACCGACGTGACCCCGAGATCATCATGGGCTCCTTCGCCGCGGACCAGGTCATCGCCCCGGTGGAGATCTTCCAGCAGGCGGTGCGCGAGGCCGTGGCCACGGCCGCGACCGGCAAGATCGTCACCATCGGGATCGCGCCGACCCACCCCTCCATGGGCTTCGGCTACATCCGCCGCGGCGCCCCGCTGCAGGTCGATGGCGCATCGATCGAGGGCGCCCCGAATGCGCGGGAGGTTGCAGAGTTCGTCGAGAAGCCGGGCCAGGAGCTCGCCGAGAAGTACGTCGCCTCCGGGGAGTATCTCTGGAACGCTGGAATGTTCGTGGCCCCGGTCGCGCTGCTTCTGGATCACCTGGCCCGTGCAGAACCGGTGCTGCACGCGG
This sequence comes from Nesterenkonia sp. AN1, assembly GCF_000582475.1. NCBI lineage: Bacteria > Bacillati > Actinomycetota > Actinomycetes > Micrococcales > Micrococcaceae > Nesterenkonia > Nesterenkonia sp. AN1. Next base: position 92,597 of record NZ_JEMO01000020.1, read on the forward strand.
GGCTCACCGAGATCGCGGCCGCCTGGGGAACTCCCGATCAGGCGGAGGTCACCGCGCGGGTCTGGCCCGAGCTTCCCAAGATCGCCATTGACTACGCGGTGGCCGAGCCCGCCGCGGCCGCCGGGGACGTCGCCGTGATTCCCGGGAACTTCACCTGGGACGACGTCGGAGACTTCGCCGCGATCGCCCGGCTGAACCCTGCGCGTGAGCAGGAGTCGATGACCGTGCTGGGGGAGAAGGCCCGGGTGTACTCGGACCAGTCCTCCGGCGTCGTCGTCTCGGACACCCAGCGGGTGGTCGCCCTGATCGGCGTGGAGAACATCGTGGTGGTCGACACCCCGGATGCGCTGCTGGTGACCACCACCGATCACGCGCAGTCGGTGAAGCAGGCCGTCGAGGCGCTGCGGGCGCAGGGAGAATCCGATGTCCTCTGAGCCGGACCGCCACGCCGTGATGCTCAAGGCCGCGCATGCCTCGGCCGATGCGGTGGTCGAGGACCTGGAAGCCACGCTCATCGAGATGCGCCGGGACCTGCACGCCCACCCAGAGCTTTCCTGGAAAGAAGAGCGCACCACCGAGCGGCTCGCCGCGGCCCTGCGTGCGGCCGGGCTGGAGCCGGAGCTCATGCCCGAGACCACCGGGCTCTACGTGGACATCGGTGCCGGGGAGTTCGCCGCCGGGTTCCGCGGGGACATCGACGCGCTGCCGGTCCAGGAGCTCACCGAGCTGCCCTTCGCCTCGACCCACGCCGGCGTCACCCACGCCTGCGGCCACGACATCCACACCGCGATCGCACTCGGAGTCGCGCTGAGCCTGCAGCGGCTGCACCAGCAGCGGATCGAGGACGGCGACTCGGCGGGCCTGGGCGCCAAGGTCCGGGTGATCTTCCAACCGGCCGAGGAGACCATGCCCGGAGGCGCCCTGGAGATGGTACGCCAGAACGTGCTCGCACCGCTGCCCCGGATCTTCGCGCTGCACTGCGACCCCCGCATCGAGGTCGGACTGATCGGGACCCGCATCGGGGCCATCACCTCCGCCGCCGACGTGGTGCGGATCAATGTCACCGGACGCGGCGGACACACCTCCCGGCCACACCTGACCGAGGACATGGTCTCCGCCCTGGCCCACATCGCCTCCACGGTCCCGGCGGTGCTCTCCCGCCGGGTGGACGTGCGCTCCGCGGTCTCGCTGGTCTGGGGTCAGATCGAGGCCGGAAGCGCGCACAACGCCATCCCTGCCCACGGCACACTGGTCGGGACCATGCGAATCCTCGACGCCGAGGCCTGGCGCGACGCCGGGGCGCTCCTGGATGAGACCGTCGAGCAGGTCGCGGCGCCATGGGGCGTGGACGTGGAGCTGGAGCACATCCGCGGCGTGCCCCCGGTGATCAACAACGAGCGCGAGACCGCCCTGCTGGAGCGTGCGGGCCGCGAGGTGCTCGGTGCCGAGGGCCTGGAGCTGGCCCCGCAGTCCATGGGCGGGGAGGACTTCGCCTGGATGACCCAGGAGCTCCCCGGCGCCATGTTCCGGCTGGGGACCAAGACCCCGGGCGGCATCGACTTCGACCTGCACCGCGGGGACTATGTCCCCGATGAGCGGTGCATCGGCTACGGCACCAAGATCATGGTGACCACAGCGCTCAGCGCGATCAACGAGCTCCGCCGGGCCTAGCGCACACCAGCCGGGGCTCGACGCGCCTGCGCCTGAGTGATTGGCACTCGGGCCCCCGCGTGGCCTCGTAGGATGTCCCCTATGACTCAGGACGATGACTTTCTGACCGGACGCATCGCACGGATCCCCGCGCCGGACCACGCCGCCGACTGGGAGCGCCTCACCACTCAGGCCCGGATCGCGATGACCCGGGCCTACGTGCCCTACTCGGACTATCCGGTGGGCGCCGCGGCGCTGCTCGAGGACGGAACGATCATCTCCGGCTGCAACGTGGAGAACGCCTCCTATGGGCTCACCCTCTGCGCCGAGTGCACCATGATCGGTGCCCTGCAGATGGCGGGCGGCGGCAAGATCGTGGCGTTCACCTGCGTCAACCGGCAGGGCGAATACATCACGCCCTGCGGCCGCTGCCGGCAGCTGCTGCTGGAGTTCTCCGCCCCCACCATGCACGTGCGCACGGCGCGGGGCACCACCACCCTGGACGCGCTGCTGCCGGAATCCTTCGGTCCTCGCGATCTTGAGACCAACGACTTGGAGATGCGATGACCGCTGCCGGCATGACCTACGACCGCTCGGCCCACGACGCCGTGGAACTGATCCGGCTCAAGCGGGACCACGGACGGCTCTCCCAGGACCAGATCCAATGGATCATCGCCGCGTACACCGATGGGTTCGTCGGCGATGAGCAGATGTCGGCGCTGGCCATGGCGATCCTGCTCAACGGGATGACCCGTCAGGAGATCGGGCACTGGACCGCCGCGATGATCGCCTCTGGCGAGCGGATGGACTTCTCCTCCCTGCGCACACCCGAGGGGGCGCGTCGGCTCACCGCCGATAAGCACTCCACCGGGGGAGTCGGCGACAAGATCACGCTTCCGCTGGCCCCGCTGGTCGCCAGCTTCGGCGTGCCCGTCCCGCAGCTCTCCGGCCGCGGTCTCGGCCACACCGGTGGAACCCTGGACAAGCTCGAAGCCATCGCCGGCTGGCAGGCGGATCTGAGCAACGAGGCTCTGCTGCGCCAGCTCGACGAGGTCAACGCCGTGATCTGCGCCGCGGGCCCGGGGCTGGCCCCGGCGGACAAGAAGCTCTACGCGCTGCGCGACGTCACCGGCACGGTGGAGGCGATCCCGCTGATCGCCTCCTCGATCATGTCCAAGAAGATCGCCGAGGGCACCGACGCCCTGGTGCTCGATGTGAAGGCCGGCTCGGGTGCGTTCATGAAGTCCCGCGCCGACGCCGAGGAGCTGGCCCGCACCATGGTCGCCCTGGGCACCGATGCCGGCGTGAAGACCTCCGCGCTGCTCACCGACATGGACACCCCGCTGGGGCTCACCGCAGGCAACGCCATCGAGATCGAAGAATCGGTGGAGGTGCTCGCCGGGGGCGGGCCCGGCGACGTCGTCGAGCTCACCGTGGCGCTGGCGCAGGAGATGCTCACCGCCGTGGGCATCACCGGGGTGGACCCGGCGGAGAACCTGCGCAACGGACGCGCGATGGACTCCTGGCGCCGGATGATCTCCGCGCAGAGCGGTGACCCCGACGCGGCCCTGCCGCAGGCGGTGCACAGTCACACGATCCACGCCGGGGTCTCCGGCACCGTGACCCGGATGGATGCGATGGCCGTGGGGCTCGCCGCCTGGCGGCTGGGCGCAGGTCGGGCGCGGAAGCAGGACTCCGTGCAGGCTGGAGCCGGGGTGCGGATGCACGCCAAGCCCGGGGACCGCATCACCGAAGGTCAGCCGCTGTTCACCCTGCTCACCGATGACGAGCACCGGATCGTTCGGGCGCAGCAGTCGCTGGAGCGCGCCGTGGACGTCGACGTCGAGTCCGGCCCGCACGAGACGCCTGATCTGGTCTTCGGCCGCATCAGCGCGGCAGACCTGACCGACTGAGGCCACGCGGATGCGCCCAGGGGAGCTCCTTGACGTCATCAACCAGACCATCCTGGAAGCCGCTTCCGGATGGTGGACGCTGGTGGGCCTGTTCGTGCTCTGCGTGGTCGACGGGTTCTTCCCGGTGGTGCCCTCAGACTCGCTGGTGGTCGGCCTGGGCTCGCTCGCCAATGAGCCCGGCACCCCGTTCCTGCTCTGGGTGATCCTGGTGGCCGCCTCCGGAGCCCTGCTCGGCGACTTCATCGCCTACCGGATCGGGCGCGCGATCGGCCCGATGCGCTTCGGATGGATGCGCCGTCCCACCCCCCAGCGCACGCTGATCTGGGCACGTCACGAGCTGGACAAGCGCGGAGTGCTGTTGATCTTCGTGGGACGGTTCATCCCCGGAGCCCGGGTGGCGATCAACTTCGTCGCCGGCACCACCGGGTTCTCGCTCCGCCGGTTCCTGGTGATCGATGCGATCGCCTCCCTGGTCTGGGCCTCCTACTCGGTGGGGATCGGCGCGATCAGCGCGAACATCTTCGACTCGGTGCTGGTGGCGATGACGGTCTCGATCGCCGGGGCGGTGCTGCTGGGCTGGATCTTCGACCGGATCTTCCGGCTGCTGACCCGCTGGCTGGACCGCAAAGGCGTCCACCTGGACCCCGAGGGGTACTTCGACACGGCGGCGCTGCCCGTGGAACCCCCGCTGCGGCTGCACCGCGACCGGGCGGATCATGACCGGCACCGCGACGGGGGCCCACACGGGGACCGTGACAGAGGCCGTGACACAGGCCGTGACACCGGCCGTGACGGGGGCTACCGCGGAGGTCAGGACGAGGACCGCGACGCCGACCAGGAGCATCCCCGCCGCTGAGCTGCCCGCGCAGAACCACCCGGGCGACTTCCGTCCGTGTCCTCGATAGACTCGGCGTCATGACTTCTACCGCCGCTGACCTCCGCACCGCCGCCGCCAAGCTCGAAGAGCAGCTGCGCAACCTGCCCAAGGTCTCCCTGCACGATCACCTGGACGGCTCGCTGCGCCCAGCGACGTTGATCGAGCTGGCCGCCGAGATCGGTCACGACCTCCCCAGCCAGGACGCCGAGGAGCTCGCCGAGCGCTTTCGGCAGAACGCGAACTCCGGCTCGCTGGAGAAGTACCTGGAGGCCTTCGCGCACACCACCGCCGTGATGCAGACCGCGCCGAACCTGCGCCGGGTCGCGAAGGAGTACGTCGAAGACCTGGCCGCGGACGGCATCATCTACTCCGAGGTCCGCTGGGCTCCCGAGCAGCACCAGACGCAGGGCCTGAGCCTGGATGAGGCCGTCGAGGCGGTCCAGGAGGGGCTGAACCAGGGCATGGAGACCGTCGCCGAGCAGGACGGCGTCATCGTCGTCGGCCAGCTGGTCTCCGCGATGCGCCAGTCCGACCGTGCCGATGAGATCGTCGAGGTCGCGCTGCGCCACCGGGACAAGGGTGTGGTCGGCTTCGACATCGCCGGGCCTGAGGCGGGATTCCCGCCCAGCCGCTTCGCCGATGCGTTCACCCGGCTCGCCACCGAGATGCTTCCCACCACCGTCCACGCCGGCGAGGGCGACGGTATCGAGTCCGTGCGCGACGCGCTGGTCTCGGGCCGCGCGCAGCGCCTGGGCCACGGCGTCCGCGTCGCCGAGGACATCAGCGTCATCGAGACCCAGCCCGACTCCGAGGATGACCTCGAGGCCGGAGAAGAGGTCTTCCAGGTCGAGCTCGGCCCGGTGGCCCGCTGGGTCCGCGACCGCCAGATCCACCTCGAGGTCAGCCCCACCTCCAACCTGCAGACCGGCGCGATCGCCGGCTTCGCCCAGGGCGAGTCGCCGGAGCTCAGCGATCACCCCTTCGACATGCTCTACCAGCTGGGCTTCAACGTCGGGGTCAACACGGACAACCGCCTGGTCTCCGGGGTGACCCTCTCCGGAGAGCTCGCGCTGATCGCCAGCACCTTCGACTACGGCCTGGGTGAGCTCGCCGATTTCCAGATCAACGCGCTGGAGTCCTCCTTCCTCGGTCACGAGGAGCGCGAGGCACTGGCCGGCATGATCCTCGAAGCCTGGCAGTGAGCCCCAGGCCCAGCGACCAGTCCGGGCCCACCCGCAGCGACCAGCTTGAGCCCAGCGACCAGTCCGGGCCCCGGCCCAGCGACCAGTCCGAACCCCGCCCCGCGGGGGAGGACCAGATCGCGATGTTGCGCTGGGTCATCGCCCGGCTGCGCGAGCACTGCCCCTGGACCTCCCAGCTGACCCACGAGGATCTCACCGAATACCTCGTGGAAGAGGCCTACGAGGTGCTCGAGGAGATCGAGGCCGGCAGCCTCGACGAAGGCCTGCGCAAGGAGATGGGGGACCTGCTGTTCCAGATCGCGCTGCATGCTCAGCTGGCCCAGGAGCGCGGCAGCTTCGACCTCGACGGGGTGGCCCAGGCCATCACCGCGAAGCTGGTCCGGCGCAGCCGCATGTCTTCACCGCGGAGGGCCGCCTGGACGTTGACCCCCACGCGAGCATCGAGCAGGTCGAAGCCGCCTGGACCCGGATCAAGGCCGAGGAGAAGGCTCTCGAGGATCCGGCGCCGGCGGGCGCAGCACCAGCGGCACCGGTCGACGACGGCGGCCTCTCCGCCGTCGTCGGCTCGCTGCCGGCGCACCTGCCGGCACTGGCCAGGGCCGCGAAGCTCATCGACCGGCTCGGCCGGGAGCCCGATGAACATCTCCCCAATTCTGAATCGGCCACGCTGGCGGCGGCTGACGAGGCGGAGCTCGGTGAACTACTGTTTGCTGTGGTGCGGACCGCACGCGCGAACGGCCAGGACCCGGAGCGCGCGCTGCGCAGCCACCTGAACCGCATGGCCTGAGCGAGAAGCTCAACAGCTCGATCCCCAAGGCACCGGCGCAAGGGCGCGCTCGGCACATCCGAAAAGTTTCCCACTGAATGAACAACAAGGAGCCGACAGAATATGTCTCTTATCGTCAGCGTGTACGGCCGCGAAATCCTCGACTCACGAGGCAACCCGACCGTGGAGGTCGATGTCCTCCTCGAGGACGGCAGCTTCGGCCAGGCCGCAGTCCCCTCCGGCGCCTCCACCGGTGCCTTCGAAGCCGCTGAACGTCGCGACGGTGACAAGGACCGTTACCTCGGCAAGGGCGTCACCGGCGCTGTGGGCGCCGTGAACGACGTCATCGCCGCCGCCCTGGAAGGACAGGACGCCACCGAGCAGCGGATCATCGACCAGATTCTGCTCGATCTCGACGCACCGAGAACAAGAGCTCGCTCGGCGCCAACGCGATCCTCGGCGTCTCCCTGGCCGTGGCCAAGGCCGCCGCAGACGCCTCCGACCTGCCGCTGTACAAGTACCTCGGCGGCCCCAACGCGCACCTGCTGCCCGTGCCGATGATGAACATCCTCAACGGCGGCTCCCACGCGGACTCCAACGTCGACATCCAGGAGTTCATGATCGCCCCGATCGGCGCGGCCACCTTCTCCGAGGCGCTGCGCGCCGGCGTGGAGGTCTACCACTCGCTGAAGGCGCTGCTGAAGGAGAAGGGCCTGGCCACCGGGCTGGGCGACGAGGGCGGCTTCGCCCCGAACCTCACCTCCAACCGTGCGGCTCTGGACCTGATCACCGAGGCGATCCAGCGCGCCAACTACACCCCGGGCAAGGACATCGCCCTGGCCCTGGACGTGGCGGCCAGCGAGTTCTACGCCGACGGCGTCTACACCTTCGAGGGCGAGTCCCGGACTCCGGAGCAGATGAGCACCTACTACGCCGAGCTGGTCGAGGCCTACCCGCTGGTCTCCATCGAGGACCCGCTGGATGAGGACGACTGGGCCGGCTGGAAGAACCTCACCGATCAGATCGGGGCAAAGGTCCAGCTGGTCGGCGACGACCTCTTCGTCACCAATCCGGACCGCCTGGCCAAGGGCATCGCCGCAGACACGGCGAACTCGCTGCTGGTGAAGGTCAACCAGATCGGTTCGCTCACCGAGACCCTCGACGCGGTCTCGCTGGCTCAGCGCAGCCGCTACACCACGATGATCTCCCACCGCTCCGGGGAGACTGAGGACACCACCATCGCGGACATCGCGGTGGCCACGAACTCGGGTCAGATCAAGACCGGCGCCCCGGCTCGCTCCGAGCGCGTGGCCAAGTACAACCAGCTGCTGCGCATCGAAGAGGAGCTCGGCGACGCCGCACGCTACGCCGGAGCCTCGGTGTTCCCGCGCTTCACCGCATAGCCGCAAGGATCTTCGACGCCGGTGAGTGATACGGGGCGTCATGGGTGCGGGTCCTGGTCTTAGGACACAGGTTCCGCTCCCATGGCGCCCCGTCGGCTTTTCCGGCCTGCTGGCCTTCCCACCCTGTCGGCGGGTGAACTCCGCCATGCTCGGTCTCCTCGCGTGTCAGATTCCAGCCGCGAGGCGCACGGCAGATATCCTCAGAAGCCACGCCTACTTCCCCTCTTCCCCGCAAGGCGGTGACATATCGTGCCGAGCAGACGTGCCTCCTCAGCGGAGGTCAAGGCGCGCGCGGCCCAGGCCCGTCGGCTGGCCGAACGCGAGCAGGTCTCCGGAGAGATCCGGACCCCCGCGGACATCACAGCACGCCGCAAGACGCGCACCTCGGCTTCAGCCTCCGCTGGGTCGGTGAAGACCCCGGTCAGCGCTGCCACGACGGTCCCTGAGCGGACCTTCCCAGGCCGGATGATCCTGTTGAGCATCGTGGTCCTGGTCGTGATCTCCTTCCTGGTCCCCACCGTGAACAGCTTCTTCCAGCAGCGCTCGGAACTCAACGAGCTTGAGTCTCAGATCGCCGCCGAGCAGCAGGAACAGGCCCAGCTGCAATCGGAGCTGGTGCGCTGGGACGATCCGGACTTCGTCCGCCAGCAGGCCCGGGAGCGGATCAACCTGGTCATGCCGGGGGAGCGCCGCTACCAGGTCATGGGTGAGCCCGGAGCGAGCGCCGATGACGTCGAGCAGCTGGACTCCACCGAGGTCCGCCACGACCTCCCCTGGGCCGAGGCCCTCTGGGACTCCCTGGTCCGCTCCGCCGCAGAGGACTGAGTCGACTCGCCGCGGACTGGGCCGACCGACCGCGGCGGTGGAGTAAACTCGGCTCCCGTGAACTCGACTACCCCGCACCCCAGCGATCTGGACACCCTGAGCCTTCAGCTGCGCAGGCCAGTGCGCGACGTCGTCGAGATCCCCGCACGCTGCACCTGCGGAAACCCCCTGGTGGCAGCCACGGCGCCACGGCTGAGCAACGGGATTCCATTCCCGACCACCTTCTACCTGACCCATCCGGCCGCGACCGCCGCCGTCTCCCGGCTCGAGGCCTCAGGACTCATGGCCGAGATGAGCCAGCGGCTGAGCACCGACGCCGACCTCGCCGCGGCCCACCGTGGAGCCCACGAGAACTACCTCGCCGAGCGGGAACGGCTGCGCGGCGTCGCCGAACTGGACCCGGTCTGGGAGATCGAAGGCATCAGCGCCGGCGGGATGCCTGATCGGGTCAAGTGTCTGCATGTGCTCGTCGGGCACTCGCTGGCGGTGGGACCCGGCATCAACCCGCTCGGTGACGAGGCGTTGGAACGCATCGCCGAGGAGTTCACCCCGCAGATCTGCATCTGTGCCACCTCCTGGGATCACGAGGCTGCGGTCCCGCAGCGTGATCTGAGCCGGCATGTGCGCCGCCGGAACCAGGGATTCGCCCGCACGCAGGACGCGGACGCGCAGGACCGGTTCTCGCAGGACCCCGAAGAGACCGCATAGAGTGCTGGCAAGGACCCCCGCGGCTCGGCCAGCGCGTCGACCGCTCACCCATACCGGCGAGGAGAAGGACACCCCCATGAGAGTTGCTGCCATCGACTGCGGAACCAACTCCATCCGGCTGCTGATCGCCGATGTCGAGGCCAGCGGCCGGGTCAGGGATGTGGTGCGGCAGATGACCGTGGTCCGCCTGGGGGAGGGTGTGGACGAGACCGGAGAGTTCTCCGCCGGCGCCCTGGAACGCACCTTCGCGGCGGTAGACAGCTACGGGGCGCTCATCCGCAGGCACCATGTGGAGGCGGTGCGGTTCGTCGCCACCTCGGCCTCCCGCGACGTGACCAACCGGGACGAGTTCGTCGCCGGGGTCAAGCACCGGCTCGGCGTGGAGCCTGAGGTCATCCGCGGCAGCGAGGAGGCCGGTCTGTCCTTCGCCGGCGCCGCCTCGGTGCTGGACTGGGACGCCGAGCGCAAGATCCTGGTCGTCGATCTCGGCGGAGGTTCCACCGAGTTCGTGCTCGGCACCTCGGCCGAAGTCGAGCACGCCATCTCCACCGACATGGGCTGCGTGCGCTTCACCGAGCGGCATATGCGCAGCGACCCGCCCACCGACACCGAGACCTCGATGACCAGCTTCGAGACGCTCTCCTTCTTGGAGAACGTCTCCGAGGTGATGCCGCTGCACGAGACCGAGGTGGTCATCGGGGTGGCCGGCACCGTCACCACCGTGGCTGCCCACGCGCTGAAGCTCGAGGACTACGAGCCGGACCTGATCCACGGCGCCGAGATTGATCTGGACACCCTGCACCAGTCGGTGGAGCAGCTGGTGCACTCCACCCGGGACGTGCGGGCCCAGATGCCGATCATGCACCCCGGACGGGTCGACGTCATTGGCGCCGGCGCGCTGATCTGGGGCACGATCCTGGACTATCTGAACAAGGTCACCCATGGGCGGATCGTCTCTGCGGTCGCCTCCGAGCACGACATCCTCGACGGCATCGCGATGTCCCTGGCGCACGCTCAGGCGCGCGCGCCCTCCGCGGCTTCAGCGGAGCCCCGGGGATGACAGTCGGCTCCCGCGCCCTCGGTGCCGCACTCGCCCTCGGCCTGGGTCTGAGCGGCATGATCCTCGCGGCTCCGGCCTCCCACGCCGATGAGTGGCGCGACCAGCAGTACTGGCTCGAGGACTACGGCATCACCGAGGCCTGGGAGACCACCCGCGGGGAGGGCATGACCATCGCCGTGATCGACACCGGGGTGGACTCCGGGCACCCCACCCTCTCCGGCGCCGTGGTCGGCGGCACCGACGTCTCGGGCGCCGGTGACGGCGGTGCCCCGGTGGGTCAGGTCGCCACCGAGCACGGCACGCTGGTGGCCTCCCTGGCGGCCGGCCGCGGCACCTCCGCGCAGGCCGATGCGGTCGCGGCACTGGTGGATGAGGACGTCGAGGACCTCGACGAGGACGAGTGGGCGGACTGGTGGGAGGACTTCGAGGCCTCGCTGGAGGAGATCTACGGCGAGGACTGGCAGGACGAGGTCGACGCCGAGGCTCGCTCCGAGTTCGAAGAGACCCGCACCGCGCCCCGCGGGCTCACCCAGGGTGCCGATCCACAGGACGGCGTGATCGGTGTCGCTCCGGAAGCATCCCTGCTCTCGGTCTCGCTGCTGCTCCAGGACCCCAATCCCTACGGCGGCGGCACCGAGGAGCAGATCGCCGAGGCCGTGACCTGGGCCGTGGACAACGGCGCCGACATCATCAACATGTCCCTGGGCTCGGGTTTCCAGGAATGGCCCGAGGCCTGGGATGAGGCCTTCCTCCACGCCGAGCAGAACGACGTGCTCGTCGTGGCGGCCTCCGGCAACCGTGCCTCCGGACACCTCTCGGTCGGTGCCCCCGCCACCATCCCGGGGGTGCTCGCCGTGGCCGGGGTCGATGAGTCCCGTGAGATCAGCGCGGACTCCTCCTCCCAGGGCATCGCGATCGGGATCGCGGCCGCCTCCGAACCCCTGGTCGGAGCCATGCCTGGTGATGACTACATGCAGTGGAACGGCACCTCGGGAGCCTCTCCCATCGTCGCCGGAGCCGCCGCCCTGGTCTGGGCCGCCAACCCGGAGCTCAGCGCCCAAGAGGTCAAGCACCGAGTGCTCTCCACCGCAGACTCCGAGGGAGCCGAGGGGGTGGACCCGGAGTATGGACATGGAGTGCTCGACGTGGCCGAGGCGGTCTCCGGCGACGTCCCGGCCTTCGAAGCGGCCCAGTATCCGACCCTGGCCGAATGGGTGCGCGTGCATCGCCGGGGCGAGGTCGAGCCGACCGAGACCGACGAGATCCCCGAGGACGCCGGCGTCGTGGCCGGACCCGAGGGCGAGCCGCGCGCGATGCCGGAGCCGGGGCAGCCGAGCACCGCACAGGACTGGGCCGGGCCCGTGGCGATCGGTGCCGCCGCGATGCTGGTGGCGGCGGTGCTGACCATGGCCGTGATCCACTATCGCCTGGTCCGCCGCCAGGAGCAGAGCTGAGCGTTGCTCCCGGCTCCTGCGGCCTGAGGTGACCTCACCACCCACCATCGAGCTACGTATATGATGAGGCATATGGCTATTCCACAGACGCTTTCTGCGAAACCTCGTGTCCTCATCGTCGGCGGCGGCTACGTCGGTCTCACCACCGCACAGCTGCTTCAGAAGAAGGTGAAGGCCGCCGGCGGGATCGTGACCGTCGTCGACCCGATGCCGTACATGACCTACCAGCCGTTCCTTCCCGAGGTCGTCGGCGGCCACATCGAGGCCCGCCACGCGGTCGTCTCCCACCGCCGCCACCTCAAGGACTCCGAGATCATCACGGGCAAGGTCACCGCCGTGGATCACGACGGCCGGACCGCCACCGTGGAGCTCTCCCAGGGCGAGACCGTCGAACTGCCGTACCAGGACATCGTCATGGCCGCCGGTGCGACCACCAAGACCTTCCCGATCGAGGGTCTCGCCGAGCACGGCATCGGTCTGAAGACCATCGAAGAGGCGCTGACTCTGCGCAACCACATCCTGGAGCGCATCGAGGCCGCCTCGGTGATGACCGATGAGGTGGCCAAGTCCCGCGCCCTGACCTTCACCGTGGTCGGCGGCGGCTTCGCCGGAATCGAGACCGTCGCCGAGATGGAAGACATCATCCGTGCGGCCGTGGCCGTGAACCCGCGCATCGGGCAGACCGATGTGCGCATCGTCATGGTCGAGGCCATGGGCCGGGTCATGCCCGAGGTCACCGAGGATCAGGCCGTCGGCGTCGTGGAGCACCTGCGCGGCCGCGGCATCGAGGTCCTGCTTAACACCTCGCTGGGCTCCGTCGTGGACGGCGAGATGCGCCTGATCAACATGAAGGACAAGTCCGAGGCCGACCGCTTCGAATCCGACACTCTGGTCTGGACCGCCGGCGTCGCGGCCAACGTGGTCGCCAAGAAGTCCGGCTTCCCGGTGGACCCGCGCGGCCGGGTCACCGGCGCCGCCACGCTGCAGATCGCCGACGAAGACGGCAAGGTCCTGCAGAACGCCTGGACCGCCGGTGACATCTCCGCGATCCCCGACCTCAGCGGCGGCGGCCTGCCCGACGGCACCTGCGTGCCCAACGCGCAGCACGCCTCCCGCCAGGCCAAGGTGCTCGCGAAGAACCTGCTGGCCGCGAGCTACGGCCAGGGGCAGCTCAACGAGTACAAGCACGACTCCCTCGGCGCTGTCGCCGGACTGGGCATGTTCCAGGGCGTCGGCAACCCGCTGAAGGTCAAGATCAGTGGGTTCCCGGCCTGGATGGCCCACCGCGGCTACCACGCGCTGGCGATCCCCACCGTGGAGCGCAAGGTCCGCGTGATCGGCGGCTGGGTCAACGAGCTGGTGCTGGGCCGGGACTACACTCCGGTGCGCGATCTCGAGAGCCCCTACCGACAGTTCCAGGAAGCTGCCGGCGGCGTGAAGCCCAAGGAAGCAGCCAAGGGCTGACCCTGAGTCCTCCATGACTCAGCACGAGAAGGCGGGCTGTCACTGACAGCCCGCCTTCGGCCCCTATAGCCCAATCGGCAGAGGCAACCGACTTAAAATCGGTCCAGTGTGGGTTCGAGTCCCACTGGGGGCACCGGGGAGCGCGGCGCTCACCTCGCCCATCCACCTCGGCGGCGGAACTCACCGGCAGCGTTCTCGCCGATTAGTGTGAACGTTCACTCCCAGCCCTGGAGACCGTCACGCGTCTCGGGCCATGGCGTGGGCTCTCAGGTCCCCGGTGCAGGCGCCGGGCCGGTGGATTCGCGCAGGATCAGTCGACTCACCGGGAGGCTCGGATCCGGTGCCGGCTCATTGCGGACCAGGGCGATGAGTCGCTCCATGGCCGAGCGGCCCTGCGACCTCTGATCCACCGCGACGGTGGACAGTGCTGGAACGGCGTAGCGTGCGGTCGGCAGGTCATCCCAGCCGGTGATGCTCAGCTGCCTGGGCACCGGCCACCCCCGGTCGTGGGCCGCGCGGACGGCGCCCAGTGCGAGGTAGTCGTTGGCCGCGATGACCGCGGTGACACCGGAGTCCTCTTCGAGGCCGCTGACCGCTGCGTACCCGGACTCGATGGTCCAGTCACCGCCCCGGATGCCATGGGAGGCAAGCCCCAGGTCCTCGATGCTGCGTAGGTACTCTTCGCGTCGGGCCCGCGCCGAGGACCAGTCCTGGGGTCCCTGAATGTGCAGGAAGCGGCGGTGTCCCATGCCGGCAAGGGTCTCGATGATCTCGCGCAGCGCGGAGGCGTCGGCCAGCGGGCCGATGCCGCGCAGCCGGTCATCGTACTGGTCGAGGATCGCGAGCGCCGTCGTGCCTGGGCTGCGGGGCCGCTCGCTCATGCCGGGCAGTGCGCCCAGGGACAGGACGCCCTCAAGGCGTCCGGAGTCCAGCAGCTCCTGGGTGCGCCGGGCGCGATCCTGTGCGGGGCCCTCGATCACCGAGATCTCCATGAAGTAGCCGCTCTGCCGGGCGAGCTCGGCGGCCGCGGCGAGGGTGGGGGTGGGCATCGCCGTGACCGGGGAGGGCAGGATCGCGGCCAGGATCCCGGTCTCCCGGGTGCGCATGGATCTCGCGATCATGTTCGGGCGGTAGTTCAGCTCCTGGATCGCCGCCTCAACCCGCTCGATGGTGGCCGGCTTGAACGGCCCCTTATTGTGCAGAAACCGCGAGACGGTCTGGTGCGAGACCCCGGCCAGAGCGGCCACCTCGTGCAGGGTGGCCGCGCGCGGGGGTGTGCTGGCCATGTGCTTGCTCCTCGGCGGGGTGCGGGGCCGGATCTCGGCCGCCACGACGATCCTCGCACACCGGTTCAGCACTCCGATCAGGCCAATGTGTTGACAGTCACACCGCGGAGTCAATAACCTCAGGTGGAACACTCAGAGTGATCGTTCACATTCTGGAATGAATCACCTGCCACAGTCACCGAGGAGACCGCATGTCTGAGACCGCACACTCCGGCCGGAGCGCGAAGATCCGAGCCGGGCTCATCGGGGCCGGCGGGATCGCGACCATCGCCCACCTGCCCACATTGAAGGCCCACGCGGATCGCGTGGAGGTCGTGGGCATCGCCGACCTCGATCCTGATCGGGTCGACCAGGTCGCCGACGAGTGGGGGATCGCGGGCCGATATCGCTCCGCGCAGGAGCTGCTCGATGCGGAGTCTCCGGACCTGCTGATCATCTGCACCCCGCCCTCGGCGCATAAGGACGCCGCCATCCAGGGCCTGCAGGCCGGCGCCTGGGTCTGGTGCGAGAAGCCGCCGGTACTGACGCTGGCCGAGTACGATGCGGTCGCCGCCGAGGAGGTGGAGGGCGGGCCCTATGCCTCCTACGTCTACCAGCACCGCTTCGGCTCCGGCGCGAAGACGCTGAAGAAGCAGGTTGCTGAATCCACCCTGGGCCGGCCCCTGGTCGCGCTGTGCAACACCCTCTGGTATCGGCCGCACGCCTACTACGACGTGCCTGGCGGGGGAAGTGGGCCACCGAGGGCGGAGGCCCGGCGATGGGTCACGGGATCCATCAGATCGATCTGCTCCTGGAGGTCCTCGGGGAGTGGACCGAGATCACTGCGGTGGCCGAGAGGCTGGACCGCGAGGTCGAGACCGAAGACTTCTCCTCCGCCATCGTGCGCTTCGCCAACGGCGCCATCGCCACCGTGGTCACCAGTGTGATCTCACCGCGGGAGGTCTCCTACCTGCGCTTCGACTTCCAAGACGCCACCGTGGAGGTGGAACACCTCTACGGCTATGACAACAGCTCCTGGACCTGGACTCCGGCGCCGCATGCTGCCGAGAACCTCGCGGCCGTGGAGGCATGGTCGCCGCAGGAGAACGTGCCCTCCTCACACCGGCAGCAGCTCGCCGAGCTTCTGGACTCCATGGAGGCCAAGGTCCGGCCGCGCGCCTCCGGGGAGGAGGGGCGCCGCACCCTGGAGTTCATCGCCGCGCTGTATCAGTCGGCAGAGACCGGAAAGTCCGTGAAGCGCTCCGAGCTGAGCCAGGACGGCACCTACTACACCGCGATGCATGACGAGTCCTACATCTACGGAAAGCAGAACTGACCCGATGAGCACCGATCAGCAGCACACCGAATCCGCGCCAGCCACGCCCGGCACTCCTGCCGCCTCCGCCGCCCCCGCCAACTCCAGATCAGCCACCTCGGCTCAGACCGGGGCCGCACACTTCGAGGTCACCCCGGGGGAGAAGGAGATCGCGGTGACCGCCGCCGGCACCGAGATCCTGCGCTACGTCACCCACCCGGACTCCCCGCAGGAGGAGGCCCCGAAGCCCTACCTCTACCCGCTGCGGTTCCTCGACGGCGGCGAGGCCTCGGTCCGCCGCCCCTGGGACCACCGCTGGCACACCGGGCTGCAGTTCACCTGGTCCCACGTCGCGGACCAGAACTTCTGGGGCGGGCCGACCTTCGCGGCCGAGGACGGTTACAAGATGCGCGGCAACCTGGGGAGGATGAACCACACCGGGTTCAGCACGCAGCCCTCCGGCGGAGATGAGGTCAGCTTCGACGAGACCCTGGAATGGATCACCTCCCGCGGGGAGCATTGGTTCGATGAGCACCGGGTCCAGCGCGTGCACTCCCTGGACCCCGCCCGCGGAATCTGGGCCATCGACCTGACCACCGAGCTCACCAACGTCTCCACCGGAACCCTGCCGCTGGGCAGTCCGACGACGGCGGGGCGCCCCAACGCCGGATACACCGGCTGGTTCTGGCGCGGCCCCCGGTCCTGGAGCGGCTGCCAGGTGGTGAACTCCAACGGGGCCGAAGGGGAGGAGAACACCATGGGCCAGGTGGCCGACTGGGTCGCCTTCTCCTCGGAGCACGACGACCTCGACGGCGGCGGCACCATCATGGCCTTCGCCGGCACCTCCGAGTGCGCCGGGACCCAGCTGCCGCCGATCAAGTGGTTCACCCGCACCTCGATCTTCGCGGTGGCCAGTCAGTCACCGGCCTTCGATGAGGAGATCCAGCTCCAGGCAGGCGCCACCCTGCGACTGCACCACCGCTTCGTCTTCATCGCCCGGGTCCTGACATCTCAGGAGCGGAACCAGATCGGACAGGAGTTCGCGCTCTGATGAACCACCAGACACCGGCGCACACACCGGGGCAGGCCCCGGCACAGACACCGGGGCAGGCCCCGGCACAGACACCGGGGCAGGCCCCGGCACAGACACCGGGGCAGGCCCCGCCGTCCCGCTCGCTGCCACGGTTCCCCGGTGGGACCTCGCTGAGCCAGCTGTGTGTCTATGACTGGGAGACCTCCGATGGGCTGCATGGCGGATCGCCGCATCTGCACACGCTCTCCACCGAGGCCTATGTGGTGACCTCCGGTCGCGGAGAGGTCCACACCATCAGCGCTGCCGGTCCGGCCGTCGATGAGCTCGCCGCCGGTTCGCTGCTCTGGTTCACCCCGGGCACGGTGCATCGACTGGTCAACCACGACCAGCTCCAGATGCAGGTCATCATGTCCAACGCCGGACTGCCCGAGGCCGGGGATGCGGTGCTGACCTTCCCCGAGGAGATCCTTGCCGATCCGCAGCGCTACCGCGACGCCGTCGCGCTGCCCGCCGAGGCCGATCAGGACGGTCGGGCCGAGGCGGCGCGGGCCCGGCGGGACCTGGCCATCGAAGGCTATCGGCAGCTGCTGAGCAGGATAGAGGTCCAGGGGCCACAGGCCATGCAGCATTTCCACGAGCTCGCCGTGGGCCTGGTCCGTCCGCGGGTGAGGGACTGGCAGCAGATCTGGGAGCGCAGCGTCGAGGCCGAGACCGAACGCACCAGGGCGCAGCTGCTCGCGCTGGGTGCCGGGAACGGCGCGCATCTTCAGGAGGCAGCGGTCATCCGAGGCGAACCCCGTCCGGAGCCGCGGCTGTGGGGAATGTGTGGGCGGCTGCAGACCTGGGCCCGGGAGGACCCCGAGCAGCACTGACCCAGACTCAACCGGACTCAACCCGTTTCAGCCGGACCCGAGCACGCCCGGCGTCAGCGGACTCCGCGCGCAGCCAGCGCTTCGGCGGTCTCCTCGGCATGGCGCAGGCTCATCACCAGCAGCGGCAGCACTGTGGCGCGCGGGGTGGGACGCATTCCGCGGGCCCGCTGCGCCTCGCGGATGTCGGCGTAGAAGGACAGGATCAGCGGCACCGAGCGGATGGTCAGGGACAGGGCCAGGGAGATCCGTTCCGCACTGAGTCCCAGGCGCAGCAGCAGCGGATCCACCGGTCGCAGGAGACGCTCAAAGCTGGAGAGGATGTCCGAGGTGGCGGTGGTCAGCGTGAACAGGGCGGCCATCAGCACCACGGCAAGCACCCGCGCCACGTTGAATCCCGTCTCTGCGGGGGTCAGGAAGATCAGCTGGGGGATGGTCAGCACCAGAGCCAACCATTTGAGCCGCCAGAGCTGGGCCAGCAGGCCCCGGAGTCCGATCTCGGAGAGCAGGAAGCCGGTGAGGGTGAGCGCCCATATTCCCAGCAGCGCCGCGAGGTTTTCACGAAAGATCGAGGCGATGAGGGCCGCCAGGAAGATTCCGAGGAATTTCGCCCCCACCGGCAGCCGGTGCAGGTACGAGGTGCCCGGCTGGTAGAGCGGGATCACCGGGGCGCCCCCACGGTGGGCGTGACCCTCAACGGCGGTGTCCTCGGCCGCGTCACCGCCGACGCCTGCGCGCGTGGGTGAACGGTGCCGGGTAGGCGCGGGCCAGGGAATGGGTCAGCGTCACCGCGATCGCGGCCTTGATGGCATCACCGGGGAGGAACGCGAGGTTGATCAGCGCGGCCTGTTCCAGGCTGAGTCCCATCTGGAATGCCATCACCGGAAGCCCGCAGGCGTAGACGACCACGATCCCGCCGAGCACCGTGCCCAAGATGGTGCGCCAGACGCGCAGCGGCCAGGAAGCCTGGGTGATCAGTCCCACCAGGAAGGCTCCGGGGATCCAGCCCAGCGCGAAGCCGGCGCTGGGACCGGCGAAGGCCCCTAGGCCGCCGGAGCCGTGAGCCAGCAGCGGCAGTCCCGCTGCGACCAGCACGTGGAGCAGCACGATGGCCCCGGCTCCGCGCCACGGTCCCAGCACGGCACCGGCCAGCATCACTCCGAGCGTCTGCAGCGTGATCGGGACCCCGCCGGCCAGAGGGATGGCGGGGAGCTGGCCCAGCACCGCGACCAGGGCCGCGAACATCGCCATCTGGGCGATGCTGCGCACCCCGGTGCTGGGCGCGGCGGGCGCAGCACCACCGGAGGATCCTGGGGCGGGGGATGGGGCAGTTGATGCGGAAGTCGCAGAGGATCTGTTGAACACCGTTCAAATATAGCGCCTCAGATCGCCTGTCGTCCGCTGGCGGCAGATTCCCGGGTAATCTCCAGCTGAGCCGGGGCCATGGCGCTAGAATATTGAGGGACTCGTCTCTCATGGGACCGGCCGGACAGCCGTGACCTGCGGGGACAGACGATGAGACATCCACCCGAGCACCGATAGGAGTGCGGTCACACATGTCCAACCCCATATTCAACACCGGTGCCTTCCCTGATCAGTTCAGCGAGAAGAAGCGCGAGCGGCGCCGGTTCTACATGAACGATCAGGGCGTGACGGAGCAGTCGCGCCAGAGCCCCTCCCAGGGCCAGCCCTTCGCGGCCCAGTACGGCATGCCCGGCCAGCAGGCCGGCGGTGCGGGCGCGGATCAGCTGAACCGCCAGTACAACCTGCCTGACGCCGCGGGCTCGCAGGGTGCGGCGATGACCTATGACGACGTCATCCGCAAGACCGTCACCAGCTTCGCCGTCGTGCTGCTCGGCGCGGCCGGAGCCGTGGCGCTCGGTCTGGTGATGCCCGGCGCGATCATGGGGCTGGCGCTGGTCGCCGCCCTGGCTGGCTTCGGTCTCGGCCTGGCCAACGCGTTCAAGAAGGAGCCGAACCCGGCCCTGATCCTGGCCTACTCGGCCACCCAGGGCTTCTTCCTCGGTGCCTTCACCATGGTCATGGAGGCCATGTTCCCCGGGATCGCCGTTCAGGCGGTCATGGCCACACTGGCAGTCTTCGGCACCGTGCTGGCGCTGTTCAAGTCCGGCAAGGTCCGCGCCACCCCGAAGCTGAACAAGATGTTCTTCGTCGCGATCATCGGCTACGCGGTGTTCTCGCTGATGAACTTCGGTCTTGTGATGTTCACCGACATCGGCATGTTCGGTCTGCGCGCGGGCTGGATGGGTGTCGCCATCGGCGCCTTCGCCATCCTGCTGGCCACCTATTCCCTGGTCATGGACTTCACCAACATCCAGGAAGGTGTGGAGGCCGGTGTCTCGCAGAAGTACGGCTGGGCCGCCGCCTTCGGACTCACCGTCTCCCTGGTGTGGCTCTACATCGAGATCCTTCGCGTGATCGCGATCCTGCGCTCGATGACTGAATAGGAACACCCGAGAACCGAGTCCTTCCCACGCCGCCGAGCGCCGAGGAACTGACTTCCCGCAAGAGACGACGGGCCCGCCCGATGCCGCTAGCATCCGGCGGGCCCGTCGTCGTTTCACCCCCTGGTTGCCATGGCAGGATGTAGCAATGAACACTGTTGAAAAGCTCGAGCTGATGGAAGAGGACGTCCCTCCCCGGATGGCCGAGGAACAGCGAATCCAGGACGACGTGCCCTGGGGCATCCGGATCGCTGCCGCCTGGTCCTGGCGCGTCATCATCATCCTGCTCTTCGCGGGCGTGCTGATCTGGCTGCTCAGCCACATCTCGCTGCTGCTGATCCCGCTGCTGGTGGCCGCCCTGCTGGCCACGCTGCTGCGCCCGCTGCACAACGTCTTCGTGAAGTGGAAGTTCCCGCGCGTACTCGCCGCGATCACCACGCTGCTGGTGCTCATCGGCTTCGTCGCCGGGCTCCTCACCCTCGTCGGCCAGCAGCTGGTCACCGGCTTCGCCGAGATGGCGACCCAGGTCGAGGAGGGCCTCTTCGAGCTGGTCGCCCTCGCGGAGGAGACCGCCGCAGGCTTCAACATCGAGATCTCGACCGAGCAGATCAACCAGGGCCTGGAAGAAGGCCTGACCTACCTGCAGGACAACTCCGACGCGATCCTGGGTGGAGCCATGGCGCTGGGCTCCACCGCCGGCAACATCGTGGTCGGCGGCATCCTGGCCCTGTTCACGCTGATCTTCTTCCTGGCCGATGGCCGCAAGATCTGGGACTTCCTGGTCTTCTTCGCCCCCGGCAAGCACCGCCCCGCCATCCACGGGGCCGGGCGCCGCGGCTGGACCGCGCTGGGCTCCTATATGCGCGTGCAGGTCTTTGTGGCCGGGGTCGACGCGGTGGGCATCGGCGTCGGTGCGGCTCTGCTGGGCGTGCCACTGGCGCTGCCGGTGGCCGTGCTGGTCTTCCTGGGCTCCTTCATCCCGATCGTCGGCGCCGTGGTCACCGGCGCCGTCGCCGTGATCCTCGCCCTGGTGGCCAACGGACTGGGCAATGCGCTGCTGATGGTCGGCGTGGTGCTGCTGGTCCAGCAGATCGAGTCCAACATCCTGCAGCCCATCGTGATGGGCAAGGCAGTGCGGCTGCACCCGCTGGCAGTGATCCTCGCGGTGACCGCCGGCACCACCTTGCTGGGCATCGTCGGCGCGCTCTTCGCCGTGCCGGTCCTGGCCTTCGTCACCCGAGCCACCCGATACCTCGTGAAGGAGGAATGGCGCGGCGACCCTGAGGCCAAGGCGATGGAGAAGCTGGAGAAGGAGGAGGCGGTCAGACGCGCCGCCCAGAAGGAGGTCCAGGAGGCCGAGGAACAGGCCTCGCTGGCGAACATCACCCGACGGTTCAAGGAGACCATCCCCGGGCTGGATCCGGAGCGGCGTGGATTCGGGCGCCGTGGGGACTCCTCCGAGGCTCAGGTGACCCGCACCGAGACGCACACCGCTGCCGGCACCCGCCCGCATCCCGATGCCGAGGAGACTGACCACGGCAGAGGAGCGCAGTCGGGAACAGAGACTCGAACACAGACCCGAGACGACACCCGGTCTGAGGATGGGGGCACAAGAGAATGACACAGATCCAGCACCACTCCGAGGCGGAGGACCGCCCGGGCGCCCAGCTGAGCGTGCAGCTCGAGGACATCGAAGCCGCTCAGAAGCTGCTCTCTGACATCATCGTGTGCACCCCGATGGAGCACTCCCGTGCGCTGGGCCGCCTGGTGGGGGCCACCGTGCACCTGAAGGCCGAGAACCTTCAGCGCGCCGGCTCCTTCAAGGTGCGCGGGGCCTATGTGCGCATGGCGCGGCTCTCCGAGGAGGAGAAGTCTCGCGGCGTCGTCGCAGCCTCCGCGGGCAATCACGCCCAGGGCGTGGCCCTGGCGGCGAAGAAGCTGGGCATCACCGCGAAGATCTACATGCCGCACGGTGTGGCGCTGCCGAAGCTGGCCGCCACCCGGGACCACGGCGCAGAGGTCATCCTGCACGGCTCCAACGTGGACGAGGCCCTGGCCGAGGCGCAGCGACACTCGGATGAGACCGGCTCGGTCTTCATCCACCCGTTCAACAACACCGACGTCGTCGCCGGACAGGGGACCATCGGTCTCGAGATCCTGGAGCAGGAGCCCGAGGTTGACACCGTGATCATGGGCATCGGCGGTGGCGGCCTGCTGGCCGGCTCCGCCGTGGCGATCAAGCAGCAGGCCGCGAGGCTGGGCCGAGAGGTCAGGATCATCGGCGTCCAGGCCGAGAACGCCGCCGCCTACCCGCCCTCGCTCGCAGCCGACGCGCTGGTCCCGATCAAGGGGGTGCGCACCATCGCCGACGGGATCGCCGTGGGCCGTCCCGGCGAGATCCCGTTCGAGATCATCAAGGACCTGGTCGATGAGGTCGTGACGGTCAGCGAGGACGCGATCGCCCGGGCGCTGATCTTCCTGCTGGAGCGCTCCAAGATGGTCGTGGAGCCCGCTGGTGCCGTGCCGGTGGCCGCGCTGATGGAGGGCAAGCTCACCGAGCTGGGCATCGAGTCCAAGAACGTGGTGGCCGTGCTCTCCGGCGGAAACATCGACCCGATGCTGATGCTGCGCGTGATCCAGCACGGCCTCTCCGCCGCCGACCGGTTCCTCACCGTGAAGCTGATGTTGAAAGATCTTCCCGGCGAACTGGCCACGATCTCCCAGATCATCGCCGATGCCGACGCGAACGTCACCGGGGTCGACCACAGCCGGATCGGAGGTGCGCTCTCCATGGGGGAGGTCTCGATCGTGATCAACATGGAGACCAAGGGTGCCGAGCACTCCGAGCGTGTGCTCAACCGGCTGCGCGCCCAGGGCTACGAACCCATGGTCCCGCAGCACTGACGCCAGCGGCCCGCTGGGCCGGCCCGGAAGCTCACCGCACAAGGACGGCGGCGGCCCCCACCCTGAGGAGTCTCAAGGTGGGGCGCGCCCGTCGTGTTGCTGGGTGTGGCTCTCAGCCGCCGAAGGGCTCGGCGGAGAGGATCTCCACCGGGATGTCCTTGCCGTTGGGCGCGGAGTAGCTGAGCTTGTCTCCGGGCTTGGCGCCGTTGATCGCCTCGCCGATGGGGGAGCGCTCGGAGTAGACCTCGAGGTCGGTGTCTCCGGCGATCTCGCGGTTGCCGAAGAGGAACTTCATGGTGTTGCCCGCGATCTTGGCCTCCACGAGCATTCCGGGCACCACGGTGTCACCGGTGGGAGCCTCGCCGACATAGGCGTTCTCCAGCAGGTCCTTGAGGTAGCGGATGCGCGCCTCAGCCTTGCCCTGCTCCTCCTTCGCGGCGTGGTAGCCGCCGTTCTCCTTGAGGTCTCCCTCTTCGCGGGCAGACTCGATGCGGTCAACGATCTCCTGGCGACCGGGTCCGCTGAGGTGCTTGAGCTCGCCTTCCAGCCGATCGTAGGCCTCCTGGGTCAGCCACTGAGCGTTCTCGTCGATCTCGGGGGTGTGCGTTGACACGGTTCATCTCTCCTTATTCATGCAAAGACCCCGCCGGAGGTCGGCATGGTGCTTCGGCCCTTCAGCCCGGAACATGCCTCGGCGGGGTGTTGATGCGTTCCCCACATGCTAGTGGGGGTGCTCCGGATTCTCAATCAGGACCGTGGCTATTCTTCGGAACTGGCCCCAGCTTCCGCGACAGGCGCGGGAAGGAAGCCTGCTCCGCTGAAGGCTGAACGCGCCTGTTCCCCGGCGAGTATCCCGAAGAACTCATTGGCAGCTCCAGGGCTCTGCGGATCGGCGAGCACTCCCGCCCAGACCTGCGTGGTGCTGTGCTGGAACTGCGGGATCTCGAAGGTCTGCAGCGGTGCGTCCTGGGCCAGCACGTCGGTGACATAGGCCAGAGCAACATCGCTCTCGCCCTGGATGAGGTTCTGCAGGGCGCTCTCCGGCTCAGCGGAGAAGCCGGCACGAGCGACACGGGAGTCTTCGTGCTTCAGGTCCAGATCGAAGTCGCCGGAGAGTTCGGTGATCTGCTCGGTGCAGGGAGCGTCCCCGGTGCAGGTGCTCACCCTCAGCTCGGAGGAGCGGGCGGAGAAGTCCTCGAAATCCAAGATGTCCGAGGGGTTCTCCGCCGTGGCGACCAGCACCAGGCGGTTGCTCGCCATCGGGAGCGGATCACCCTCGATGCTGCCCTGACGCCTGAGCGCCTGCATCTGCTCCCGTGAGGCGGTGAGCACGAGGTCTGCCTCGTGCCCGGAATCGATCCTGCGCTGCAGCGCCTCGGCGTCGAGGTACTCCACCTGGGTGGAGACGCCGCTCTGCCGTTCTTGAAGGTCTGCATCGAGCGCCTGAAGCGCGGGTGCCGTGGAAGGTGCCGCGAGTACGTTCACGCTGCGGCCCTCATCTGTGTTGATCCCTGCCGCAGAGCCGCAGGCGCTGAGCACGAAGGCTGCGACGAAGCAGAGCAGCAGCACGAGCGCGATCACGCCGCGGAGTCGGAAGAAGAGAGAGTCGGGTTTCATGGACAGGCCCCTATGAGGGTGTGGAGCCCGTCTGCTAGAGCTCTATGGGTGATGCAAGTCGTGCGCGGGGGGTCATTCGAGCTGCCAGCAGGAGTCCACCACTCCGGTGACTCCGCGGGACTCGGTCCGCAGATCGGTGCGGTAATACTCGCTGCGATCTCCTGGGCTTGACCCCTCGTGGGGACCGATGGTGACCACCCGTGCTCCGACGACCGCGTAACTATTGTCCAGCACGTGGATCATGCATTGAACCGTAGCATCCTGGTCCTTGGAGACTTCGAAGTCTACCGAGGCCTCGGTGTCGGAGGTGATCGTGTAGCCGACGTCGTTGTGGGTGAGCTGACCGACCGCGTTGCCAAGGGTGAAGTAGACGATCGCGCCGAAGGCAGAACCAGCGCGCCGAGGATCATCCAGCGTTGAGACTTCGCCGACACGCTGCGCCGCGGGGCGCCGTAGCGGGACTCCAGCTCGGTGGAGGCAGCGGCGTCGGTGGTGCTGGACTCAGTCATCAGGACTATTCTAGGTGCTTATGCAGAGCTCACACCGCACCTTCTCCCAGAAGTCCTTACCGGACCGCACCACCCGCTCCTCGGGTCCGTTGAATTCCCGCGCCGGGCACGCCGGCGGCGCCCATCATGGCGACGGCGGCAGCCCCGAGGTCGGTGCCGGGATCAGTGCCGAGGTGGTCGCGGCGGCGGTAGACGGCGCCAAGGCGCAGAGCCTTCCGAGATCCTCCGGTCTGCGCATGCTGGCCGTGCATGCCCACCCCGATGACGAGTCCTCCAAGGGTGCCGCCATGATGGCGGCCTATGCGGCCGCCGGGGCTGAGGTCATGGTGGCCACCGCCACCGGCGGCGAGCAGGGCGACCTGCTGAACCCCGAGGCCGGCGAGATCCTGCAGACCCACCGTGACCTCCCCGGCGTGCGCCGGATGGAGATGGCCGAGGCGGCCAAGGCGCTGGACGTCTCCCATGTCTGGCTGGGCTTCGCTGACTCCGGGCTGCCTGAGGGGGACCCGACACCGCCGCTGCCCTTCGGCAGCTTCGCGACGCTGCCCCTCGAGCAGGCCGCCGCTCCACTGGTGCGCCTGATCCGCCGCTTCCGGCCGCATGTGATCCTCTCCTACGACGAGGTCGGCGGGTACCCTCACCCGGATCACATCATGAGCCACAAGATCACCGTGGAGGCCTACCGGACCGCAGGAGACCCCACGCGATACCAGGGCCTCGGCGAGGCCTGGGAGCCACAGAAGCTCTACTACGACCGCGCCTTCAACCCAGGACGGTTCGAGGCGATCCACAAGGCCCTGGTCGAGGCCGGGCACAAGTCCCCCTATGGGGATCGGCTGCTGCGCTTCCGGGATGGGTCGATTCCATGGATGACCGAGCATGAGGTCACCACCCAGATCCCGGTGGGCACCTTCCTGGAGCATCGCGACCGCGCGCTGCGCGCCCACCGCACCCAGGTCGAGCCCGACGGGTTCTTCTTCGCCACCCCGAACGACTTCCTGCGCGAGGTCTGGCCCTACGACGACTACGTCCTGGTCGATTCCCGGGTGGAGACGCAGCTGCCGGAGCAGGACCTGTTCAGCGGTCTGCGCTGAGGTCTCGGTTCCTCGCTGGATTTCTACAACGCGTAGACTTGACTCACCGGTCGCCCTCGGCGGCTGCCGGATAAGCCCGGTCCATCAGGACTGACGACGTTCAAAGGCAGAGACACCTGTGGTTCTAATTCCCTCGGTCAACAACCCGTGGCCAGGTGGGGGCGGCGGTGACGCCCCCGAGCTCCGTCCTGGGCTGGAAGAGGCTGACATCACCCCGGGGATCGAAGGCTTCCTCTTCACCGCCCTGGTCGTGGTGCTGCTCATCGTGGTGGTCCGTGACCTGGTCAAGCGCATGCGCCGGATGAAGTACCGGGCGCAGGTGGAGGCCGAGTACGGCGAGGACGAAGCGGAGTTCCCCGGCGAGATCACCGAGGCCGAGATCTCAGCCTCGCAGCAGCGCTCCCGCGACGCCGCGGCCGAGGCCCGCTTCGGCCCGGCGCCCACGACCCCGCCCACCGAGAACGAGTCCCAGCCCCCCGCCCGCTGAGTCGGGCCCCTCTTCCCCCTCTCGTTGAGGGGCTGATTCTGCGAGCAGTTGAGTGGGTTTCGGGGACTGAATACCCGGAGATTCCGCCCCTCAACGTGTGGGTGGGGTGTCCTACACTGTCGCCATGGTGACAACCCTTCCTCATGGATCCTGGCCGTCGACGATCTCTGCCGAACAGCTGGCGGTGGGCGGCAACCGGCTGGGCTCCCCACAGTGGGTCGGTGCCCAGCTCTGGTGGAGCGAGTCCCTCGCCGCCGAGGCGGCCGACAGACCATCGTGCGGACCGATGCAGACCCGCTGGCGGCCGCGGAGCATGACGACGACGCGGCTCGCCGGACCCCTGCCGCGCGCGCCCGCACCGTGAGTGTGCTGCCGGCCCCGTTCACGCCCGGTCCCGGGTCCACGAATACGGCGGCTCCTCGTGGATCGCGCTGCCCGCCGGCCCGCCGGCCTCGACAGCCCCGCCCCTCGGCGCCGTCCCGGAGCAGGCCGGCTCCCAGCAGTCTGGTTCCCGGGATCCGCTGGTGTTGTTCGTGAACTTCACCGACCAGCGGGTCTACGCCTTCGTCGAGGGCGCGACCCCGCAGCCGATCAGTCCGGTGGGTGCCGAGATCCCCGCCGCCGGCGGACCCTCGCTGCGCTGGGCGCAGCCCACCGCGGTCTCTCTCGCCGACGGCACCATGGAGGTGTGGTGGATCTGCGAGGAACACCTCGGGGGTGAGGACTCAGCGGGCGCGGCGCGCATCGAACGCTATATCGCGGCGCTTCCGCTGGACGGTTCGGCCGCCGAGGACCAGCTTGCGGTGCGCAAGGTGACCCCGTCCTCGCGGTTCGTCGCACACCCGCAGCTCTCACCGGATGGGACCCAGCTGGCCTGGATCTCCTGGGAACACCCGCAGATGCCCTGGGACGGCACCGCGCTGCACGTGGGCCAAGTCGCCGGCGGGATCGTGGTCGAGGATCAGGTCCTCGACGGCGGCCCCGAGGTCTCGGTGCTGCAGCCCCAGTGGCGTCGCGACGGGGAACTGCTCTACCTCAGCGACCGTTCCGGGTGGTGGAACCCCTGGATGGTGCAGACCGGGACTCAGCTCAGCACTCCAAGCGGCGCCGCGTCCCACGGCGCCGCTTCGGCTGGCGCCGCCCCGGCAGAGACGCCGCGCCAGCTGCTGGTCGATGAGCAGGAGTACGCCGGGCCGCTCTGGCAGCTGGGCCAGCGCTGGGTCACCCCGATCGACGCCGATCACGCCCTGTGCGTCCATGGAACCGCCACCGACTCGCTGGGCGTGCTGAACCTGCGTGACGGCACGGTCTCGCCGGTCGCGCTGCCGCATACCGCCATCTCCGGGGTGAGCCTGCGCGAGGACGGCGCACTCGCGCTGCATGGCTCCTCGAGGACCGAGTTCCCTGCGATCAGTGCGGGTCAGCTCGTGGTGAACGAGGGGCAGTGGACGGTGGAGAGCCTCGACGTCGTCCGCTCCTCCCGACAGGACGCTCCCGAGCCCGGGCTGCTGCCGGTGCCCGAGCCGATCACGGTGCACGACGCCTCAGGGCAGGAGATCCATGCGGTGCTCTACCGGCCGCGCCAGGAGGGATTCGCTGCTCCGGCGGGTGAGCTGCCACCCTTCATCGCCCAGGTGCACGGCGGGCCCACCGGCCAGGCCGCCGTCGGACTCTCACTGGGAATCGCCTACTACACCTCGCGCGGACTCGGCGTGGTGGACATCAACTATGGCGGATCCACCGGTTTCGGCCGGGCCTACCGCGAACGGCTCAAGGGCCAATGGGGCGTGGTGGACGTGGAGGACACCGTCGCGGTCATGGAACACCTGGTGAGGGAAGGGATCGCTGATCCGCGTCGGCTGGGGATCGAGGGCGGCAGCGCAGGGGGATGGACCACCCTGGCCTGCCTGACCCGCACCGAGACCTTCGCCGCAGGGGTCTCCAGCTTCGGGGTGGCTGATCTGGTCGCGCTGGCCGAGGACACCCACGACTTCGAGTCCCGCTACCTGGATGGGCTCGTCGGCCCTTACCCGGAGGCCGCAGCGCTCTACCGCGAGCGGGCGCCGCTGAACCATGTGGACACCCTGAGCTGCCCGGTGCTGCTGCTTCAGGGCGACGAGGACCCGATCGTCCCGCCGAACCAGGCCGAGATGTTCCGCGATGCGCTCGCGGCGAAGTCCATCCCGCATGGGTACCTGCTCTTCGCCGGGGAGCAGCACGGGTTCCGCAAGGCCGAGAACATCATCACCAGCTTCGAGGCTGCGCTGAGCTTCTACGGCCAGATCTTCGGCTTCGAACCTGAGGGGATCCCACACCTGCAGCTGAGCCGCTGACCCCTCCCTGACGTTGAGGGGCGGATTCTACGAGCAGTTGAGTGGGATCAAGGCCTCAGATGCACGGAGATTCCGCCCCTCAACGCGGGTGGGGGGACGCTCGACGCCGGGTCGCGGGTGCGCGAGACTGGACGGATGGGACATCGCCTTGCTGAAAGCTCTTCGCTGTACCTCCGATCCCACGCGGGGAACCCCGTGGACTGGCACCCCTGGGGGGCCGCGGCCTTCGCCGAGGCGCGACGACGCGACGTCCCGGTCTTCGTCTCGATCGGCTATGCGGCCTGCCACTGGTGCCACGTGATGGCGCGCGAGTCCTTCGCGGACCCGGTGCTCGCGGCGACGCTGAACCAACGATTCGTCGCGATCAAGGTGGACCGCGAGGAGCACCCCGATGTGGATGACACCTATATGGCCGCCACCCAGGCGATGACCGGGCAGGGCGGCTGGCCGATGAGCGTCTTCACCCTGCCCGACGCCCGGGTCTTCCACGCCGGCACCTACTTCCCTCCCCGCCGGGTGGGCCAGGTCCCCTCCTTCGCCGAGGTCCTCGACGCCGTCCACCAGGCCTGGACCGAGCGCCGCAGCGAGGTCGAGACCTCCGCGGGCAAGATCGCCGAGTCCCTCGGGGCTCAGCGCCGGCAGCAGGCGGGACTGGCCACGACGGTCCATGCCCTGGACGACGGCGCACCCATCGACGGCGCGGATACCGATCCCGCGCGCATCGACCCCTCACGCATCGAGTCCGCGGAGCTCGACGGACTCGTGGACGACGCCCTGCGGGTGCTGGGTGACCAGGAGGACCCGGTCCACGGCGGCTTCGGCTCCGCGCCGAAGTTCCCTCCCTCCCCGCTGCTGGGCTTCCTGCTCGAGGAGTCCGTCTGGGACCCCGGCTCCGCGGCGGCGGGTTTGGCGCTGCGCACGCTGGAGACCCTGGGCCGTTCTGCGCTCTTCGATCAGGTCGAAGGCGGCTTCGCGCGCTACGCCACCGACCTCGCCTGGGCGCTGCCGCACTTCGAGAAGATGCTCTACGACAATGCCCAGCTCATCGGGCACTACGCCCGGCTCAGCAGGCACCCGGCCGTGGACGAGGTCTCTCGTGGACGCGCCGAACGTCAGGCTCGGCTCAGCATGGACTGGCTCACCGAGCGGATGCTGCTGCCGGACTCGGGGCTGCTGGCCTCCTCGCTCGACGCCGACACGGTCGACACCTCCGGTCAGCACAGTGAGGGCGCCACCTACCTGTTCTCCGACGACGAGCTGAACGAGGCCGCCGGGGCTGCCGGCCTGGGGGAGGAGCAGGCCCAGCAGCTGGTGGCGCTGAACCGCGGCGTCCCCGCCGACGAGCAGTCGATCACGCAGGGCGCCCCGCTGCACATCAGCGCGCAGACTCCGCGCACCCTGCACTTCGATGCCCCGCTGACCGGTGCCCAGACTCAGCTTATGGAGCAGGTGGCGCCGGAGCTGCGCCGTCGTCGGCGGCTGCGGGATCAGCCGGCCCGGGATGAGAAGGTCGTGGCGTCTTGGAACGCCCAGGCGATCACCTCGATGGCGACGGCCGCGGCGCTCTGGGACGATTCTGCGCTGCTGGCCCAGGCCGAGGCGCTCGCCGAACGGCTCTGGCAGATCCACGTGACGAGTGAACCCGGGGAGGATCCGGCGGCCGAGTCCGATGCCCTCCACCAGGCTGGTCGGGTGCGCGTGCAGCGGATCTCCTACGCCGGCGTGCCCGCCGCCGAGCTCGGCGGCCTCGCCGATCACGCGCATCTGGCGGTGGCTTGCTTCCAGCTCAGCTCGGCCGGCGCCGACGCCGGATGGGTGCGCCGCGGCGCCGCTGTGCTGGGTCAGATCCTGCGAAGCTTCGTGATCCGCGAGGGCGGGGAGATCCAGCTGTTGGAGAGCTCGGATGCCGAAGGGCTGCTCACCGCCGCGCAGCAGGGCCCGCTGCTGGCCACCCCGCTGGACGGACCCGAGCCCAGCAGCGTCGCCGCCCTGGCCCAGGCGCTGCAGATGGCTGAGGCGCTGGAGCTGCTCGGTGCCGAGGACCTCAGGCCGGGGATGATCCTGCAGCACGTGAAGCTCGCCGCCGCCAAGGCGCCCACGGTGATCGGGGCCTCCATGCTGGTGGCGCGCCGCGCGGGACGGCAGTCCCCGGCGTTCCGGTTCCTCGCCGGCACCGCGGCGGACCTGGCTCAGGTGCGCCGGGCCGGGGCGCTTCATGGGGTGCCGGTGGAGCCGGTTGCCGCCGAGACCGTGCAGCCGGAGGCCGGGCTGAAGCTCAGCGTATGCCTCAACGCCGTGGGCGCGATGGTCTGCCTGCCTCCGGTGGGTTCACTGGACCAGGCGCTGGCCGCGCTGCGCGGGTGAAGTCCGCGGCTGCGCAGCGAAGGCCTCAGTCCAGCAGGGCGAACATGATCGCGATGTAATGGCAGATGAACCCGATCAGCGTGCACGCGTGGAAGAGCTCATGGAACCCGAACCAGTGCAGCGAGATGTTCGGCCGCTTCAGCGCATAGAAGACCGCACCTACGATGTAGAACAGCCCGCCCACGCAGATCAGCGTGGCCGCGGCGACGTCGGCGGCGAAGAAGTCACCCAGGAACACCAGCGCCGCCAGGCCCAGGAGGACGTAGACCGGGGTGTAGAGCCAGCGCGGCGCATCGGTCCAGAACACCCGGAAGGCGACCCCGCCTATGGCCCCGGTCCAGACCGCCACCAGCAGGATCAGGTCGCGCGGTTCCGGGAGCAGCGCCAAGGTCAGCGGGGTGTAGGTCCCGGCGATGATCAGCATGATGTTGGTGTGGTCCAGGCGCTTGAGCACCCGTGCGGTGCGTGGTGACCAGGTGCCCAGGTGATAGGTCGCAGAGACCGCGAACAGCAGCAGCCCGGTGATCACATAGACCACCGAGGCCACGCGCAGGGTGCCGGGGGGAGCCAGAACGATCAGCACGATGCCCGCGCTCAGAGCTAGCGGCACCATCGCGGCGTGCAGCCAGCCGCGCATCCGCGGCTTCGGCGGCACCTCGGAATCGAAGAGCCGCTCCGCCGGGGCAGTGCTGCGGTGAGGAAGCTCGGTCTTATGCTCATGCGGGGCCACGGCACCAGTGTAGAGCCACAGGTGACCTGTCAGTAACATACTGTGTCACACGCCGCATCTGGACGCGCGCCGCCCCCGGGCGCAGATCCCAGGGCCGTCCCTTAGGGTGGGAATGCGCCAACACTGCAGGAGGTCCCATGGGGCTGCGTTCTCTCGCCTATGCCGTCTATGAGCGGCAGATCAGCCGCGCGCTGCCGCAGAACCGGATCCCGCAGCACATCGGTGTGGTGGTGGACGGCAACCGTCGCTGGGCGAAGCTGGCCGGCACTCCGACTGCGGACGGTCACCTGGCGGGCGCGAACAAGATCGTGGAGTTCATCGACTGGTGCGCCGAGCTCGGCGTGCCCACGGTGACCCTCTACATGCTCTCCACGGACAACATGAGCAGGTCCGCCGAGGAGCTGGACCAGCTCATGGAGATCATCGCCGACACCCTCGAGCGGCTGTGTGAATCCCGGCCCGGCGGCGCCCGGTGCGGGTCCACCCCGTCGGGCAGCCCGAGCTGCTGCCCGCCCCGCTGGCCGAGCGGCTGCGCTGCGTGGATGCCGAGCTTGCCCGGGCCGAGGAGGAGCCGGCCGTGCATGTCAACGTGGCGGTGGGCTACGGCGGGCGTCAGGAGATCGTGGACGCGGTCAAGGACCTGCTGCGTGACGCCGAGTCTCAGGGCCGCAGCATCAGCGAAGTGGCCGAGGAGCTGACCCCAGGCTCGATCGCCGACTGGCTCTACACCCGCGGCCAGCCCGACCCGGAGCTGATCATCCGGACCTCGGGGGAGCAGCGGCTCTCCGGCTTCCTGATGTGGCAGTCGGCCTATTCGGAGTTCTACTTCTGCGAGGCGCTGTGGCCCGACTTCCGCCGGGTGGACTTCATCCGTGCGCTGCGGGACTACGCACAGCGGCAACGGCGCTTCGGAAACTGACGCCGTTCCCCGCCGCAGCCGGTCGGCGTCATGAGCGTCCGGTCTCGAACTGTTTACCGTTTCGTCATGCCGATCTCATCGAAAACTACTGCCATGTAGTTCGATGCGGAGTACGCTTTGAAGTGTCAGAACACTGACCGGAGAGGCCCGATCGCGTATGCCGCAGGCATCACGGAGAAGGGGTCGGACCGGCCCCTCAGGGCCGAACCGACCACCCCTGAGAATCACAACGGGGACAGTTCAAGGTTCCGCCGCGAGTCGGAGACGCCACCAGGCGTCCGCCGTCGAGACTCGCGGACGGGACCTTCTGTGTTTCCGGATATGGAGAAACCGTGGCCTCCTCGCATGTGACCCCTGCAACCCCTGACTCCGTCGACAAGCACGAGCTCGAGAAGGAGATCGCCGGCGCACTGGCCCAGAAGTCCTACGTGATCGGCACCTCGGTGCTGCTCTCGGATCCGAAGGCCTTCCTGAGGTTCGCCGAGCATGAGGTGATCCTCCCCGTCGTCGTCATCTCCGAGCTGGAGAAGAAGCGCCACGATGCCGAGCTGGGCTATTTCGCCCGCTCGGCGCTGCGACTCCTCGATGAGCTGCGCGTGAAGCACGGGGCGCTGAACCGACCGATCCCGCTCAACGACCAGGGCGGACGGCTGCTGGTCGAGCTCAACCACATCTCCTTGGAGGTGCTGCCGCAGGGCTTCCGCGGTTCCGACAACGACGCTCGGATCCTCGCGGTGGCGAAGAGCTTCGCCGACGAGGGCCGTGATGTCACCGTGGTCACCAAGGATCTGCCGATGCGGGTGAAGGCCTCCGCGATGGGGCTCGCGGCCGATGAGTACCGCAACGAATGGGTCACTGATTCCGGCTGGACCGGCCTGGCCGAGGTCAGCGCCAGCTCGGAACAGATCTCCCAGCTCTACGAGGGCGAGAAGATCGACCTCGAGGACGCCGAGCAGCTGCCGGTGAACACCGGCTGGTGATCTCCTCGGACCGCGGCTCCGCACTGGGTCGAGTCAAGCAGAACGGAGCCTCACATAAATACGTCCAGGTGGTCCGGGGAGATCGAGAGGTCTTCGGGCTGCACGGACGCTCCGCCGAGCAGCGCCTGGCCATCGACATGCTGATGGACCCGGAGCTGGGCATCGTCTCGATGGGAGGTCGAGCCGGAACGGGGAAGTCCGCGCTGGCCCTCTGCGCCGGGCTCGAGGCCGTGCTGGAACGCGGAGAGCACAAGAAGATCATCGTGTTCCGCCCGCTCTACGCGGTGGGCGGCCAGGAGCTGGGATACCTGCCCGGCTCCGAGGCCGAGAAGATGAACCCCTGGGGACAGGCGGTCTTCGACACCCTCGGGGCGCTGGTCTCGGAGAACGCGCTGGAGGAGGTGATGCACCGCGGGCTGCTCGAGGTGCTGCCGCTGACCCACATCCGCGGGCGCTCGCTGCATGACGCCTGGGTGATCGTCGATGAGGCGCAGTCGCTGGAGAAGAACGTGCTGCTCACCGTGATGTCGCGGATGGGGCAGAACTCGAAGATCGTGCTCACCCACGACGTCGCTCAGCGCGACAACCTTCGGGTGGGCCGGCACGACGGGATCGCTGCGGTGGTGGAGATCCTCAAGGGCAACCCGCTCTTCGGGCATGTCACGCTGACCCGCTCGGAGCGTTCCCGGATCGCCGCGCTGGTCACGGAGCTGCTCGAGGACGTCTAGATCCTTCGCGGCTGAGCGTGCCGCGTCCGGCTCAGGTGCCCGGGGCGCGCTCGGCCCGCCGGCCGATCGGATCTGCTCAGCCTCGCGCGATCCTCCTGCTGGCACGCTCGGCGCGCGCAGACCTGGTGAAGATGAAGGCGACGACGACGCCGGCCGCCGCCCCGGCCAGATGCCCGGACCAGGACACCCCGCCGGGGCTGATCGGGGTCATCCCGACGAGCATGCTCAGGCCATAGAGGAAGAGCACGGCCAGCGAGAACACCACCGCGAGGATCCGCCGCGTGATGAAGCCGAAGGCGACCAGGAAGGTCGCGAAGCCATAGATCACGGCGGACGCGCCGATGTGCAGTCGACCGCAGCCGAAACCCTCCGGGGCGTGGCAGATCCAGGGTGTGCCGCCGAGCCAGAGCAGCACCCCGGAGAGCAGCCAGATCACGGCGGTGATGCTGACGAACCGCCGGGTCAGCAGCGAGACCATGCCCCCCAGAACCAGCCAGGACATCGAGTTGCTCAGGATGTGCCCGAGGCTGCCGTGCAGCAGCGGCATGAACAGGATCCCGAGCAGCCCGTCCACGTCGCGAGCCTGCAGGCCGAACGCCCGGTTGAGCCAGTTCCCGGTGAAGACCATCACCAGATAGACCGCCCACATCCCGATCATGGGCACCACGACCGGCAGGAAGGTTCGGCCGAAGGTGGATCTCAGGTCCGAGCTCAGGGATCCCCAGGAATCCTCGGACTTGCTGCCGATCTGATCGCCCGCGCCGGATCGTTGGAACGCTCTGCTCATCACTCCATGCTACGCAGATGCCGGGGCTCGGTGTGCACCCTCGGTGGCCTGGCTTTCTGCGGTGTCCTACCATTGCCTTCAGGAGCTAACACCTAGCCCAAGCAACTATCGAGAGGCAGTGGCGTGACGGCCACTTCGAGGCGGGGATGTTGAAGGACCAAGATGGACATCAGGCAGATTCCCCCGGTCTCCGAACTGGCGGCTACTGGTACCAGGACACTCCGCATGCGCCGAGCTCCGTGGAGGTGCTGAACCTGCTGCGCAGGTACCGCGAGTCTGAGCGGAAGATGCGCTCGCGCACCCGGGATTCGATGCGCATGGGGGAGACGGATCTCCTCGCGCTGCGCCACGTGCTGCGGGCCCAGGCGGCGGGAGAGCTGCTGCGTCAACGGGACCTGGCCCGCGAACTGGACATCAGCGCCGCCTCGGTCAGCGTCCTGGTGGACCGACTGATCCGCGATGAATATGTCCGCCGCGTGCCGTTCCCCAGCGACCGCCGCTCGGTGGCGATCGAACCCACCATCGCAGGGGACCACGAGGTGCGCGAGACGCTCAGCGAGATGCACCGCCGGATGCTTGCGGCCGTGGAGGCGCTCACCGAGGCCGAACGCGCGGCCGCCGCGAAGTTCCTCAACGGACTCATCGCCAGCGTCGACTGAGCCCGGCCGGTGAGCCCGGCCGGTGGGCTCCGTCGGTGAGCCGAGCCGTGTGCTCCGCTCGGGCTGCGCGTCACTGTCTCGGTCCCCGGGGATCGGTTATTAGACTGAGGCTATGACCGAGAACACTACTGAGACCGAATACCGTATCGAGCGCGACACCATGGGCGAGGTGAAGGTGCCCGCCCAGGCCCTGTACCGCGCGCAGACCCAGCGCGCCGTGGAGAACTTCCCGATCTCGGGACGCACCCTGGAGCGCGCCCACATTGAGGCGCTGGCGCGGGTGAAGAAGGCCGCAGCCCGGGCGAACAAGGACCTCGGGGTGCTCGACGCCGAGCTCGCCGAGGCCATCGTCCACGCCGCCGAGCTGGTGGAGACCGGAGACCTCGACGAGCACTTCCCGATCGACGTGTTCCAGACCGGCTCCGGGACCTCCTCGAACATGAACACCAACGAGGTGCTGGCCACCCTGGCCAACCGCTACCTGGCGGAGAAGGGCTCGGACAAGGAGGTCCACCCCAACGACCACGTCAACGCCTCGCAGTCCTCCAACGACGTCTTCCCCACCTCCGTCCACGTGGCCGCCACCTCCGCGCTGGTCAACGATCTGCAGCCGGCCCTGGCGTACCTCGCCGAGGCCCTGGAGGCGAAGTCCGAAGAGTTCGCCTCCGTGGTGAAGTCCGGCCGCACCCACCTGATGGACGCCACCCCGGTCACCCTGGGCCAGGAGTTCGGCGGCTATGCCGCACAGGTGCGCTACGGCGTCGAACGCATCGACTCCGCCCTGCCGCGTGTGGCCGAGGTTCCCTTGGGCGGAACCGCCGTGGGCACCGGGATCAACACCCCGCTGGGCTTCGCCGAGAAGGCGATCGCCAGCCTCGCCCAGGACACCGGGCTGCCGCTGACCGAGGCCCGGGACCACTTCGAGGCCCAGGCCAACCGGGACGGGCTGGTGGAGGCCTCCGGGCAGCTGCGCAACATCGCCTACTCGCTGATGAAGATCAACAACGACCTGCGCTGGATGGGCTCGGGTCCGAACACCGGTCTCGGTGAGATCGCGATCCCGGACCTGCAGCCGGGCTCCTCGATCATGCCCGGCAAGGTCAACCCGGTGATCTGCGAATCCGCGATCCAGGTCTGCGCCCAGGTGATCGGCAACGACACCACCGTGGCGCTGTCCTCCACCAACGGCGCCTTCGAGCTCAACGTGGGCATCCCGGTGATGGCCGCGAACCTCCTGGAGTCCATCCGGCTGCTGAAGAACACCAGCTACGTGATGGCCGACAAGATGATCAAGGGCCTGACCGCCAATGAGGAGCGCGCCGCGTTCCTCGCCGCCGCGTCCCCCTCGGTGGTGACGCCGCTGAACAAGCACATCGGCTACGAGGCCGCCGCCGAGATCGCCAAGCACGCGGTGAAGAACAAGCTCACCGTGCGCGACGCCGTGATCGAGCTGGGCTACGTCGAGCGCGGCGACCTCACCGAGGCGCAGCTCGATGAGTCCCTGGACCTGATGAGCATGACCCGCCCCGGCTGATCCCCGTTCCGTTACGTCCCGTCCCGGGCAGTTGAGTTCTCCGGTCGATACGTACCGACCGGAGAACTCAACCAGCGGGGTGGGGTGGACTCAGCTGCGGAATCGGGCGGGGGCCTCGGCGTCCAGCGCCCAGTCGATGACCATCCGCTGATCGTCGCTGATCGGCTCCGGGAGCCGCGAGACGGGGAACCAGCCGACCTCGACGGACTCGTCGTCGTTGACCCGGGCCTGTCCCGAGACGGGCTCCATCTCCAGCACCGTGTCCAGGTACCGGCAGGCGTCCCCATTGGGGTAGCGCACCAGCCCGGTCGCGAAGACCCCGGCCACCCGCACCGGACGGGCGATGACCCCGGTCTCCTCTTCGACCTCGCGGACGGCGCCGAGGGCCGGGTCCTCGCCTGGATCCAGGATCCCCGAGGTCACCGTCCAGGCTCCGTTGTCGGCTCGACGCACCAGCAGCACCTCGGTCTCGTGGTTCCCGGTGGCCCGGCGCAGCACCACACCCCGGGTCGCCGGGATCCAGAGCTCCCTGGTGCCGATGTCTTGACGCAGTGCCTTGATGAAGTCAGGGGTGGGCATGGGTTCAGCCTAGCGAGTCGCCGCCGCTGAGCATCAGCGCAACAGCGGTGCCCACCAGGAGAAACGGCCCGAAGGGAACCGCTGTCCTGGCCGTGCCTCGCCCGGAGACCAGCAGCCCCGCCGAGACCAGTCCGCCGAGCAGGAAGGACACCACGACGGCGGCCAGTACGGTGTCCCAGCCGAGGAGGCCGGTGTAGAGCCCCAGCACGACGGCGAGCTTCACGTCTCCCATGCCCAGTGCCGGCGGAGCGATCAGCCGCACGAGCAGGAAGAGCCCGCCCCAGATGAGTGCGGCAGCCAGGGCCCGCAGCGCGGCGAACGGGTCCCCCAGCAGCAGTGCCGTGGGCATCAGCAGGCCCAGCGCGATTGCGGCCCAGGGGTAGATGATGCGGTTCGGAAGCCGGTGTTCCCGCAGATCGATGAAGCTCAGCGAGATGGCGCAGACCACGAAGACGACCCCGCCGACCAGCAGCAACAGCCCCGCAAGGGCCTGGCCCAGCGATCCGGAACTCAGGAGCTCGGTGATGAACGCGATCACGGACCCACCCTAGGCGTCAGCCCCTCCGGAGGGAATGGGGCTGACCATCCTGGGGAGATTCAGCCGGCTGAGCCGAAGGTCAGACCTCGCCGATGCTGGTGACGACGTCGGCACGGCCCTCCGAGAGCCGGTAGGTCACCCCCATGACCGCGGTGCGACCCTGGGCCACGGCATCGTGGAGCACCCGGGAGTGATCCACGATCCGGTGCGCGGTCTGCTTCACATGTTCTTCGACGGTCTCATTGACACTGGTGATCCCCGCACGCTGCGCGGCCAGCACCGAGGGGGTGATGCGCTCCACCAGGCTGCGCACGAAGCCGGTGGGGGTGACCCCGGACTCGGTGGCCTGCAGCGCTGCCGAGACCGCGCCGCAGGAGTCGTGGCCCAGCACCACGATCAGCGGGACCTTGAGCTCGGCGACACTGAACTCCAGGGAGCCGAGCACGGCGTCGTCGGTGACCTGACCGGCCGTGCGCACGACGAAGACGTCGCCGAGGCCGACGTCGAAGATGATCTCGGCGGCCAGACGGGAGTCCGAGCAGCCAAAGATCGTGGCCACCGGGTGCTGGGACTCGGTGAGCGAGGAGCGGCGTGCGGCGTTCTGGTTCGGGTGCTTGGAGTCGCCGGCGACGAAGCGGGCATTTCCGGCCTTGAGCAGCTCCCAGACCTCCGCGGGAAGCGGCTGGACGGGCGTGGTCGATGCGGTCATCCTGTGGAACCTCCGTTGTCGTCCTCTGTTTCTACCTCAACATCGATCGATGTCGCGACAGCTGCGAGGAAGGTCTCAAACTGCTCGGCCGTGGCATCGCCGCCGAGCACGATCGCGGTGCCGTCGATCGGGTTCTCCTCGGCCTCCAGGACGTAGTACTTCCACTGGTCATCCTCGCGCACCTCGAAGGTCAGCCCCTCGATGGTCTCCTCCCCGGTGGGCCCGAGCTGCCGGGTCGCATCGTTGACCCACGCCGGGTTGGGCTCATCGGTCTGCGCGAAGCTCAGGAAGCTCTCCTCGTCCACGGAGTACCCGACCTCCCAGGCGGTGACGCCGAGCTCGACGCGGTTCTCCCAGCGGGCGTAGTTCGCGGTCCACCCCTCGGGCACCTCTGGGGAGATGGCGGTGAAGTCCGCGACGTCGCTGGTCCACCCCGCCGCCTCCGCGACATCGACGTCCGGAGTGAAGGCAACGTCGCGCTCGGGTCGCAGTCCCGTCACGGCGAAGACCGCGAGCAGGGTGATGGCCACCGTGATCACGACGCCGATCAGGGGCTGGCGCAGACGCTTCGCCTGGGACTGCGTCAGCTGCGGAGTGGGGGCTTCTTCTGGCTCGGTCACCTCTCTATTGTGTCACCGTGGACTGACATGCCCGGGTCCGTGACTCGATGCCGCGTCCGTGCTCGCGGCTATGATGGCGGCAGGGCCGGCGACGAGGCCGGCCAGAAGCCGAGACGACAA
Source organism: Nesterenkonia sp. AN1 (assembly GCF_000582475.1). Classification (NCBI taxonomy): domain Bacteria; kingdom Bacillati; phylum Actinomycetota; class Actinomycetes; order Micrococcales; family Micrococcaceae; genus Nesterenkonia; species Nesterenkonia sp. AN1. Next base: position 133,077 of record NZ_JEMO01000020.1, read on the forward strand.
GGTGGCCCAAGCCCATGAACGATTCTTCGCAGCACCGCGGGACACGCTCCGACGACGGCTCGTCCCAGGACTTCTCCCATCTTTCGGCACGACTGGCCGTGGGGGACTCCGAGCCTGACCGCCACCTGGCCATGGAGCTGGTCCGGGTCACCGAGGCCGCAGCCATCGCCGGTGGCGCCTGGGTCGGCATGGGGGACAAGCTCACCGCCGACGGTGCCGCCGTGGACGCGATGCGCTCCCTGCTCGACACCGTGAACCTCAACGGTGTCGTGGTCATCGGCGAGGGCGAGAAGGATGAGGCTCCGATGCTCTATAACGGTGAGCGGGTCGGCAACGGTGCCGGGCCCGAGGCCGACGTGGCGGTCGATCCGATCGATGGCACCAGGCTCACCGCTTTGGGCTACAACAACGCACTCGCAGTGCTCGCCGTGGCCGAGCGCGGCACCATGTTCGACCCCTCCGCGGTCTTCTACATGGACAAGCTGATCACCGGGCCCGAAGCCGCCGACATGGTGGACCTTCGCCTGCCGGTGAAGCAGAATCTGCACCTGATCGCCAAGGCCAAGAACAAGCGGATCAGCCAGCTCAACGTCTGCGTGCTGGACCGCCCGCGCCACTCCAAGCTGGTCACCGAGATCCGCGAGGCCGGCGCCCGGGTCCGGTTCATCATGGACGGTGACGTGGCCGGCGGCATCGCCGCGGCTCGCGAAGGCTCCGGGATCGATGTGCTCATGGGCGTCGGCGGCACCCCCGAGGGCATCATCACCGCCTGCGCGATCAAGGCCGTGGGCGGCGTCATCCAGGGTCGCCTCGCCCCGGTGGACGACGAGGAGGCGCAGAAGGCGCTCGACGCCGGTCACGACGTCAGCCGGGTGCTGACCACCGATGAGCTGGTCACCGGGGACAACTGCTACTTCGCCGCCACCGGGATCACCGACGGCGACCTGCTGCGCGGCGTGCGGTACCAGGGGGACAAGGTCTCCACCCAGTCCATCGTGATGCGTTCGAAGTCCGGCACCGTCCGGATCATCGACGCCGAGCACCAGGCCCGCAAGTGGGAGTCCTACACCCGGCAGTGAAGCCCTGAGCGGCTCCGCCGGGAGGGGCTGACAGGTCCGCGCGGCGCCTCTACTGTGATCCCATGACCTTCGCCAATGTGGGGACGCTGGGAGTAGCGCCGGGCGCCCGGGACCAGGTCGTGTCCCTGTTGACCCGGCATAACCCAGACCTGCAGCGGGCGGGTTGTCTGCTCTACGAGGTGGGCGTCAGCGAAGAGCACCCCGAGACGGTCTTCGTCACCGAGCTCTGGACCTCCGCCGAGGCCCACCGAGAGTCACTCCAGCTGGCAAGTGTCCAGGCGCTCATCGCAGAGGCCATGCCCCTGCTCTCCGGTGCCATGGACGGCCACCGGTTCGAGGTGATCGGGTCCCCGCTGCACTGAAGTCGGCGCAGCAGGGACCACCCGACGCAATGACGCGGCCGCTACTGGACCTCAGCGTCGGGTGGGGCTATATGGTGCTGTTGGGCGCCGTCGGCGGAGGCTACTCCGGCCACGGCAGAGAAGCTCGGCGGCTCGTCCGCCGCCTGGGCCTGCACTCCCGGGGAGGTGACGGTGTGCCCGGTGATCTGCCCGAGGCTGCGCAGCACCCGGTCCACCATCAGCCCTGCCGCCTCCAGGTCCGCGACCACCTGGTCGATCCCGTCGAGGTGCTCCTCGTCGACGGTGATGATCCACTGCTGATCCGTCACGCCCGATCACCCGCCCTGCGCCGGAATCACGGCCAGTCCGGCCCCGACGTCTTCCATGTCAGCACCTGAGAGCTGGCGAGCGGTCCGAATCAGCTCGTCCCACAGCGGTTGGCCGCGCAGCCCGGTGGAGGCCGAGAGCAGCGCGGCGACGCCGGAGACATGCGGGGCCGCCATGGAGGTGCCGCTGATGCTGCGGTGATGCGCGGGACCGGGCCAGGAGGAATAGATGTCCACCCCGGGGCCGGCGATGTCGACTTCCCCGCCGTCATGAGGCAGCGAGCGGGCCGAGAAGTCCGCGACCTGCAGTCCCGCGTCCAGCGCCGCCACCGCCATGACGTAGGGGCTGTTCGCCGGTGCCCCCACGAACCCGGGATCACCCGCGCTGCGCCCGGCGTTGTTGCCCGCCGCCGCGATCAGCAACGAACCCCGCTCGAGTGCCCGCCGACCCGCGGTCACATACGGAGGATGGACCTCGCGCACATCGGCGCCGAGTGACATCGAGACGATCTGACAGTCGTTCTGCAGGGCCCAATCGATGCCTGCAAGGATCGAGGCGTCCGAGCCGGAGCCGTCTGCACCGAGGACCTTGCCCGAGAAGATCTCGACTCTGGAGGCCACTCCGAAGCCTCGCCCGGACGGGGGAGCCCAGGGTCCGCAGGCGGAGCCCACGCAGTGGGTGCCGTGTCCGTGCACGTCTGCGGGTCCTTCGCCTGGGATGAAGGACTCTGCGGTCACGGCGCGCCCGAGGAAGTCCGGATGCTCGAGGTCGAAGCCGGTGTCCAGCACCGCGATGCGCACCCCGGCGCCGGTGAGTCCGGCCTCCTGGGCACGCCCGACCTCCACCGCCTGAAGCCCCCAGGTGAGCTCGGCCGTGTCGGTGAACGGCGCCTCGACGGACCCGACGGCGGAGGGCAGTTCGACGGCCGGCAGATCAGCCGCCCGGCCGCCGATCGCGTAATACGTCAGCTCGGGGCTGTAGCTCATCGGGGCTCGACGGTCCCGGCAACGTCCGCTGAAGGCCTCCAGGTCACCGGCCTCACCGTCCACCACGCCCACGCCGAGGCGCGGGAAATAGCTGTCCGTGGAGAAGCCCTGGGCGCTGAGCAGCCCGGGGGCATCGTGCTCGAGCATCTGAGAATCTGCGGTGTCGAAGGTGACTACGTAACGTCCCATTGCGGTCCCATCCCTGCGTCGTGCCGACATGTGAAGCCCAGGCTAGGGTCGCAACCTGCACATCCGCCGAGTGACCTGGGATTGGTGGGGCCGGTCAGCTGTCCAGCGTTCCCGGCTCCGGCCGGGGGTGTTTCCCTGTGCGGGCCAGCGGAGGTCATGGCGCATAATTGGGGACTGTGACGCGACAGGACAGCAACCCAGACCAGCCCAGCAGCCCCGCCGGCACCCCGAAGATCGGGGTCATCGGCGACGGCCAGCTGGCCCGCATGATGGCCCCGGCCGCCGTGGAGCTGGGCATCGAGCTGCACCTGCTCGCGGGCTCGGCCGACTCCTCGGCCGCCCAGGTCATCCCGCACACCACCCTTGGGGACTACACCGACCCCGACGAGGTGGCCGCCTTCGCCGCCGGCCTGGACGTGGTCACCTTCGACCATGAGCATGTGCCCGCCGAGGTGCTCGAGGCGCTCACCACCGCCGGCACCGAGATGCACCCCGGTCCCGAGGCGCTGATCTACGCCCAGGACAAGCTCGCGATGCGCAGCGCCGTGGAGCAGCTTGGCCTGCCGAACCCGCGCTGGGCCGAGGTCCGCAGCGTCGAGGACCTGCTGGGATTCGGCGCCGACGTCGGCTGGCCGGTGGTGCTGAAGACCCCGCGCGGAGGCTATGACGGCAAGGGGGTGCGGATGATCGACTCAGCCGAACAGGCCGCCGAGGCCCAGGACTGGTTCGGCCGCGCCGCCGAAACCGGTTCAGGTCTGCTCGCGGAGCAGAAGGTGCGCTACACCCGTGAGCTCTCCGCGCAGGTGGCGCGCTCCGCTGCGGGGGAGACCGTGACCTACCCGGTGGTGGAATCCACCCAGACCAACGGGGTCTGCGATGAGGTCATCGCCCCGGCGCCGCAGACCAGCGCGGACCACCTGGAGGTGTGCGAGCGCATCGCACGCACGGTGGCTGAGAAGCTGCAGGTCACCGGCATGCTCGCGGTGGAGCTCTTCGAGATCAGTGAAGACGATGCCGACCCCGAGACCGGGACCACCGCCGGGATCTTCATCAACGAACTCGCCATGCGACCGCATAACTCCGGGCACTGGACCATGGACGGATCCGTCACCAGCCAGTTCGAGCAGCACCTTCGCGCCGTGCTCGGGCTTCCGCTGGGCGCCACCGAGGTCAAGGGCGGCGCCGGCGGCTACACGGTGATGAAGAATCTGCTCGGCAGCGACGCCGAGGAGCAACGGTCCCCACACGATTCCTTCGCCGCGGCGATGCGCCGCTCGCCGGGATCCAAGATCCACCTCTACGGCAAACAAGCCCGCCCAGGTCGCAAGATCGGGCATGTGAACATCCTCACCCAGACGCTTTCCACGCAGGAGACCTGGGAAGCGCGCCGCGCGAGGCTCCAGCGCGTGCGCCGAGCCGCCGCGGATGTGGCCGAGATCATCGTGGAAGGACCTGCCCAGTGAGCCAGAACCCAGTGAGCCAGAACCCAGCGCACCAGCACCCAGCGCACCAGAGCCCCGTGAGTGAGAACCCAACCCTTGAGTGAGAAGCCAGTGAGCCAGAACCCCGTGAGTCACCCTGTTGAGCACCAGGCCGCCGCAGCGTCCTCGAGCGACGCCGAGGCACAGACCCGCAGCGCCTCTGCGGCCCAGGTCGGTCTGGTCATGGGATCGAACTCCGACTGGCCGATCATGAAGGCCGCCGCGCAGGCGCTGGACGAGTTCGGCATCACCTTCGAGGCCGACGTCGTCTCGGCCCACCGGATGGCCGAAGAGATGATCAGCTACGGCAAGACCGCCCACGAGCGCGGGATCCGGGTGATCATCGCCGGTGCCGGGGGAGCGGCCCACCTGCCGGGCATGTTGGCCTCGGTCACGCCGCTGCCGGTGATCGGCGTACCGGTGCCGCTGAAGCACCTCGACGGCATGGATTCGCTGCTGAGCATCGTGCAGATGCCAGCTGGGGTGCCCGTGGCCACCGTCTCGGTGGGCGGCGCCCGCAATGCCGGGCTGCTCGCCGTGCGCACCCTGGCCGCCGGAGACTCCGCCCAGGCCGCGCAGCTGCGCGAGAGCCTGCTGGACTTCCAGAAGTCGCTGGCCGCCGAGGCCCACGCAAAGGGCGCCGCACTGCGCGAAGAGGCCGCCGAGCTGGGCACGTACCGGACGCGATGAGCGACTCCACGATCAGCTATCACCGGTTCACCACCGAACCCGAGGTGATCCGAAGCCCGCAGCGCGGTTCCGAGACTGACCGCACCCGACGCGCCCTGATGCTCCTGGCGCTGACCCTGTTCATCCCCGGCGCCGCCCAGATCGCTGCGGGTTCCAAGAAGCTCGGCCGCGCCGCCCTGGCCGTCACCATCGGCTGCTGGTTCTCCGCGCTCCTGCTGGGACTGATGTTCCTCACCATGCGCGGAGTCGTGCTCTCGCTGCTGACCCAGCCGTTCATGCTCTGGCTCAGCGCGGTGGTGCTGGGCGCGCTGGCGCTCGGCTGGCTGATCCTCTGGCTTGACACCTTCCGGCTGCTTCACTTCACCTCCCTGGCGCAGGGGCTCAAGCCGATCGTCGCCGTCGTGCTGGTGGTGCTGATCACCGTGACCTCGGGGGCACTGGGCTACGGCGCCAAACTGGTCAACGAGGGTCGTGCCGCGCTGGACGGGATCTTCGCCTCCGGTCCCGGCATCGACGCCGTGGACGGGCGGTATAACTTCCTGCTCATGGGCGCCGACGCCGGCGAGGGGCGCGAGGGCCTGCGCCCAGACTCCATCCACGTGGTCAGCGTCAACGAGGACTCCGCAGAGACCATCATCTTCTCGATCCCGCGCAATTTCCAGAACGCCCAGTTCAACGAGGACTCCCCGCTCAACGCGGTCTATCCGACAGGCTATGACTGTGGCGACGAGTGCATCATCAACTTCCTCTACACGGATGTGATGAACAACCATCAGGACCTCTACCCCGAAGCTGAGGATCCCGGTGCCGAAGCCATGATGGACGCGGTCTCCGGAAGCCTGAACCTGGAGGTCTCCGGCTACGTGATGGTGGACATGGACGGATTCGAGCAGCTCATCGACGCCATGGGTGGGGTGAGCGTGGACTCCGGCGGCTGGGTGCCCTATCGCGGCCCGATGCCCGACGGCAGCTGGGGGGACAACTGGTGGGCCCCCGGTGTGTACGAGTTCTCGGGCCAGGAGGCTCTGGCCTACGCACGCTCGCGCACCTTCAGCTCCGACTACAACCGGATCCAGCGTCAGCAGTGCATCCAGCAGGCGATGATGTCCCAGTTCAATCCGCAGACGCTGCTCTCGCGATTCAGCGAGATCATGCAGGCCGGGGGGAACGTGGTGGAGACCAACCTGCCGCAGTCCCAGCTGGGCTCGTTCCTGGACCTGGCCGTCGACGCGCAGGGCCAGACCCCGCAGCGCCTGGTGCTAGGCGCCCCCGACTTCGGGGCCTCCGGCGACCTGTTCTCCACCTACCCCGATTTCGAGCAGATCCAGCAGCGGGTGGATGAGCTGATCGCCAACGAGGAGCACCAGAACGGCGGTGGGCTCTTCGGCTCCGCCGGGTTCCTGCCCGCGCAATCCGGGACGCTCGGTGTGATGCTGGCGACACCGGCCCAGGCCACCGGACAGGCCGCTGGCGCGGTCGAGGACGACGAGCCCTCGATCGACCCGACGTCGCCGCCTACCCAGCCAGACGGCTCGGAACTGACCCGGGAGTATCTGATCGACGCTCAGCGCAATGGTCAGACCGGGGTCCTCGAGGAGGCCGCCTCCTCGAACTACCGCTGCGACCCGGTGAATTAGGGCTGATAAGGTTCTCCCGATGTTCAAGATGATCAACCCTGTTCGCGACTACGCGTGGGGTTCCACCACCGCGTTCAGAGAGCTCTTCGGCTGGGCCGCATCCGCGACCCCGCAGGCCGAGCTCTGGATGGGGGCCCATCCTTCAGGCCCGTCCCTTCTGGAACTGCCATCTGCTGGCGCGCAGGGTCCCGGTGAGATCACCTCCCTCCCGGAGTACCTCCACGACTCAGCCCAGGCCTCGGAGAGCTTCCCCTTTCTGCTCAAGGTGCTCGCCGCCGAGCAGCCGCTCTCGATCCAGTCGCACCCCACCGCAGAGCGCGCCCGCCTCGGCTTCGCGGCAGAGGAAACCGCCGGGGTCGCCCGGGACGCTGCGCACCGCAGCTATAAAGACCCCCACGCCAAACCCGAACTGGTCGTCGCGCTGACGGAATTCTCCGCGCTGTGCGGCTTCCGGCCCTATGCGGAGGCTGTGACGGTTCTGGAGTCGCTTCGCACCTCGCTTGCCGGTCTCGGCCACGGCGGAGCTGAGCAGCAGGATCACCCGCAGCTGCGCACGGTGCTGGACCGGCTGCACAGCCGCGTGGTCGCCCAGGACTACGCCGCAGCGCTGGAGCAGCTGCTGGGCAGCCACCGGGACGAGTCCGCGATCGCCGCCGGCCAGCTGCACGGCATGCTGGACCCGGCGTCAGGACCGCGGCGGGAAGACGACGTCGGAATCAGCGCGTCCCTGGATCCAGGCACGCGAGGGATGCTGGACCAGGTCAGCGCGGCGTTCCCCCGGGACCCGGGCATCTTCGTCACGCTGCTGCTCAACCGCGTGCAGCTGGCGCCCGGAGAGTCGATCTACCTTCCCGCCGGGAATCTCCACGCCTACCTGCATGGGGTCGGCGTGGAGCTCATGGGCAACTCCGACAACGTGCTGCGCGGCGGACTGACCGGCAAGCACCTGGATGTCGAGGAGCTGCTCAGCGTCACCGACTTCGGGGTGCTCCCGGTACCGCACTGCCCCGTGCAGCGCAGCGATGCTTCCCCGCACCGGACCCGATACCAGGCCCCGTTCGAGGAGTTCGCGCTGGAATCCTTTGAGCTTCCCGGAGAGGTGATGTTGGAACGGCCCGGCCCCGGTATCGTGCTGTGCACGGCCGGCGAGCTGACGCTGCACGCTCCGCCCGAAACGCGGGATGAGTCAGCGGCACCGAGTGACCCCGGCGTCGGCGTGGGACCCACCCCAGGCTCAGGAACACCTCATATGCTCACTCTTACACCCGGCGAATCCGCCTTCTTGCCGGACACCGCCGGCCACCGGCTGAGCGCCGCCGCTCACGCCCAGGCCTTCCTGGCCAGCTCCACCTTCGCCAGCACAGACCGGCAGGAATATCGCCCATGATCACCAAGCTGTATCGGCGCATCGAGACCCTGTTCCTCACGCTCTGGCGCGAGGTCGCGAAGTTCGGCGCCGTCGGCGGTGTCGCCTTCATCATCGACTCCGCGATCTTCCTCTGGCTGATCAGCGGGCCCATGGACGACTCGCAGCTCAAGGCCAAGGTCGTCGCCGGCGTCGTCGCCACCATGTTCTCCTGGATGGCCAACCGCTACTGGACCTTCCGGCACCGGCGCTCCACCGGCAAGGCGCGCGAGCTGGTGCTGTTCCTGATCATGAACGCGATCGGCCTGGGCATCCAGACCGGCTGCGTGGGCATCGCGAAGTACGTCCTGGGCATGGACTCGGTGAGCGAGGTCTTCATCGCCGGCAACGTGATCGGCCTGGTGCTGGCCACCATCTTCCGCTTCTTCGCCTACAAATACTGGGTCTTCACCACCGACCGCACGAGCTTCTCGGATCTTCCCGCCGAGCAGGACCCCGCCGCCGACGCAGCCGAGGTCACTTCCCGCTGAGCCCGGGCCCGCCGCCCCTGTCGCGGGGGCGCGAACGGTCGGAAAGATCACGAATCCGGGCAGGATTCCACCCATCTGCGCCCCAGGGAGGGGCTCCCTGCCCCTGCCCGTGCCCGCGTCGCCGCCCTCAGCGGACGCCCTCATTGCGCAGCATCTGCTCCCACGCCTCGGGCTGCGCGGCGGGATCGCCCTGGAACAGCACGACCGGGCGGCTCTGCGCCCAGGTCTGAAGCATCTGCGCGAACAGCTCCTCGCCGGCCCAGCGGGCAAGTCGCCAGTCCTTCAGGCTCGTCTCGATCGCAGCGCCGACGACGACGAGCCCACCTCCTGCCGCAGCGCCGGACTCGGCCCCGGTGGTCGCTCCGGGAAGCGCGAGCGGCGGCAGCGGGGCCGGCAGCTGGTCCGGGTGCTGCCGGACCTCTGCGGAGATGTCCAGCGCCCAGGCGGGAAGCCGCTCTCCGGTGGACTCCTCGAAGGAAGCATCGAGCAGCCCGGGCGAGAGCGCCGCGAGCTCGGCCTCGCCGAGCCCAGACGCCATCGGCCCTGCACCGGTCCACGCGTCGGGCCGGTCGGTGATGATCAACCCGGGTTCCAGCCCGGAAGCGAGCGACACGAGAGCCTCGGCGTCGTCCTGCGCCGCTGCGGGGGCGCTCAGCGTCGTTCTCCAGCCCAGCGCCCCGGCGGCCAGCAGGACGGCGGCGGCCTTCCAATGCGGGGCGGCGTCGACCAGCACCGGGGCATCCTCGTCGATCTCGGTCTCCTGGCTGAAGAGACCGATCAGCTTGACCGCCCAGTTCTGCAGCACCCGCCCGGAGAGCTCCACCCGTTCCTGGTTCTCACCAGCTCCGTACCAGATCAGCGCGGGCTGCGGTCGGGACTCGAGCAGGTCCAGCAGGGCCGGGAAGTTCTGGGGTGCTTGGGCGGCAGAGCCGCCGAGTGTGATCGGTGTCATAGTTTCTCTCCTGGGTCCGCCGCGCCTCGCGGCAAGCTGATTTTTCACGGCGTGTCGGGCGTGATCATGGGGTTGGCGGTCTGCTAGTGGCTACTTAAGTCGCTCACTTGACGGATCATTACTTACGCCAGTGTAATTAGGGGCAGTACACGCATGATCAACCTCGGGAGGCCCTTTGATGGGGAACGCAGAGCGGCTGGGCGCAGAACAGCCCGGCACCACGGCCACAGCGCGCAGGACAGGTCTCGAGGTTCCTGCTGATTGGTTCGTGGACCCTGCTGATCCTCAGGCCGCGGAGCGGCTGGAGCACGGCAAGACCCTGGAGGATCAGGCCACGGCCTTCCTCGCCGCCCACGAGGAGGCTGAACGCCGCTCCGAGGAGGACGCGGCCGTCACCCGATCTTCGGTCACGGCTCTCAGTGAGGCGCCTTCCCGCCGCACTGAAGCCCCGGCCCACGAGCTGCCCGCCCGGGCGACTCCGGCTCCGGAGACCCAGTCCTCGGATTCGGGCCGGACCACCTGGCTGGGTCTGCCCGCGCTGGTCCCGACCGAGGAGATCGAGGGTGAGCTCGCCTGGCAGGTCGATGCGCTCTGCGCCCAGACCGATCCGGAAGCCTTCTTCCCTGAGAAGGGCGGCTCCACCCGGGACGCCAAGAAGGTCTGCGGCGCGTGCAACGTGAAACAGGAATGCCTGGAATACGCGCTGGGCAACGATGAGCGCTTCGGCATCTGGGGTGGACTCTCCGAGCGGGAGCGGCGCAAGCTGCGAAAGAGAGCGCTCTGATCAACGCTCATTCTGGCCCTCATATCGCCGCTGTCGTCCTGCACGACGGCGGCGATTTGTCGTCCGCTCCAGGCGGGTCCTTCACCGACGCCGACAGCTCAGGCGCCGGAGCCCCCGCTCCCGGAACCCTCGACACTGCTCTTGGCGAGTTCGGCACCGCGGTGCAGCGGACCCGGGAGGCGCTGGCCGCGCAGACCCGGGCCCCTGATCACATCATCGAACTCTCCGCCGCGGGCTACCGTGGGGTTCAGGACCTCTCCCGGTCGCTGCGCTCCGGCCTGCTCGAAGACCGCCGGCAGGCCCGGGGGACGGCGAGCCAGGGCCCGGGCGGGATCAAGGTCACCCAGCTCTGGCGCAGCTTGGAGCGACAGCTGCCGGAAGGATTCAACCCGCGCCACCAATGGCTCTGGATCCTGCCCGCCGGCACCGTGCCCACGACCGATGCGCTGGAGCGGCTCGAAGAGCGCCTCTTCACCGTCAAGGACGAGGAGCGCCACGGCCAGATCCAGCTGATCGGCGCCAAACAGCTCTCCGCCGAGATCCCAGAGCGGCTGGTCAACGTGGGTCTCTACAGCGCCCGCTCCGCCGAGGTGCTCACGGCCACCGAGCCCAAGGAGCTGGACCAGGGGCAGTACGACGGCCGCGACGCGGTACCCGCCGTCTCCGGAGAGGCCATGCTGGTCCACGCCCCGCTGTTCGGAGATCTCGGCGGCTTCGACCCGGGACTCAGCGGAGACTACGCCGCCGCGCAGTTCTGCCGCCGTGCCCGCGAGGTCGGTGCCCATATCGTCATCGAACCCAGCGCACGGGTGCTGCGCGAGGACCCGCCGCGCCGAGACGCCGTGCACCGGCTCGGTGGAGCGCTCTACCTTCCCGGTGCCCAGCGGGTCAGCCAGATCCGCCGTCGACTCGCCGACGCCAATCCGCTCGCGGTGCCGTTCCTCTGGGTCGGCATGTGGCTCGCCGCCCTGCTGCGTCTGATCGGGCTGACCGTGGTCAAGGCCCCCGACGCCGGGGCCGGCCAGTTCTTCGCCTCGCTGCGCGCACTGTTGAACTGGGCGGCAATCGTGCACACGCGTCGATTCGCCACCCAGGGTCGCCGTGCTGCACTGGCGAGGCTCAGCCGCGACGAACAGATCAGCTCCTCCGCCGAGCTCCTGCGCAGCGGACGCCAGACCGAGGCGCGCATGACGTGCAGCCCCGCCGAGGTCCGGGCCCAGCGCCGCTCGGCGATGACCGCGGAGACCGTCTCGGTCCCGCGCACCCGGTTCACCCCCGGGTTCTACGGCGAGCCCGAGGACACCGGGGAGCGTGAGAACAACGAGGACGCCCTGCTCGAGATCGGCGCCTCCGACGGCGAGTTCGACGAGATGCCCTCGCGCCGCTCCGGAGACCGGCTCGGGCTGTTCCTGATGCTGCTGGCCCTGGCCGGAGCCTCTCTGCTGGCCTTCCGCGACCTGCTCTCCGCCGAGGCGATCACCGGCGGCGCCGCCCTGCCGGTGGCCGCCTCGCTGCCGGAGGTCTTCGCCCATTCGGTGAGCTTCCTGGCTGCAGACAGCCTCGGAACGCTCTCCGCCGCGGACCCGTTCAACCTGCTGCTGCTCGCCCTCTCGGCACTGAGCTTCGGCCATGGGTCCGCAGTGCTGGTCTGGCTGTTGATCCTTGCGCTGCCGCTGAGCGCGCTCAGCGCCTGGTACGCCGCCGGCCTCTGGTCCACGAAGGCCTCCCGGCGGGTGGTCTCGGCGCTGCTCTGGACCGCCATGCCCACCCTGCACATCGCGGTAGGGGAAGGTCGCATCGGAGCGGTTCTGGTCCACGTGCTGCTGCCGGTCGCGGTGGTGGCCACGGTCCGCGCGGTCGGTCGCGCCGCCGTCGGCCTGGGCGTCGCGGGAAGCTGGGAATACGCCACCGGTGCCGCGCTGCTGCTGATGGTGCTCACCGCCGCCTCCCCGGCGCTGCTTCCGCTGGTGGTGATCGTCGGCATCGTGCTCGCCTCGATCCTTGGTCGCCGAGGACGCCCGCTGTGGCTGATTCCGCTGACCTCGCTGGCCGTGGCCGCACCGATGATCGCTTCCGCCGTGCTGCAGGGCAAGAACCTCGCAGCGGTATTGGTCCACGAGCCAGGCCGCGCGCTGGCGGCCGACGCCGCCCCGCTGTGGCAGCAGCTGCTCGGCTTCTCGCGTGCCTTCGACCCTGCCGCCGGGCTGGCCTCCGCCGGAGCCGCCGGCTCCTGGCTGCCGGGCTACCTCGCCGGGGATTTCTGGAGCCTACGCATCGCGCTGCTGATCGGGCTGCCGCTGCTGGTCATCGCGCTGCTGGGGATCTTCACCGGCAGCCGCACCCGACCACTGCCGATCGTGGCCGGTACGCTGCTGCTCGCGGCCCTGGGTCTCTCCGCGCTGGTGGGGCTCCTGGCCGCCGGATCGGATGGCACCGCGGTGATCAGCGGCAACCCGGGACCCGTGGTGTCGGTGATGCTGTTCTGCCTGCTGGCGGCCGGGATGGCCTCCCTGGACCGATTCCCGCTGGCCTTCCCCCGGGTGGGCGGCACCATCACCCCGGTGATCTCCACGCTGCTGGTGCTCGCCATCGGCGCATCCCTGGTGCTGTTCTACAGCCCCCGCGTGATGCCCGGAGCACCGCTGACCGGTCAGCCGCTGACCGCGGTCAACGCCGCCCCGACGCTCATCGAAGCCGGCTCGCTGCGTCAGCTCCCGGCCACCGCCGCGGATCAGGGCACCGGCCCCGCACAACTGCGCACGCTGGTGCTCTCTGCGGCCGATCCCGGGGTGATCGGCGAGCTGGTCTCCGGAGAGGGGCGCACGCTGGACAAGTCCCGGGCGGTGGCAGCCGCTGGAGACCTGCCGCTGTGGGCGCAGCCCGAGCGCGTCCCGAACCTTCTCGGCGGCGCCCGAGATGACGCCGGTCTCGCAGCCGATCCGATGGCCGCGGCCACGACGAGCACCGAGTTCACCGTCGCCGAGCAGCGCCTGGCCTCGCTGATCGCCTCGCTGATCACTCCCGGGGCACTGGAGACCGAGGAGCTGATGGCAGAACTGGGGGTGGGCTACGTGCTCATCGATCCCTCAGAGCCCGAGGTGCTCAGCGACGCCGTGGACACCGCCGCGGGACTCGTGCCCGTGGGCGTGACCGACCGCGGCGAGCTGTGGCGCGCCGAGATCGACGAGGAGGCGCTGCTGCCCGCCGGGCCGGGCATCTCCGGGGTCCCCGCAAGCTGGGCCCGGATCGTGGACCCCCAGGGTGAGGTCCAGGCGCTGCTGCCGAGCCGGTCACACGCGCTCGACGTCGATCTGGAACAGGTCACCGCCGAGGACGGAGCCGGCCTGGATCTGGATCCCCAGACCGAGTACCTGCTGGAACTCTCCACCGAGCAGGCGCGCCGCTGGCGGGCCAGCTGGGACGGCCAGGCGCTGGAACCGGCAGCGGTGCAGACCGAGGCTTCCGGGCAGACGTCCGATGGATCCGCTTCCTGGATGCAGCGCTTCGAGCTGCCCGCAGAGGCGCTCACCGATACAGGTGCCGGGTGGGAAGGCCAGCTCAGCGCCGAGCACCGCAGCAGCTATCAGCTTCCGGTGCTGATCACCTTGAGCGTGTTCCTGCTGCTGGTGGCGCTGATCGCCGTTCCGCTGCCCCGCGGAAGCCGGATGCTGCCCGTGGCAGACACCGATGAGCTGGAAGGACGCCGAGGATGAGCGCCAAGAAGGTCAGGGTCAAGAAGCTCATCAAGGAGCAGCGCCAGGCGCGTCGACGCGCCATCCGGGACCAGGAGCGCGCCGCCACACGGAAGGCCAAGCGAGACGCCGCTGCGGCCCGAACCGAGTTGAAGGCCGAGGAGCAGCGGCTGCGCGTGGAGCGGCAGACCGAGCGCCAGCAGCAGAAGACCGAGCAGCGCCAGCGTCAGGAACAGGAACGCCAGCAGCAGGATCAGGAGCGCCAGCGGCAGGACCAGGAACGCCAGCAGCGCGCGGAGCAGCAGGCGAGGACTCCCGCAGCGTCTCCGGAGAACGCCGCGACGCCGACCGACGCCGCGACTCAGGCTGCCGTGCCCGCGTCCGC
>NZ_JEMO01000021.1:0-1440 GCF_000582475.1 Nesterenkonia sp. AN1
GGCGGGCCCACGGTTCGACCCCCGCAGGCCGCCTGTCCCCAGGCCGCCAGCATCCCCGCCGCCGGGGCGGCCGCGGCCACCTCGGCGGTGCTCAACACGCCGCTCCGCTCCGCCCGGGCAATCTGCCGGCGTCCACTCTCGGCCAGCACGGCGATCGCGGCCAGCGCTCCCTGAGCGCTCCAGAACCGTCCGGAGCGCACGAGCGGCGCCCAGATGCCAGTGGCGGCGAACGCCCCGGCGAGAGGCCATCCCGCCGCACGCCAGATCTCCTGGGTGCGGGCGGGGCCGCGCGCCTGATGGACCGCGTAGGCGATGGAGGAGGCAAAGATGGGGAACCAGACGGCGAACGTGTAGCTGGCGGGTTGGATCACGTTGGGCGGAGCGTCCTCACCCCGGAACCGTGGACCGTAGAAGGTGGGGAGCAACACCTGGGCGGCAGCCGCCGCGCAGGTGAGGATCTGACGTGAGGAATCTCCTGAAGCAGCTGCCCGCACCCGAACGGGGAGGCTGGGAACGAGGTCTCTCATATGAACTCCTCGGACGTGGGGGGAGAAGCCGCGGAAGCATGAATTCAGGCGGTCTTCCCCGCTGCGCCTGCGTTCAGGGTAGAGCGTCGGGGACAGGGCGGCAAGGCTCCGATGATCGACCTGGAAGGTCCCGGTCCATCAGCGGCGGCGCCTCGGAGGCATCGTCTCCCCGTGACGGCTTCCACGGGATCAGTCCGGTGTCCGGAGTGAGGTGCAGAGAGCAGCTTCGCTCACGCCTGTCGCAGATGCAGGTTCTGTCGAAGCAACACCGACGTCGCTGGTGGCTTTCGATTCCTGGGCGGTTCCCGACCCAGCCGTTCGATCGCGCTGGAGCCCTTGACTGCCGGGCAGAGCCGGACGACACTGAGTGTAAACGGACAGCCGTCCGCAGAATGAAAGGCGATCATGGACATCGGTCTGCTGCTGCTGCGCCTGGTGCTGGCGCTGATCCTGTTCACCCACGCCAGCCAGAAGCTCGGCGGATGGTTCGGTGGCAACGGCCTGGCCCGCCAGGGTGAGATCTTCGCGTCCCTGGGCCTGCATCCGGGGCGCGCGATGGTCCTGGCAGCAGGGGTCTCCGAGCTCCTTGCCGCGACCGCGCTCCTGCTGGGCCTGCTCACTCCGGTCGGAGCCCTGCTGGCGGCCGGGACCATGGTGGTGGCCGGAGTGACGATGCAGCTGAACTCCGGGAAGTTCTGGAACATCGCCGGCGGCGGAGAGTACCCCTACGTGCTGGCCGCGGCTGCCGCGGTGCTGGGTTTCACCGGGGCCGGCGCGTACTCGCTGGACGCACAGGTCTCGGGGGAGGCCTGGAGCACGGTGGTCCATGAGCCCGCCACCTGGGTGGGGGCGCTGATCCTGCTGGCGGCGCTGGTGGCCGCCGTGCCGTTCGCGCTGGTCGTCCGCGCGCGCG
>NZ_JEMO01000022.1:0-24134 GCF_000582475.1 Nesterenkonia sp. AN1
GAAAAACCTGCACAGATTGCACACTCGATGCCGGCGGGTGATCAGAGACGCGGCGGAGGCAGCGGCTCGGGCTGCGCCGCAGCACTTCTGCGCTGCCTCCAGATCACCTGCGTGAGCCGGGTGATCCCCAGGACCACCACGGTTCCCAGGGTGCTGCCGATGCCCACGAGCATGGCCCCGACGAGCCAGAGCCCGGTGCTGTCCTCGGCCGCGGCGGTCAGGCTCCACGCCACGGTGAACGACGGCGGCAGCAGCAGCACGGTGAGCCACCAGCGGCTGCGCGAGGTCCATAGGGCGATCAGCAGCAGGGTGATTCCACAGCCGATCACCTGCCAGGCCTCATAGGGCCCGTGCTCCATGCCGGTCACCGGGTCCACCTGATACTCCTGGTCCCATGCCATCCAGCCGAACCAGGCGCCGGCGGAACCCAGGATCACGAAGAGGGACCAGGCCAGGACGTGGCGCCTCGTGGAGGAGCGGTCGGTTTCGGCAGATCCGACCGGCGGAGTGGTGGTCATGGCGTCATTGTGCTGCAGGCCGGGCTAGCCACTCTGCGACACGCTGGTGCCGCCGCGGAACGATGATCTCGGCAGCGCGTGCTCGGGCCGGGCAAATCGCGTGACGCCTAGGACGACCAGTGTCCCCACGAGGCTGCCTAGCGCCATGTATGCCGCTCCCACCCACCAAAGACCGCTCTCGTCACTCCCGCTGACCGTCACGGACCAGGCCAGAGTCAGCGACGCCGGCAACAGCAGCACCGTGGGCCAGCACCGGTTCCAGGAGGTCACCACCGCGATTCCCAGGAGCAGGATCCCGCAGACGAGGAACTGCCACGGCATCGGTGGGCCCTGCTCCACCCCGGCAGCAGGGTCTTGGATGTAGCCCAGCTCCCAGGGGAGCAGGGCGAGAGAGCCGAACCAGGCTCCGGCCGTCCCCAGGACGACGAATCCCGCCCACGCCGCCACGCGGAGGGTTTGGCTCGCCCGCGAGTCGCGGGTGGCCGGGGTCGGTGGTCTGCTCGTCATAGCGTCATTATGAGACCACGCAGGACGCTCTCGCCCATCGATTGTGCAATTTGACCGCCGGGACGCGCGAATTCCGGCGAAAAACCTGCACAGATTGCACACGCGATGCCCCACGAGCACGGCGATGACGATCAGGGCTCGAGCCGAGCGTGCCTGCGCCCCTTGAGAAGTCGCTCCCACAGCATCCGCCCACCCCCACGCTTCTTCTACGCCCTGTAGTAGACTCGCCCGCATCAGCCGAGGGAAGGGGTCTTCTGTGGTCAATGCCGCGGACTTCGACCCGTCGCCGCGCCGGGTGACCGGCGCCGCGCGGCTGATTCGAGGCCTGCTGGCCGCCGCGCTGGCCATCGGCTCCGCAGCGGTCTCCCACACCGCCGCCGGGCATCACATGCCGCACTGGATCGTATTGGCCCTGGCGCTCGCGGTGAGCCTGCCCGTCTGCGCCTCCCTCGTGGCGGTCCGGCTGAGCGGAGTCAGGCTCGGTGCCGCCGTCGTGTTCAGCCAGGCGGTGCTCCACGGGCTCTTCGCCCTCTTGCCGGCCGCCAGCGCTTCCGATGGCCCCGCCGGACCCAGCGGCCCCGCAACAGAGGCCGCAACAGAGGCTGCAGCCCAGGCTGGACATGCGGCGCATGATCACAGCCTCACCATCGCCGCGGTGGCGCCGTCCAGCACGGCCGCCCAGGTGCTGTCCGACGCGCCGATGCTCCTCGCCCACGCCCTGGCGGCACTCTTCACCTTTGTGGTGTTCCGCCGCGGCGAGCTGATCCTGCAGGCACTCAGCGACCTTCTGCTGCTGCGACCGATCCTTCTGCTGTTCCTGCGCCCGATCTCGCAGACCGGGCCCCGCGCCATCTGCGCGCACGACTCCTTCTCCACCGTCATCCTGCAGGAACTCTGGCTCGGTGGCGGCGCGCAGACCCTGCGCGGTCCGCCGGTCCTCGTGAGCTGAGACCACCCTGTGGTTCCTATGGCACGACGCTGGGGACCAGTCACCTCACGACGGAAAGCATCGAACTTATGTCATCCTGCGCACCCAAAGCCCGCAACTCCACGACCGGTCGCCAGCGCGCCGGTCGGATCACCGCGCTCTCCGCAACGGCCGCCCTCGGCCTGGCGGTCACCACTATGGCGGCTCCCGCCTGGGCCCACGATTCACTCATCGCCTCCTCCCCGGAGGCAGACGCGGTGCTTCAGGAGAGCCCCGAAGAGATCACTCTGGAGTTCTCCGGCGGCGGCCTGACCACCGGGGACTCCATCGCCAATGTCATCGTGGTCACGGATGAGGGCGGTGAGAACTGGGAGGGTGAGACCGAGATCGAGGGCGCGACCATGTCCACCGAGCTCTCTGAAGAGCTTCCCGGCGGGGACTACACCGTGGCCTATCGGGTGGTCTACGCCGATGGGCACGCTGAGGAGCAGTCGTTCGGCTTCGAAGTGGCTGAATCTGAGCCGGAGCCCACCCCGGAGCCCACTCCGGAATCCACCACTGAGGCTTCAGCTCCGGAGGAGTCCGAAGCGGAGTCTGAGACCGAATCTGCTGAGCCGGCAGAGGACGACGACGTCGACTCCGCCACCGACTCCAGCACCGCTGGTCCTGATGAGGCGGACGAGCCGGCCGCAGGCGACACCGCTGCTGACACGCAGCAGGATTCCGGTCTGCCGGTCTGGGCGGTCGTGGTCGGGGGCATCGTCGTGGCAGGACTGCTCGCCGCGATCGCGACGGCTGTGCTGCGCGGGCGCAAGAATCCTCGCGCCTGACTCAGTGCTGCTCCTCGAGATCTTGAGAAGACCAGTCCAGCTGCCCTTCTGAGTGTTACGCCGGATGCTATTGAATAGAGAGATGAACTCTATGATCTCCACGATTCTCAATGTCATCTGGCTTCTCTTCGGCGGCCTGTGGCTTGCCCTGGGCTACTTCCTCGCCGGGATCGTCTGCTGTCTGCTGATCATCACGATCCCCTTCGGCATCGCGTCCTTCCGGATCGGGGTCTACGCGCTGTGGCCCTTCGGCCGCACGATCGTGGACCGCAGCCCTCGAGGTGCGGGAGCGTTCACCACGATCGGCAACGTGATCTGGGTCCTGGTGGCAGGGATCTGGATCGCGATCGGTCACGTGCTCACCGCGATCCCGATGTTCATCAGCATCATCGGGATCCCGCTGGGCATCGCGAACCTGAAGCTGATCCCGGTCTCGCTGATGCCGCTGGGCAAGGTCATCGTGCCTTCCAACGCGGTGCTGCCGACCTACCGCCACGCCTGAACCCTCGGTGCGCGAGGTCGACGGCGGGTCGCCGGCGCCGCGTGATGGGCCTCGGCCTCAGCCCTTGAGCAGGATCTTGCGCATGCCCCAGGAGATCGGGGCCTTCGCCAGCCGGGTCGGGTCGAAGCCAGGCAGCTTGCGCAGCACCCCGCGCTCGTGGCTGAAGGTCGCCACGCTGTACTCCCCGTGATACCGGCCCGTGCCGCTGGCGCCGACTCCACCAAAGGGCAGGGTGGACACCGCAAGCTGCGTCAACACGGTGTTGAAGGTGATGCCACCGGATGAGGTCTGCGCGAGAAAGTCCTCGCGCACCTCTTCCCGCTCGGTGAAGGCGTAGAGCGCCAGCGGCTTCGGTCGCGCATTGATGAACTCGATGGCCCCCTGGTGATCGGTCACCGTGAGGATCGGCAGGATAGGACCGAAGATCTCCTCCTGCATCACCGCGGAGTCGGGCTCGACGTCGAGCAGCACCGTGGGTGCGACGTAACGGTCAGAGACCTTCGCGGTGCCGCCGATGACCGCTCGGCCGGAGTCCAGCAGCCCGGCGAGGCGCTGGGCATGGCGCTCATTGATGATCCGCCCGTAGTTCTCGGCGCTGGCCGGCTCCGGGCCGAAGGCGCGGCGGGTGACCCGGGCGATCTCCTGAGCCAGCGGCTCGGCGAGCTCGAGGGTGGTCAGCAGGTAGTCCGGGGCGACGCAGGTCTGGCCGCAGTTGCTGAATTTGCCCCACACCAGCGACTCGGCAGCGGCGGTGAGATCGGCTGAGGAATCGATCCAGACCGGGGACTTGCCGCCGAGCTCCAGCGTCACCGGGGTCAGGTGCTTGGCCGCGGCGGCCATGACGATCGCGGCCACCGTGCCGTTGCCGGTGTAGAAGATGTGGTCGAAGGGGTGCTCCAGCAGTCGGGTGGTCTCCTCGACTCCGCCCTCCACCACCTGCACGGCCTCGGCGTCGAGGTACTGCGGAATCAGCTCCGCCACGGTCGCCGAGACTGCCGGTGCCAGCTCACTGGGCTTGAGCACCACGGAGTTTCCCGCCGCCAGTGCACCGATCAGCGGCATCAGGAGCAGGTGGAACGGGTAGTTCCAGGGCCCGATGATCAGCACCGTGCCCAGCGGCTGGCGCTGAACATGCGCCCGAGCACTGCCCACGAGGAACGGGACCGAGGTGCTGCGATTCCGAGTCCAGCGTTCAAGGTGCTTCAGGGTCTGCTTGACCTCGGACTTCACCGAGAGGACCTCGGTGAGGTGAGCGTCGACGTCGTTCTTCCCCAGGTCCGCCGCCATGGCCGCATGAATCGCCGGTGCCTGCTCCTCCAGCAGCCGCAGGATGCCCTGCAGCTGATCACGACGCCAGTCCAGCGAGCGGGTGCGGCCGGTGGTGAAGGCTGCCTTCGTCCCGGTGACGCAGGCGTCCACGGCGGCGACGGGTGTAGAGACCTGCTTGACGGGAGTGCTGCGCACCTCGGCTGGGATGTATGGCGTCATGGAGCGAACCTCTCGGGTCTGGGGGTCTTCCCCACCCTACAGATCTCGAGCCCGCGCGCACCCGGATTTCGACAGGGGCTAACACCACGGTGACTCACATTGCGTTAGAAGCCCTAATAGTTGTACTTTCTAACTGTAAGGTCGATGAAGACGAACGTGCGTGACTTCAACACGGGGCAGCCGCCACAGGGCATGGAGAGATCAGATGAGTGCACAACGAGTCCCCGGCAGCATGGTCCCGCCGGCACACACGGCTCCGCAGCCCCTCCGGGAGCGGACGCGCGGCACCGCGGCCCCCGAGGCGGCCCGCCGACTGCGCTGCACGCGCTATGACCAGATGGCCAAGGCGGCCTCCGCCGGGCTGATGGCGCACCCGCACGTGGAATCCGCGATCGTCGAGATCTCCGGCGACGACGCCGACCTGGTCTTCCACCTGAACTGCACGATCAAGGCCGATTCTGATCCCTCGGATCTGATGGAGACGGTCTCGAACGGCGTGATCTCGAACATCGAGCGCATGCTCGGCACCGAGTTCTCCTCCCGACGCCTCCACTTCAATCGCAGCCTCTACAGCGCCACCTGAGTCAGATTCCAGGGCGGCGGTGCCCTGCCACGCCACTTTGAGGAGCCTGCCATGGAGACCATGCTGGTCCAGACGTTCAACGCCTTCTTCCTGGCCGCCGTGGTGCTCTCCGTGCCGGTGCTGATCATCGCCGGAATCTGGGTGGCAGCCGTGGAGCTCCGCCGCCCGGACCGCGCAGCGGCAGAGCTTCAGTCCGGGACTCGGACGGCCCACCAGTCCTGAGCTCAGTGCAGGAACTCGGTCTGCGCCACGCTCGGGGTGGCTGGACCGAGGATATCGATCAGCATGTCGCGATCCTCATAGCTGCCATGCAGGATCCATCCGGGCACGGCCCGCAGGTCTGCCCGGATCTGCTGCGCTGAACGGAACGCCTGCGCATCGGGGTGTCGCCAGTGCACCGACACCAGATGCCCGCCGGGTTCCAAGGTCTTCGCCGCGCGCCCCCGGACGGCCGCCCACTGGGCGTCGTTGAGGTAGTAGGCCAGCTCGCTGAGCAGGATCAGGTCGATCGCCCCGGCGGGCCAGTCCTCGATGCTGGACTGCTGGAATGTCACATTCTCGGCCCCGACCCGCTGCGCCGCCGTGTGCAGCGCTGCGCCAGAGATGTCGGTGGCCAGGACCTCGTCACAGCGCTGTGCGAGCAGCTCGGTGATCCCACCGATGGAGCACCCTGGTTCGAAGGCGCGGCGGTAGCGAGCTCTCGGGAGCACCGCCATGGTCAGCGCGTATTTGCGCTGCTCGTACCAGCGGCTGGTCACTCCCCAGGGGTCTGAATCCTGGGCGTGCAGGCCTTCGAAGTCCAGCGGCGTTCCCGGAAACACGATCTGGCGATCCCGCAGCACGGTCTGAAGCATGCTCGCGGTGAGCACCGGCTCTCCGGGGTTTCGGTCTGCCGGGGTGCCGTGCTCGGTCCCCAGCTGGGACACGAAGGCGGCGACGGCGCGGCCCCGGGCCTGGGTCAGCTCGGCGTCGATCGGGATGGAGCGCGCCGCGGACCAGGAGATCTCTGGCTCCGCCGGGCTCGATCCGGTCATCGGCTCCGAGTCCTGCGCGGGGTGCAGTCCTGGCGGCGTGCTGTGCATCCAGAGCCACACCGGATACTGCACCAGAGGTGCGTTGTGCTGCGCCGCTGCGGAGGCGGCAGCCTCGCCACAGGCGTCGTGATCGGGGTGTCCGTCGCGAGAGAGCGGAGCCGCCAGGACGGTGCCGCCGGGCATCTGCCTCAGCGCGGCACCGATCGCCGCAGTGAGCGGGGCCCGGTGGTCGGCGAGCGCGCCGTCGGGCAGGTGCAGCCGCTGGCGCTGCAGGCTTCCCGCGCCGCGCGGGCCCGGAGTGAGTCCGCGCAGCTCCTCCAAGGCGGACTCGGACTCGGTGGTGCGGATCTCGGCGAGCCGTTCTGGGGGTATGACCTGAGGTGGATGCGACCCGGTGCCGTCGCTGGCGGCCAGGATCTGCACCGGGGAGCCGCTGCGCAGACCTGCCGCGATCAGCGCCGCGGCGCCGAGGATCTCGTCATCGGGGTGCGGAGCGACCACCAGCAGCCCGGGCAGGTTGTGCGGGATCCAGCGCCCTGCAGGGTCTACCTCGCCGATGCCCCATTCTGGGACGCCGGCATCGTAGCGATCCAGGGCGCCGCGGGTGTTGCGTGGGGTCTGGGCGCCGTGGAAGGTCGCCGCGGTCTCACCAGGTGTCATGGCCGTCCCCGATCAGCTGGTCCCAGCCGAGCCCGTGCTCGGCCAGGACCGCTGGCAGTGCCGCTTCGTCGGTCTCGGCGTGGCACTGGCGGATGTAGACGCTGAGATCGGCGACTCGCTGGGCATGGATCGCGTCCGAGGCGAGCGGGCCCGGTCCGAGGGCGCGCCCGCTGCGGTCGATGATCTCGGCGGCCAGCCGGTCGATGTAGGTGCGCACCGCGAAGGCCTGTGCCTTGGCCAGAGCAAGGTTGTGCGGATCGTCGTCCACGGCGCGGGCGGTGCTGCTCAGCAGCGCCCAGCCGGCGGTGAGCCCGGCGGCCGCAGCCCCGGCGTGGGCTCGCAGCAGCGACGAGGCCTTGGGTGCGGCGGCCCGGCTGAGCAGGGGTGCTGCGACGGCGCGCGCCGCGCCGTACCAGCAGGCGGCCACTCCGATGCCGCCGTGCCAGAAGCCGGAACGTTCCAGGTAGTCCGCATGGGTGCCCAGCGCGGTGGCGGGCACCTGCTCGAAGGACACCCAGCCCGAGTCGCTGGCCGCCATCCCGACCGCATGCCAGGTCTCGGGCACCGGGGTGACGCCGGGGGAGGAGAGGTTCACCGCGAAGAGCAGCTTCTGCGCCGCTGCCCCCGGGGAGTCGGGCAAGACGGTCGCGGTGACCAGCGCGTGGCTGCACAACGAGGCCCCCGAGCACCAGGGTTTGGTGCCGCTCAGGGTCCAGCCCGCGCCGCTGCGCGTTGCGGTGAGCACCGGCATCGGCGGCTCTGCGGCCCAGACGCCCCAGAGCTCACCGGCGGAGACCAGCTCGGGGTAGCCGAGGTCTGTGCCGATCGCGACCGCGTCGGCGTGGGCCTCATAGAGCCGGCCCACCACGGTGTTCTGCGCGGTGATTCCGGCCAGCCGGCGCCAGCGCGCCTGCGTCTCACCACGCCCGGGCAGCTCGGGAAGGGGCGTGTGAAGCTGCTCGTGCACTTCGTGCAGAAGATCGGTCATGCGTGCAGGGCTCCCAGGGTCTGAGCGAATCCGCGCGGAGCGCGGCCGGTGGTGCGCCGGGAGGTCATCACCGGCATATCGGTGGCCGTGACGAGCACGGCGTCACTGCGGCGCAGCCTGGTCACCAGATCGACATCCTCATCATCGGCCAGGCTGCTGAACCCGTTCACCGCACGATAGGCCTGTGCGGTGAATGCCAGATTCGCGCCATGGATGTGGCTGTGCCGACTGCCGGTGATCTGCTGTGCGTAGTCAGCCGCCCAGGCGCGGCCCACCGGGTCTGTTCCGAGGACCGGAGCCAGGATCACCGTACCGAGCACGACGTCGGCGCCGCGGTCCCGATGCTCGGCCTGCCGGGAGAACCAGTCGAGCGGAACCTGGCTGTCGGCGTCGGTGGTGGCGAGCCACGGCTCACCTGCAGGTGTCGAGGCATCGGTGGTCGTCGGTGAGTCACGGGAGTCTGCCGGTCGGCTCAGCGCGTGATCGAACCCGGCGGCGCGTGCGGCACCGACGTTGTTGGCCTCGATCACGACCACCTCGGCCCCTGCTGAGCGCGCGAGCCTCGCCGTCTCGTCGGTGCACGCGTCAGCCACGACGATCAATCGAAGCCATATGCCGGCATGGAGTGCTGAGGCTCGCACCGCGGTGAGTGCGGCCTCGATGGTTCCGGCCTCATCATGGGCAGGCATCACCACGATCACGGACGGGCTCTGCGCGGAAGGGTCGGTCACAGATTGATTCTAGGCTCATGAGCGAGGTGGGAGTCACCGCTGTCCGGAGCTTAGGTCCTGGCTTCAGATCGGATCGCCATGGGGCGCCGAAGGCCGGTTCACCCCGGCGCCGGCGCAGCAGCTCGGCCTCCTCGTCGAGGCTGAGTCCTGATCGTCGTGGTCGCAGGGGCCCGCGCAGCCGCCCATCTTCAAGCCCCCGGTGCCGCCGAGAATCAAGATCCGCCCCATGGGTCGATCCAACGCGGAGACCGGGGCCGGGACAACAGTGTTTCGCTCTCAGCGGCAGGTCAGCATCGAATGAGTCGGCGCCGGGACCGTCAGCGGTGATCCTCCAGAAGCGCCTTGAGTGCCTCCTTGTGCGCAAGATACGCCTCACGCCCGGCAGGGGTCAGGGCGAGCATCAACCGGGATCGACCCTGGAAGACGAAGGACTCTTCGCTGAGGTATCCGGCGTCGGTGAGCTGACTCAGATGCTTGCTCAGCGCCGATTTCGAGAGTCCGGTGCGCTCTTGGATCTCGCCGAACTCGATGCCCGAGGCCTGGGAGAGCATCGCGCAGATCCGCAATCGATGCGGGGCGTGGATCAGCGCGTCGAAGGTCGGCTCAGGCGCCACGATGCCGCCGCTGATACGGGATGCCGATGGCGAGGAGTCCCGCGGCGAGGATGATGCCGCCGGCGAGCCAGACCCAGGAGCCCAGGACGTCATCCAACAGGATCGCAGCGACCGGCAGGGCTCCTGCCACCAAGCCTGCCGCGCAGACCTTGACCCACGGCACAGAGGTGCCCCGGTACCCCGGCTGGTGGAAGCTGAACCTTCCCACGAGCGCTCCGATTCCGACCGCGAGCAGCACGATCACGGCAGCCTGGAGGATGCGCAGCGTCGGGTTCAGGTCGCCCAGCGCATTGAGGCTGAAGAGTGCCAGGATCAGCCCGGCGAGGCTCGGGAAGTACCAGGCAGGAACCGGCCGGTTGATGGTGGCCTGTTCCTCCTGCTCGGCCGCGTCCAGGGCGCGGCGGGCCTCCTCCGGGGTCGGTGTTGATCGCTGTGTTTCCATGAGAGAAACACTGGCGAGTTTCCTGCATGGAAACAAGAGGTGGGCTGATGTGTCTCGGCTCTCCCTGCCAGGTCCAGGGGAATTTCCCCGGAGCTATCCCGCTTCCACCGAACATGACTTCCCCCGCAGAAACCCCCGCACCCAGGACCGCGCTGATCGTCGGCGCCTCTGGGATCACCGGCTCGGCGATCGCCCGCCAGCTCATCGATGAAGACTGGGAGGTCATCGCGCTCTCGCGCAGCGCCTCCTCAGCCCCGGGCATCCGCGGTGTCGCCGCCGATCTTCGTGACCCCGAGAGCCTGCGCAGCGCGCTGGCCGCAGAGCGCCCCACCCACGTGTTCTTCACTGCCTGGCAGAAGCAGGACTCCGAGGCCGAGAACATCACGGTCAACGGCGGCATGCTGCGCGATCTGCTGGCCGCCCTGACGCACGCCCCGCTGCAGCACGTGGCGCTGGTGACCGGGCTCAAGCACTACCTGGGCCCCTTCGAGGCCTACGCCGCCGGAGAGACTCCAGATACGCCCTTCCACGAGGAGGAGCCGCGCCTGGAGACCCCCAACTTCTATTACGCGCAGGAGGACGAGCTCTTCGCCGCTGCGTCCAAGCAGGGGTTCCACTTCTCGGTGCACCGTGCACACACGATCATCGGCCACGCCGTGGGCAACGCCATGAACATGGGCCTGACCATCGCCGTGCAGGCCACGCTGGCCAAGGAGCTCGACCTCGACTTCGTCTTCCCGGGCAGTGAGCAGCAGTGGAACGGGCTGACCGATATGACCGATGCCGGGCTGCTCGCCGAACAGATGATCTGGGCGTCCACCGATCCCAACGGATCCGATGAGGCATTCAACATCGTCAACGGCGATGTGTTCCGCTGGCGCTGGATGTGGCCCCGGCTCGCCGCAGATCTCGGCGTGCCCGACGAGCGCGTCGTCGGCTACGCCGAGGCGCCGCGTCCGCTGGAGCAGCAGATGGCCCCGCATGAGGCGGCATGGCCGGGCATCGCCGAGAAGCACGGACTCGTGGAATCCAACATCAGCCGGCTCGCCTCCTGGTGGCACACCGACGCCGACCTGGGCCGGGACATGGAGGTCGTCACGGATATGGGCAAGAGCCGAGACGCCGGATTCCGCTCCCACCGCCGCACCGAGCAGGCGTTCAAGGATCTCTTCGCTCGGTACCGCGCGGATCGCGTCATCCCCTGAACGGATGCCCCGCTGAGAAGCATGACCTGTCGAAAAGCACGCCGGTCGCGAGGAATGATCGGCTGAGCTGTGCGCTCAGTCCCGGACCGCGGCCACGGCCTCGATCTCCACGAGCTGTGCATCGTAGCCGAGCACCGTCACTCCGAGCAGCGTGCTGGGCGAATCGTGGTCACCGAAGGCCTCGCGCACCACGCGCCAGGCGGTGACCAGGTCCGCCTGGCGGGTCGAGGCGACCAGGACCCGGGTGCTCACCACGTCGTGGAGCCCAGCCCCGGCCTCGTCCAACGCGGTGCGCAGGTTCGCCACACACTGCTCCGCCTGGGCGGCGTAGTCGCCGGCCCCCACGGTGGCGCCCTCCCGGTCCAGCGGGCACGCCCCGGCCAGGAAGATCAGCCGCGCATCGGCGGGGGCGGTGGCCGCATAGGCGTACTCCACGGACCCCGCGAGCGAGGGCGACCTGATGAGCGTGACGGCGGTCGGCAAGGGGTGGCTCCTTCTGTGAGGTGGCAGGGGTGGGTTGCCAGCGTCGTGCCTAGCTGTCTAGCTGTCTAGCTGTCTAGCTGCCTAGCGGCGTGGCGCGGTGTGAGGATTCGAGGCGCGGCCTGCGTAGAGTGCCAGCTTCAGCAGCTCGGTGAGCACCAGCACCAGCACCCCTGAACTGAGCGTGATCAGCAGGTAGAACGGGTCCAGCACCGCGGTGTCGAAGATCGTGTGCAGCCAGGGCAGGTAGATGAACCCGACCTGCAAGAGGGTCAGCGCCGCGACCATCAGCCAGGCGAGCTTGTTCTTGAACAAGACCGAGGGGCGCAGGCTGAACTTCTCCAGGGACTTCACGCTGAAGAGGTAGAAGACCTGACAGACCACCAGCACCGTCGTGGCCAGGGTGCGGGCCACCTCGAGATCGTCGCCGGCGTCGATGCGCCAGCGGAACACGATGATCGTCACCGCGGCGATCAGCAGCGAGACCACCGCGATCTGCACCACGTGGCGGGTCTCCACGATTCCGGCGTCTGGGTCGCGGGGCCTGCGCCGCATGATGCCGTCCTCGGCGGGCTCGAAGGCGAACGCGAAGGCCAGCGTGACACCGGTGACCATGTTGACCCAGAGCACCTGAAGCGGGGTCAGCGGCAGGGTCCAGCCGAAGGCCACAGCGAAGAGCACCACCGTGGCCTGGGCGCCGTTGGTGGGCAGCAGGAAGACCAGCGCCTTGCGCAGATTGTCATAGATCCGGCGGCCCTCCTCCACCGCTGCCTCGATGGTGGTGAAGTTGTCATCGGCGAGCACCACCTCGGCGGCGTCCTTGGTGACCTCGGTGCCCTTGAGGCCCATGGCGACGCCGACGTCGGCCCGGCGCAGCGCGGGGGCGTCGTTGACGCCGTCGCCGGTCATCGCCACCACTTCACCCTCGGCCTGCAGGGCGCGGACCAGTCGCAGCTTGTGCTCCGGGGAGGTGCGGGCGAACACGTGGTGGCGCTGGGCCAGCGTCCGCAGCTCCTCGTCATCGGTGGCCTCCAGCTCAGCGCCGGAGATGGCGCCCTGACCGTTGTCGATGCCCATCTGCAGCGCGATCGCGGTGGCGGTGCCGGCATGGTCCCCGGTGATCATCTTCACCTGGATTCCGGCGTCGTGGCAGACCTTGATCGCATCGATGGCCTCCTGCCTGGGCGGATCCACGATCCCGACCACGCCGACGAAGATCAGCTCCTCACCGAGGGATTCCATGCTCAGGGACTCGCGATCCTGAGCTTGGGCGGGGCGGCAGGCGGCGGCCAGGACGCGCAGACCATCCGCAGAGAGGGCGTCGATGTGTTCGTTCCATGCCTCGGCGTCGAGCGCAGCGGTCTGGCCCTGCGCGGTGAGCTGGGTGCTGGAGCGGGCCAGCAGCCGGTCCGGGGCGCCCTTGACCAGCACGAAGACCTCGCCCTCAGGCAGCGCCGCCGTGGTGGCCATGAGCTTGTTCTCGGAGCTGAACGGCAGCGTGGCCAGTCGTGAGGCGGAGTCGCCGTCGAAGGCGAGCTTGCCCGCCAGGGATTTCAGCGCGCCCTCGGTGGGCTCCCCGGCGATGGTCCAGCTGCCGGCCTCGTTGCGAATCAGCTCGGTGTCATTGGTCAGGCTCATGATCTCCACGAAGCGGCGCAGGCCAGAATGCTCCAGGGTGACCCGCTGCCCGTCGAGGGTGACCTCGCCCTCCGGGATATAGCCGGTGCCGGAGACCTCGAAGGTCTCATCGGCGAGGACGAGGCGCTCGGCAGTCATCTCGTTCTTGGTCAGCGTGCCGGTCTTGTCTGAACAGATGGTGGTCACGCTGCCCAGGGTCTGCACGGCGGAGAGCTTGCGGGTGATCGCGTTGCGCCTGGCCATGGTCTGCACGCCGAGCGCCAGGGTGATGGTGATCAGCGCCGGCAGGCCCTCCGGGATCGCGGCCACGGCGAACCCGGCGGCGGCCTGGAGCAGCTCGGCGATCGGGGTGCCGTGCAGGCCCCAGCCCAGACCCACCAGCAGCAGCGTCAGCACCAGCACGCCCAGGGAGAGCATCTTGCCGAATCGGGCGATCTGCCGGGTCAGCGGAGTCTCCAAGGTCTCGACCTCGGACATCATCGTGTTGATGCGCCCGATCTCGGTGTTCTCGCCGGTGCCGACGACGACGCCGGTCGCGGTCCCCGAGGTCAGCATGGTGCCGGAGAACGCCATTGAGGTGCGGTCACCCAGGGGAGCGCCCTGCTCGCTGGTCTCGGTGGTCTTCTCCGACGGGACGGATTCACCGGTGAGCGCCGATTCCTCGATGGCCAGCTCGGCGGTGTCGATGAGGCGGACATCGGCGGGGACCTTGTCCCCGGTCCGCAGCCGGACGATGTCTCCGGGAACGACCAGCTCGGCGTCCACCGTGGCCCAGGACCCCTCGCGACGGACATCTGCGCTGGGCGAGAGCATGTTCCGGATGCCCTCCAGGGCGCGTTCGGCGCGGCCCTCCTGCAGGAAGCCCACGACCGCGTTGATCACGACCACCAGCAGGATCACGATGGTGTCGGCCCAGTGCTGCAGCAGCGCGGTGAGTCCGGCGGCGCCGATGAGCACGTAGATCAACACGTCGTTGAAGTGCTTGATGAACCGGATGAAGGGGTGGTCCTGAGCCGGGTCCGGAAGCCGGTTCGGGCCGTGCTGTTCCAGGCTCGCCGCGGCTGCCTCGGAGCTGAGTCCCTGTTCGGGGTCAACCTCCAGGCGGCGCAGCACCTCCTGGTGCTCAAGCGCGTAGGCCGAGGCGACGTCTTCGGCGGAGGCGGCTGCGACGTCGGCTCCCGTGGTCTCGCGCGTGGACGGTGTCTGGGCGGGTGATCTCACAACGATTCCTTCGTCCCCGGGGTCAACGAGTGCTCCTAAGCCTACGGGTGCTGCGTGCAGAGCGTGCGCGGGGGCCGCTCGGCCAAGTGAGTCCTCCCGACGACGAACGCCCCGCCGCGCGGAGCTCGAGGAGCTCCTGGCGGGGCGGGGCGTTCATCGTGAGGGGCGCTGCGGGGTTCCCGGAAGCGCCCGGCGCGTTCAGGCGGCGGCGTCGGCCTTGTCCAGGGACGCGATGTCGATGACGGCGCGGTAGCGCACGTCACCGGAGACGACCTTCTCGTAGTACTCATCCACCTGGTCAGCGTTGATCAGCTCGATGGTGGAGGTGATGCCGTGCTCGGCGCAGAAGTCCAGCATCTCCTGGGTCTCGGGCAGCCCGCCGACCATGGAGCCGGCGTAGTTGCGGCGCATGGCGAGCAGCGAGAACATCTGGAAGGACTGCTCCTCGCTCGGTGCCCCGACGTTGACCATGGTTCCGCCGCGGCCCAGCAGGCCGAGGAAGGAGTCCAGGCTGACCGAGGCGCCGACCGTGTTGATGATCAGGTCGAAGCTGCCGGCGAGGTCCTTGAACGCCGAGCCGTCTTCGGTGGCGCGGTAGGCGGTGGCGCCGAAGGCCAGACCGTCTTCCTTCTTGCTGTCGGTGCGGCTGAGCACGGTGACCTCGGCACCCATGGCGGCGGCGATCTTCACCGCGACGTGGCCGAGTCCGCCCATGCCGATGACACCGACCTTGACGCCGGGGCCGGCGCCATAGCGCTTGAGCGGCGCGTAGGTGGTGATGCCGGCGCAGAGCAGCGGGGTGGCCGCTGCGGGGTCCAGGCTCTCGGGAACGCTGAGCACGAAGTGATCGCGCACCACGATCTGCTGGCTGTAGCCGCCGTGGGTGTTCTCCCCGTTCTTGTCCTGGCCGTTATAGGTGCCGACGACGCCCTGGCTGCAGAACTGCTCCTCGCCGTCCTTGCAGGCCTCGCACTCCATGCAGGAGTCCACGAAGCAGCCGACGCCGACGGTGTCGCCGACCTTGAACTTCGAGACATCGGCACCGACCTCGAGGACGTCGCCGACGATCTCGTGACCCGGGGTGATCGGGAAGGAGGTGCCGCCCCACTCATCGCGGACCTGATGGATGTCGGAGTGGCAGATGCCGGCGTAGCGGATGGCGATCCGGACATCGTCGGTGGCCAGGCTGCGGCGCTCGAGCGTGCGGGTCGTGAAGCTGGACTCGGCGCTGTCGGCCTGGAGTGCTGTGATCGTTGTGGTCATGAAACGTGGTTCCTTAGGGGAAGTAGAAAGAGGGGGACACGGCGCAGGGCCGCGGCGAGCATGAGATGCGCGCCGCGACCCTGCAGCAGTGTGGTGGACCCGCGTGGGCCCGTGAGGATCAGCTCTCGAGGGTGGCGTCCAGGGTGATCTCGACCCCGGTGAGCGCCTTGCTGACCGGGCAGCCGGTCTTGGCGGCCTCGGCGGACTTCACGAAGGTGTCCTCGTCGATGCCGCTGACCTTGCCGTTGACCGTGACCTTGATCCCAGTCAGCTTGAAGCCGCCCGACTGGTCTGGGCCCATGGAGACGTCCGCGCGGACGTCGAGGGTCTCGACGGTGCCGCCGGCGTTGGTGAGCTCGGCGGAGAGCTGCATGGCGAAGCAGGAGGAGTGCGCTGCCGCGATGAGCTCCTCCGGGCTGGTGCTGCCGTTGGCGTCGTCGGCCGCGCGCTTCGGGAAGGACACCCCGTAGGTGCCGATCTTGGAGCTGCTGAGCTCGACTTCGCCGGAGCCCTCTTCGAGTGATCCGTTCCAGGCGGTGCGTGCTGTGCGTGTAGGCATAGTGATTCTCCTTGAATTGGTGGGTCCAGCGTCAGTCTTGCGGCTGTGTCCGGATGGTTCCTGGACGCCTCAGTCGAGGGTCGCGCCGAGGGGTTTCTGCTCTGGGGTGATCTCTTCGAGTCCAGGGATCAGGAGCGCAGGAAGGTCAGCAGGTGCTCGTTGACCTCCTGGGCGTGGGTCCAGAGCATGGCATGGGGGGCGTCGTCGATCTCGTGGTACTCCGCGGACGGCAGCGCCTTGTGGAAGACCCGGCCGGTGGAATCGATCGGCAGGATGTTGTCCGCGGTGCCATGGACGATCAGCGCTGGGACGCCGGAGCGGCCGACGGCGGCGACGTCCTCACGGAAGTCGGTGAGCCAGGTCGGCTGGGCCCAGACCGAGGCATGCGGGGAGGCGGCGTAGGCAAGGCTCTTGTGCGCCGCCAGGGCCTCCTCACTGAGCCGGCTGCCCAGGTTGTCCTTGGTGTTGAAGAAGTCGTCGAAGAACGCGGTGAAGAAGGCGTAGCGATCGCTGGTGACGGCCTCGAAGAGCCCGTCGAACACCTCCTGCGGCACACCGGTGGGGTTGTCCTCAGTCTGCAGCAGGAAGGGCTGGAGCGAGCCGAGGAAGACGGCCTTGCTCACCCGGTCGGAGCCGTGGTTGGCCAGGTAGCGGGCGACCTCGCCGGTGCCCATGGAGAACCCGACCAGCACGGCGTCGCGCAGGTCCAGGGATTCCATGAGGGCGTTGAGGTCGGCGGCGTAGGTGGTGTAGTCGTGTCCAGCAGTGGGGCGGGAGGACTTCCCGAACCCGCGACGGTCATAGGTGATGACGCGGTAGCCGGCGTCGAGCAGCGCGGAGGTCTGCTTCTCCCATGATGAGCCGTCCAAGGGGTAGCCGTGGATGAGCACGACGGGCTGACCCGCGCCGTGGTCCTCGTAGTAGAGCGAGATGTCTGTGCTGTTCTCGGTTCCGACGGTGACGTGAGACATGTCAGTCCCTCCTTGAGAGTCGGAGAACGTTCGTTCTCCGTTGTCCTCAGCCTAGGAGAACCGTCGTTCTCTTGCAAGTACACTGGGATGACGGCACCATGAAGACCGCGGAAACGTGAAGGTGCGCGAGACTCTGAACCGCCGAAGATGCGGTGACACCGGGACACGGTGGAGTCGAAACACAGCGATATTGAAACTCTAGGAAAGGGCCGTGATGGCGCGTCAGGGGGACGCACAGCTGCAACAGTCTGCCGATCCGCTGCGCCAGCGCATCATCGAGGCGGCAGATGAGCTCTATTACGCCCACGGCTTCCGCGCCGTGGGTATGGACGCGCTGCGCCAGCACGCCGGAGTCTCGCTGAAGCGGCTCTACACGGTGTTCCCGTCCAAGGAGTCCATCGTGCTCGCCGTGCTGGACTACCGCCACACGATGTGGGCCGATGAGATCGCAGCCGCCGTGGCCCAGGAGGGCACCCCCCGCGCCCGGCTCCTGGCGATCTATGACTATCTCGCCGGGTGGTTCCGCTCCGACTCCTTCCGCGGCTGCGTCTTCATCAACGCCTTCGGCGAGCTGGCCACCGAATCTCCCGCCGTGGCCACCAAGGCCGCAGACCACAAGCGCGAGTTCCGGCGCTTCATGGAGCAGCTCGCGACCGAGGCAGGGTTCTCCGAGGAGCTGGGAGATCAGCTGATGCTGCTCGCCGAGGGAGCCCAGACCACGGCTGCGATCACCGGAGACTCCGCGATGGCGCTCAAGGCGCGCCGCGCCGCCGAATCGCTGCTCAGCGTCGCAGAATCCACCCGGGCCCAATCGGTCCGATGAAGCACCCGACGGCGCTGATCTGGTGCGCAGGCCTGCTCGGCCTGCTCAACGCGGCGCCGAGCTACTACTGGGCCGCGGGCGGGGACGCGCTGCTGGGGAGCATCGGGCAGTGGCTGATCGACCTGCGCGCCGAAATGCCGGGGCTGACCGGCCTGGCCCTGTTGGGTATCGCGCTGGGCAAGACCGGCGCAGCGGTGGTTCCGATCGTGGCGGCCCACCAGCTGACTTCCCGCCGGCTGACTTCCCGTCGGGTGCGATCTCGCACTGCGTCCTCCGAAGGGTTGAGCCCTGTCCGACGCCGGCCGGCTTCCCGCGAGGAGCGCTGCTGGAACCTCTCCCGGCTGGTCGCCGCCGGGCTGATCGTCTACGGCGCGGCGGGTCTGCTCGTCAACGCCGGGCTGCTGCTGTGGCCCGGGCTGGACCTGCAGGACCCGACGGCGCGGCTGGGCCAGGCGCTGCTCTGGTATCCGATGCTGCTGCTCTGGGGGCTGGTGCTCGCAGCAGGTCTGCGGCGGCTCAGAGCCAGTGTCGCCGCTTGAACACCGTCCACAGCGTCAGGCTGAGTCCGACCATCAGCGCCACCGCCAACGGGTAGCCCCAGAACCAGGTCAGTTCGGGCATATGCCGGAAGTTCATCCCATAGATCGAGGCGATCAGCGTCGGGGCGAACAGGATGGCCGCCCAGCCCGAGATCTTCTTGCTCTGCTCCCCCTGGGCGTAGGAGGCGTCGGCCAGCCGGCGCGTGGCATCGTTCTGCTCGATGGTCAACAGCGTCGAGTGCAGCCCGACGGCGTTCTCCAGGTGCGACCGCTGCAGCTCCACCCGGTCGCGCATCCTTCGGGTCCGCATGATCAGATCTGCCCAGCTGGAGGAGGCCTCCCCGGCGGCGTCGGACTCGGCGGCCGCTGCGGCGCGGTCGGTGGCCACCGACTCCAGAGGACGCAGCGCCCAATCGAAGCGGTGCACCTTCTGCAGCAGCTGATAGATCCGATGGGAGAGCACCGCGTCGAGCCGGGCCTCCTGAAACAGGATGCCCTCCATCGTCTCGATCGCGTTCTCGAGTTCATCCAACGCTGCCGGATACTCGCGCAGCACCGCACCGACCAGGCTCGCGACGGCCTCCGAGGAGCTCACCGAGCTCCTCGAGTGCGAGGATCGAGCAGACTCCAGCAGCGCCTGCAGGTCCAGGGTGTCCTGCTCCGTCTCCACGGCCTGGACGGTCACCACCAGCCCGTCCACGGCGAGGAGACGCAGCTCCGAGAAGCGGAACCTGGTGTCCTGAGTCGACTCAGAGGCGGTGGTGGAGACCCGGTGCAGCACGGCGGCCACCGATTCCGCCGAGGCGGCGGGAATGGGAAGGCGACTGCGGTCCCCGCGGAGGAACTCGAGCTGGGCGGTCCTCAACCCCAGTGCGGCGGCGGTTTCTCCGAAATCTGGCAGGTCTTCCCCGGTGAGGTCCACCCAGAGCAGCACCGAGGCGGGGTCTGCAGTCGGCGTGGCATCGAGGGAGGCCACCTTGGAACTTCCCGCATCAGCGGTGAACCGCCGCATGGTGATGGCCATTGCGCTCCCTGGGATCGCGTCGAGATCAGCACCTGCCCTGATGCCCGATCGGATCTCAGCGTAGCCCAGCGGCTTGGCTGCGACTCGGTGCCGGCTCGGTGCCGGCTCAGTGCTGGGTCGCTGCTGGCTCAGTGCAGGGTCAGGCCGCGATACCGGTTGATCGCGGCGTGGATCTCCTGGGTCCGCGGACGGGCCAGGTGACCGGGGTGCCCCCGGTGCGGGGAGAGGCCGTCCAGACCCTCGACGTCGAGGCGTTCCACGAGTTCGGCGACCAGTGCGGGGATGTCCCGGGCGTCGTCGGCCTGCTCCGCGAGCCGGTCCAGCGCCTTGGCCAGCGCCTCGGTCTGTGCCGGGTCCACCAGCTGCGCCACGGCGGTGAGGTCGATGTCCTCGCGGCCATATTGGATCATCCGGTGCCCGCGGCTGCGCGCGGGCTTGGTCTTCTTCCCCGGATGCAGCGAGGCGCGGCGCGGCACCCGCGCCGGGTCTGCGGTGAAGACACCCGGCTCCAGGCCCGCGGGCCGCGTCTGGGTCTGGTGGTCTGCGGCGATCCGGTGCGCCTCGGCGGTGACCTCGCGCAACCGGTAGTCCTGCAGGGCGATGACCTGGTCGGCGACCTCGAAGAAGGCCCCGGACCCACCGGCCACCAGCACCGTGGAGACCCCGCGCTCGGTGAACAGCGGGCGGACCCGGTCCACGAACGGGGTGATCGGCTCACGTTCTGCCGGGACCAGCCGACGCATCCGGTCATCGCGGATCATGAAGTTCGTCGCCGAGGTGTCCTCGTCGATCAGCAGGGCGCAGGCGCCGGCTTCCACGGCCTCGACCAGGTTGGTGGCCTGAGAGGTGGAGCCGGAAGCGTTGGTGCTGGAGAAGCTGCGCGTGTCCGCCCCGGAGGGCAGCCCGGAGATGAAGGCGGAGATGTCGACGCCGGCGGCGCTGCGGCTGTCCTCGGCCCGGATCGAGGCCGCAGAGTCCCGGGTGATGACCCATTCGCGGCCGTCCCCGGCGATATGCGGGTAGACCCCACGTTCGATGGCGCGCAGCAGCGTGGACTTGCCGTGATAGCCGCCGCCCACGATGACGGTGACCCCTTCGGGCACGCCCATCCCGGTGACCTGCCGGCCGCTGGGCAGGGAGAAGCTGCGACGCAGCGACTCGGGGCTGTGGAACTCCACGGCCTCCACGCCGAGCGGCAGATCGGAGTCCCCGGCCTGGCGGGGCAGCACGGACCCGTCGGCGGCGAAGCAGACCAGCTTCGCCGCGGTGAGCTGGGTGCGCAGATCCTCCTGGTCGCGCAGCAGGGTGACGTGGGAGCGCAGCGCCTCCTGGTCCAGGCTGGTGTGCAGCAGCGAGGCCTCGGCCACGCGGGGCAGGGTCTCGGTGAGCAGTCGGGCGGCCTTGACCCCCAGGGCTCGGCGTCCGGCCGCGGGCAGCGCCACGGAGAGCCGGGCGGTGATCAGGTCCTCGGTGATGACCACGCTGGTGCGCTCGAGCACCTGCTGCCCGGGGCGGCCGATGCTGATGCTCGCCGCGGAGCCGGAGCCCGCAGCGGCGTCGGCGGTCACCGCCTCGGCGAAGGCGCGGGTCAGGAAGTCGCTGGCGGCGATCCGGCCGAGCCGATCATCGAGCAGGTCCCCCGGCAGCCCGGCGTCCTCGCGGGACAGGCTGATCCGCATCAGCGAGGGCGGAGCGAACGGGTCCACCTGGACCTTGTCCACGTTCAGGGCGAACCTGCCCAGGGGATGGCGCCCGCTGAGCTGCTTATAGGACGAGTACCCCCGGCCGTCGATCGAGGTCAGGATCTGTTCCAGAGTCTGCTGGTGGCTCATGCACTCTCCGTGTACTCGCGCTGACGTTCGCGCTGTCCGTGGGTCAGTCGACGCAGGTCCGCCCCGGAGTCGAAGCTGGATCCGATGGCACCGGCGAAGACGCCCATGACCGCGCTGAACCAGGCGATGTTCAGGTAGTTGAGCAGGCTGACCTCGCCGCCGATCACGGTCGCGAGGTATTCGGCGTCGATGATCACCAGCCCGGCCAGGAAGATCACGCCCACCAGCAGCAGGTAGAGCAGCAGGATGCAGACCAACAGGGTGATCGCGGTGGATCCGTTGTAGAGCGTGACCACGGTGGCGAGGCTGCGGTGCTTCGTCCGGTCCCAGAGTCCCTCGCGGACGACCAGCCAGAAGATCATGGTGACCACCGCGGCGAGGCCGACCAGGACCAGCCGTGTGGTGCTCAGCGCGTCGGCCATCTGCCAGATCGAGCTGTAGAAGATGCCGAAGGCGCCGGTGGCCGCACCTGCACCCAAGGCGCTGGTGAGCTTCGGGACGGCGCGCAGCGGATCGTTGCCCAGCACCATGCCGGCCACGGTCCGCGGACCACCCGTGATGGTGTGGGCGAACAGGCCCAGGCCCTCCCCGCGCTCGGTGGACTTCCACTGGCTCCAGCGCTGGTCATACTCTTCCGGATCCCGGCCGGCTCCGGAGGGGAGCAGGCGCAGCAGCGAACCGGTGAAGACCTTGCGGATGCGACTCTTCGTCGCCCAGGCACCCAGAGTCGGGCAGGACACGATCGCGACGTTGTGATCGGGGAAGATCTCGGAGATCAGCGGATGCCCCGTGGAGTGGCGGGGGATCTCGGTGAGCATGATGACCGCGTCGGCCTCGGCGTGATCTTCTTCCATCTCGCGCACCGCGTCGATGTCCAGGGTGGCGTCGGGGCGGATGCGCAGCATCCGGGTGTCCGAGGAGACGGTGACCTCGCCGTTGAGGAGCTTGCGTGCTTCCGCGGCGAAATCTTCCTGGATGGAGTTCACGCGTCGCGTGGGCAGGCCCGGGTCGGCGAGCAGCCTGATATGGAAGGGTTTCGCGGATTCAGGCACAGCCTCAGGTGCTCCTTAGCTGTTGGCGGCAAGGACCTCATCATGAGGCCACCCACCCGCTGGGCCGGTGGCCCAGCGGGACATGCCCGTGCAGCGGGCGGGTGAGCACACTCTAGGCGAAGAGCGGCGCGAAGCCTGTGGGCAGCTGGGAGCGCAGGTCCTTGATCTCACTTTCGGAGACCGAGTCCGCCAGGGTGGAGAACACGGCCTTGACCTGGGCAAGTGCATCCTCGGTGCCGACACCCTGCTCAAGCTTGCCGGCGACGCGACGCAGGAACTCATCCACGTCGTCGAGCGTCTCAGTTCCGGCGTTGTCGGTCAGCGGTGCCTTGAGCTCCTGGGGCAGCTGGGCGGCGAGGTTGCTCGCCTCGCCACCCTTGAGCCGCTTGCCGAGATCCCCCAGCACCACGTTGACCAACTGGCTGGCCTGCTCGCGATCCGAGGGGCCGCCCTTCTCGGTGACGGTCTTGAGAAATTCGTCGTGGCGCATCTGTTGCTCCTTCACTTGCGGTGGCCAGCGGGCCTTGCGCGGAGGCGCGAACGTCCGCTCTCGCGTGCCGGCAGGATCTATACGCCGCCGGCGGGCCCGACAGGCCGGTTCCTTCACGGTAAACACGGGACCCCGGGCTCTGTCGAACCACAGGCCCGTGGAGTCCTACCCGCCCCGGGCGATCCGCCAGCCGGCGAGGATGAGAGGCAGCTGGAGCGGGAGCCGCGCGAGCGCGATGTTGCGCACCGTGGGCCGGTGCCAGTACCTCTTCACCGAATAGAGGTTCGCCGGGTAGACGGCGAGCATCAGCGCCGCGGTGCATGCTCCGCCCACTCGCCGGGTCGCCGGGACCGCCAGCAGGGCCGCGCAGCCCAGCTCGGCCGCACCGCTGGCGTAGGTGATCCGACGTCGGTTGCCCAGCTGGGGCGGCACGATGGCGTCGAAGGGCGCCGGCCGAAGGAAATGCATGGTCCCGGCGACACCGAGCAGTGTGGCCATCGAAGCTGCGCGCTGGGTGCTGTTCATAGGTCCTCCGGGGTGGGATATCGAGGTGAGAGACTGGCGTGATGACGATCCTGAGCGTGACTCGAGGCCTATGGGGATCCTCTCATCCCGGACCCACCGTCGTGGTGACGGTTCTCACCGCAGCGCTCGCGGTCTCGGCCGGACTCGGAGTGGAGCGGATCGCACTGCTGGGGTTCACGGTGTTCCTGGGTCAGCTCTCGGTGGGCATCTCCAACGACGCCTTCGACGCCGAGCGGGACCGCGCCGTCGGGCGCCGCGACAAGCCGATCGCGCGCGGCGATCTCAGCGTCCGCAGCGCCTGGATCGCCGCGATCGGTGCTCTGGTGCTGGCGCTGGCGCTCTCCACCCCGCTGGGGCTCGGGCTGCTCGGCGCGCATGCGGTGTTCCTGGCGGCGTCCTGGGTCTACAACGCCGGACTCAAGGCCACCGTGTTCTCGCTGGCCCCGTTCCTGCTC
Organism: Nesterenkonia sp. AN1; assembly: GCF_000582475.1. Lineage (NCBI taxonomy): Bacteria > Bacillati > Actinomycetota > Actinomycetes > Micrococcales > Micrococcaceae > Nesterenkonia > Nesterenkonia sp. AN1. The sequence continues at coordinate 23,903 of NZ_JEMO01000022.1, forward strand.
GCCTTCGGACTGTTCCCGTCCTTCGCGACCCTGGCAGCGCCCGATCCGGAGCTTGCCGCCCCCTGGGCCTGGTTCGCCGGTGCCGCCCTGGGCGCCGCGATCCATCTGACCAACGTGTTGCCGGACCTCGACGACGACGCCCGCACCGGCATCACCGGCCTTCCGCACCGGCTCGGTGCCCGACCCGCGGCGGCGCTGGCCGCCGCGGCGGTGCTCTGCGGCGGGATCGCGG
>NZ_JEMO01000023.1:0-175493 GCF_000582475.1 Nesterenkonia sp. AN1
GTCCGCCTCGGCATCCGACTCGGGCCCCGCCGCGGCAGCCGCCGCGGTGCATGTCATCGACGTCGGGGCCGGCACCGGCTCCAACCAGGCCTGGCTGGCCCCGCGGCTGGCGGTGGCGCAGCGCTGGACGCTGCTGGACCATGACGCGGATTTGCTCGAGGTCGCCGCGGAGGATCCCTCCGCCGCTGGTCCGGGCGAGACCACTCGGGTGCTGGGCACCATTGAGGATCTCCCGAGCCTGACCCATGGTGCAGAGATCCAGCTGGTGACCTGTTCGGCCCTGCTGGACCTGCTGCGCCCCAGCGAGGCCGAGGTGCTCGCCGATGCGATCGCCGGCCCCGAAGCCGGAGCTCATGTCACGGCGCTGCTCAGCCTGACGGTGACCGGGCAGGTGGAGATCGCGCCGGGCCACCCCAGCGACGCCGTGATCACCGAGGCCTTCGATGCCCACCAGCGCCGCGACGGCCTGCTCGGGCCCGACGCCGCGCAGACCGTGGCGCAGCTGCTGCGCGATCGCGGCGCCGAGGTGACGCTGAGTGCCACCGACTGGGCGCTGGACTCCACCGAGGCGGCGCTGATCCAGCGGTATCTCGGGGACCGCGCCGCGGTGGCCGTGGAGCACGATCCCTCGCTGGCGGGCCTGGCGCAGGAGTGGGTCTCCGCGCGCGAGGCTGAGCTCTCGGCGGGCGAGCTGCGGGTCCACGTGGGGCACCTCGACCTGCTGAGCCTGCCAGGCACCTGAACCCGGTGACCCGATGAGCCTGGACCAGCGCAGCCAGATCACCCGCCGCGGACACACCGCGGTGTTCGCCGTCCTACAGGTCGCGATCACGGTGGGGATCTTCAGCTTCCTCGTCGCCCAGTGGGGCATGAATCCGTTCATGGACGCATTCCGGCTGCTTCCGCTGTGGATCTTTCCGGCTGCGATGCTGCTCGGAGGCGTCGGTGTGCTCACACAGGCACTGCGCTGGCGCGTGATCGCGAGGCATCATCAGATCAGCGTCGGCGTAGGCCCCGCGGTCGCCCGCTGCTGGCAGGCGGCGTTCCTCAACGGGGTGCTCCCCGGAGGTCTGGCCGGTGACGCGCTGCGCGCCGCCGATGACAGCAGCGACGCCGAGGTCCAGGCCGGTGGCAGCGCCTTGCGTCGGGCCTTCGCCGCCATGGCTGCGGAACGCCTGATGGGCACCGCGGTGGCGTTCATCGCCGCAGGCCTGGCCCTGCTGGTGCTCGCCCCGTTCGTCGGGCTCGCCGCCCTGGGCGTGGCGACCGTCGCCGTCGTCGTGGCCTGGAGGTGGCTCAAGCCGCTCTCCCGCGGAGACCTCCTCCAGGTGGTCCTGCTCTCCGCCGCCGGGTGGGCGGCCTTCGCCACGCTTTTCGCTCTCACGATTCTCGCCGTGACCCCCAGCATCCCGCTGGCCTGGGCGCCGGGATTGGCCGCGGTCGCGATCGCCGGAATGTCCGTGCCGCTGGGATTCGGCGGCTGGGGACCTCGAGAGGCGGCCGCCGCCTGGGTGTTCTCACTGGCCGGTGTCGCCCCGCATCTGGGCGTGACCGCCTCGATCAGCTATGGCCTGCTCGCCCTGGCCTCCACGCTTCCCGGGGCGATCATCCTGGCGCTGCGGGTGATGCCGCGACTGGAGCGCGCCCGAATGGTCAGGCATCAGCGCGACGGCGGGGACCCCGGAGCGGACCCGAGGCGGCGCGATCCCATCGAACCTGCGTTCTGACAGTTTCCTCACAGGAAGCCTCAATAGGATCTGTCTTCGATAGCTGAACCTGGACGCTTGCCGGGTCGTAGAATAGGTGTTCTAATGGCTTTGCGCGATGGGAAGCGCGATGCGCGCAGAAGCCCTCCTCACTGCTTCTGCGCGCATCTCCCCCATACGATGAGCGCCCGGCTCCGCAAACCCGACTCAGTGAACCCGACTCAGTAGACCCAGTCCAGGGGACCCGGTTCAGCAAACGCGGCTGAGGACTCGCCGCCTATGAATCGCGATCCCGCAGCAGCTGTTCCACGATCGGGCGATCCGCCGGGATCCACGGGTAGTCCAGCAGCCGGGAGGTGACCGGCACCCAGTCCACCCGGTCGTGGTCCTGGAGGGGGAACGGCTCGCCGGCGAGGACCTCTCCGCGGAAGAGCCGCATCGCGGTCGTCTCCTTCAGCCACCAACCAGCCTCGGCCACGTAGCTTCCATGACCCCGCCCGATGACCTCGGCCTGCAGGATCACCTCGACGCCGAGCTCCTCCCTGAGCTCCCGGTGCAGACCCTGGTGCAGAGTCTCCCCGGACTCAAGCTTGCCGCCCGGAAACTCCCACATGCCGGCAACCGATTCCGGGGAGGTTCTGCGGGCGATGAAGAGCTCGACCTCGTGCCCGGGGCGCCGGCGCATGAGCGCGGCGGCGACCACGGTCTTGGTGAACTGCGCGGCGGCGGTGAACTGCGGGACGGTCTGGCTCTCCATGGAGCCCAAGCTTAGGCGGAGGTCTCCACCACTGCCTTCAGGCGCGCAATGGAGCGGGCCAGCATTGCGGAGCTGGTGGACTTCGCCCGCGCGAGGCGCGACTCGTCATGGAGCTGGGACCAGTCGTAGGTGTGCGTGACCTCGGTGCCTCCGTCCTCGGTGGACGCCAGGGACCAGCGCCACAGGTGACCGGCCGGCGCCTCTCCGATGGTGGAGGGCTTCCAGGCGATGAGCTGGCCCTCTGAGAACTCCACCACATGGTTCTCGCGCACCTTGCCGTTGGTGAGCTCCATGCGGAAGACGTCGCCGACGTCGTGCACCCGCTGACCGGCCTCGGCCTGGGCGAGATTGTCGTTTCCGTCGAACTCGACCTGCAGGGCCGGGTCGGCGAGGAACTCGAAGACCACCGCGGGCAGCGCGGCGATGACCTCGCGCGCGCAGACCACACGTCCGCAGAACTCGGGGTCATAGGAGAGATCCTCTGCGCCATTCTCGCCGTACTGAGCCGCATGGGCAGGTGTCACAGCATCCATGGGGATGTCCTCGATTCGCCGTTGAAGTCTGGAATCCTCAGCTTACGCCGCCGCAGCTGGACGGCGTCTACAGATGAATCCCATCCGATGCCCCTGAGCCGCCGTGATGGTGCTCACTTCCCGCGCTCTTGCGCGCAGGACCGCATGGGAGCGGCTATAGGCTGACGCTCATGTCCGGATCCCAGAACGTTCCTCCTTGGCCAGAGGACAGCACCATCCCACATTCCCCGGCCGAGGATGTCTTCGGCGTCCTGATCGGCACCTTCCTCGCCTCGCTGGGCCTCTACGTGCTCCAGCAGTCTGAGGCCGTGACCGGAGGCACCGCCGGATTGGCGCTGCTGTTGACCTACGCCACGCCGTTGAACTTCTCCTGGCTGTTCCTGCTGGTGAACGTACCCTTCTTCGCACTGGCCATCTGGAAGAAGGGGTGGGGCTTCACCCTGAAGACCGTCGCCGCAGTCGCGATCGTCTCGGGCTATGCGCTGCTGCATGAACCGATGCTGGGCCTGGACGAGCTCAACCCGCTCTACGGGGTGCCGGCGGGCAACATCTTGATCGGCTTGGGCCTGCTCGCGATCTTCCGCCATGGCGCGAGCCTGGGCGGGTTCAACATCGTGGCACTCATCGCCCAGGAGCGGCTGGGGCTGCGCGCCGGGTATGTACAGATGAGCCTGGACGTGGTGGTGATCCTGCTGGCGCTCACCGTCGTCGCCCCGCTCAACGTGCTCTACTCCGCGCTCGGCGCGGTGCTGCTGAACCTGGTCCTGGCGCTGAACCACCGCCCCGGACGCTACCGCGCCTGAGCTGCCACCCGCCCTATTCCGGAAGGCTGGGCTCAGGGCGGCGGACTCCTTGTCGCAGGTGGGTCAGGGAAGCCTGTGCCCGGCGGCGACCAGCAGCTCGTACCATTCACGACGCGAGAGCCTGACCTCAGATCCCGCTGCGGCCTCTTCCACCCGGGCGCCTGGGTGGTGCCCAGCACCACCTGGATATCGGCGGGGTGCCGGGTCAGCCAGGCGGTGGCGATGCCGGTGGGGGTGACCCCGTGGCGCTGCGCCAGTCGGGCCAGCACCGCATTGAGCTCGGGGTAGTCCGGGTTATCCAGGAAGACGCCGCTGGGTGACTGATACGGCGACCAGGCCTGAAGCGTGATCGCGTGCCGGCGGCAGTACTCGACGATGTCGGCGCCGGCGGGTGTGACCGTCCCGGTGCCACCGAGGGTATTGGCCTGCGCGCCCTCGGTGAGGATCGGCGCATGGACCAGGGAGAGCTGCATCTGGTTCACCACCAGCGGCTGGGTCACCGCGGTGCGCAGCAGCTCGATCTGGCCCACGGTGTGGTTGGAGACCCCGAAGTGGCGGACCTTCCCGGCGGCCTGGAGCTCATCGAAGGCGCGGGCGACCTCCGCGGGCTCCACCAGCGGGTCGGGACGGTGCAGGAGCAGGATGTCGAGGTGGTCGGTCTGCAGCGCCCGCAGCGATTCCTCCACCTCGGTGACGATGTGCTCATAGGAGAAGTCGTAGAAGGGCCCGTCCGTCACGATGCCGACCTTGGACTGGATCAGCACCTCCTCGCGCTCGGCGCCGGTGAGCTTCACAGCCTCGGCGAAGCGCCGTTCGCAGGTGTGCGGGGCGCCGCCGTAGATGTCGGCGTGGTCGAGGAAGTCCACCCCTGCCGCTCGGGCACGGTCGTAGAGCTCCCGGATCTGCTGGTCGGTCTTGTCTGCGATCCGCATCAGTCCCAGCACCAGTTGAGAGGCGGAGAGTTCGGCGGCAGGCAGGTCGATGGTCCTCATCCCTGCAGACTACTGCGCTGCGGGTCGAAGAGCTCGATGGGGTGCGCGGTGTCCCCTTTCAGCGCCAGATCGGCCAGGATCTCCCCGACCACCGGCACGAACTTGAAGCCGTGGCCGGAGAAGCCGCAGGCCACCGAGACCTGCGGGTGCTCCGGGTGCAGCCCGATGACGAAGTGTTCATCCGGTGTCACCGTGTACAGACAGGTCTTGGCCTGGACCAGCTCGCCACTGAGGTGCGGGAAGAGCTCCCGCGCGCGGGCCTGCATGCGCGCATTCTCCGCCGGCTGGATGCTGCGATCGATGGTGTTCGCAGTGGTCGGGATGCCTTCGCGGAAGAAGCCGAGCTTGAAGCCTCCCTGCGGCCCGTCGGTCATCGGGAACCCGTAGATCTGAAGATTCTCGCAGGTCTGCTCCACGTAGACCGGGTGATGCTCCTGGTTCCAGGCCGGGTAGGGGACCGCGTCGAAGTCCGGGGCGAACCAGTGGAAGACCATCCGCTCCACGCTGAGCGGAAGCCGCATCCCCGCGAGCAGCTCCGGTGCCCAGGCACCGGGGGTGATCACCAGCCGGGCTGCCCGGTAGTTCCCCGCGTCGGTGCGCACGGTCACCCCGTCGCCGTTGGCAGACCACCAGCGCACCTGCTCCTCGAAGTGCAGCTCGGCGCCCTTGCGCGCGGCGACCTCGGCGTTGGCGCGCACCGTCTCCTCCGGACGCACATAGCCGGCGTTGGCCTCATAGAGGCCCATGGCCTCATCCTGCGGGTCCATGGTGGGGAAGCGTTTCCGGATCTGCGCGGCGGTGAGCACCTCGTGTTCGAGTCCGTGCTCCAGGGCCGCCGCATGGGAGCCGGCAAAGGTCTTGGACTCCGGGTGCCCGATGTAGATGCCGCCGCAGAGCCGCATCAGGTCACGGCCGGACTCCTCCTCGAGCTTGCGGAACCCGGCGTAGGAGCTGAAGAGCAGCGGCACATAGGCGGAGTCCTCGAAATAGGACTGCCGGATGATCCTGCTCCCGCCGTGAGCGGAGCCCTGGTCATGTCCCGGTCGATAGGTCTCCAGTCCCAAGACGTTGGCTCCGCGTTCGGCGAGCGCGTTCGCCGCCGCACCACCCATGGATCCGAGTCCGATCACGATCACGTCATAGGAGTGCGATCCCGACATGCTCATCCCCTCATTCTGGTGCCGCGGGGGTCGAAGCGCGGTTCCGCGGCGAGGACGGCGGCCAGCCGTTCACCGAAGTACTCGATCTCCACCGGATCCCCGATGCTGTGCGCCCCGCCCTCCAACCAGGCGTAGGCGATGGACTCCCCCACCGTATATCCCTGGTCCGCGCTGGTGACGTAGCCCAGCGGCTCGGCGCCGTCGGGGGCGAAGACCGGCTCGTGCCCGAGGACTACGCGTGCCGGGTCCTGGAGCACCAGGCACTGCAGACGACGCCGCGGCACCACCGTGCCGGACGCGGTTGCCCCGGGTTCGGGGGCCCCGGACTCGGTCCTGCCCAGCGCGGCGAGCTTCTCGGCGGCCTCCCCTGCGACGGCGAAGGCCACCCCGGCCTCGAGCGGCGTGTGCTCGCGGGTCATGTCGACCCCCCAGAGCCGGAAGCCCTTCTCCAGCCGCAGACTCTCGAAGGCCCGGCGTCCCACCGGTCGGATCTGCTGGGCCTGACCAGCCTGGTTCAGCGCGTCCCAGAGGAATCCGCCGAACTCCGCCGGGGCGTAGAGCTCCCAGCCGAGCTCCCCGACGTAGCTCAGCCGCAGCGCGAGCACCGGGACGCCGGCCACTCGCAGCTGCCGGGCGCGGTAGAACTTGAAGTCTTCATCGGCGAGGTCCTCCTCGACGAGGCTCTGCAGCACGGTGCGGGCCTGCGGTCCCCACAGGCCCAGCCCGCAGGCGCCGGTGGTCGCGTCGGTCAGCTGCACGCCATCCTCGGTGGCCGAGTGGTGTTCGGCGATCCGGGCCTGCAGCCAGGCGGTGTCCAGCGGACCGTTGATGCCCAGGTGGTAGCTCTGCGGCCCGGTGCGCGCCAGGGTGATGTCGGAGAGCACCCCGCCGCCCTCATCGAGCAGCAGCGCGTAGACGATGCCGCCGACGGCCTTGCTCGGTCTCCGGCTGAGCAGACCGCGGGCATGCAGGTCCAGCAGGAAACCGGTGGCGCCGTGCGTATCGGGATGCGCCGCGGAATGAGCTGCGGCGTCGTCGTCGGTGCTGGGCCCTGCGCTGTGCAGCTGCAGCCGCGGCAGCGAGGACATGTCCACCAGCCCGACGTGCTCGCGCAGGTGCCGCGCCTCTCGGGCGACGATCGGGCTCCAGTGCCTCGCGCTCCAGGCGTCCCGGTCAGACAGCGGCTGGTCACCCAGGTGCGCCTCGCCCAGGGACTGGTTGGACTCGAACCAGAGCGGCCGCTCCCAGCCTGCGGCGGACTCGAAGACCGCGCCGAGGTCCCGATGCCGGGAGTGGAACGCGGAGCTGCGCAATCCCCTCATCTTCAGCGTGCTGGCCTTGGGATGGATCACGTCGTAGACCTCGTCGTAGGACTCCTCGCCCTGCTCGCGGGCCCACCTGGACGAGACCACCGCGGGGTCGAAGCGGCTCAGGTCCAGAGAGTGGGTGTCGATGCCGGGGTCTCCGGTGGTCATCCAGTCCGCCATCACCTGCGCCACTCCAGCGGACTGGGTGACCCAGACCGATTGGGCCATCCACAGTCCTGCGGTGCCCGGCACGGGGCCCAGCAGCGGCCCGCCGTCGGGGGTGAAGGAGAAGATCCCGTTGAAGCTGCGCGCGGTGTCCAGCCCCGCCAGGCCCTCCCCGCTGCCGACCAGGCCGGGCAGCAGCCGCTGCGCCTCGGCCCAGGTGGGGGCGAAGTCCTCGGCGGTGAAGGGGTGCACGGCCGGATGGATCCCGGTGCGGGCGAAATCCTCTGCGCCGGCGATCTGTTCCGGGGCCACCGGGAGCGGACGATGTTCGTAGGCGCCCACGGCGATCCGATCCCCCCACTCGCGCAGATACATCGCGAAGTCCTGGTGCCGCAGCATCGGCTTCACCACCTCGGTGGCCGCATCGACCCCGGTGGAGCTCGGCAGGCTGAACCCGAATCCGTGCTCCACTGGCAGCATCGGCAGCGCGATCCCCAGCTGGTCGCGCGCCATCCCCGGTCCCCAGAGCCCGGTGCAGAGCAGGACGATGTCTGCGGGCAGGATCTGGGTCGCGCCCGGTCCGGTGCCATGCGCCTCGACGGGGCGGATCTCGACGCCGGTCACCTTGGAGCCGGTCGTGTGCACCGCGCTCACCCGAGTCCAGGGCAGCAGCCTGGCTCCCCCGGCCTGGGCTCTGCGGGCCTGGAACTCCACCGCCCGGACACCCTTGACCACCGCATCGGTCGGGGTGTGCAGCCCGCCGAGCAGAGAGCTGGTGTCCAGCCCGGGCCACAGCGCAGCGATCTGCTCCGGGGAGATCAGCTCGGCCGGCACTCCCCAGGCCTGCGCGAGGCCCAGTCGACGGCGCAGCTCGTGCAGTCGCGCCTCGGTGCTGGCCAGCTCGATGCCGCCGACCCGCTTGGAGACCCACTCCCCGTTCACGTCCAGGCCGTCGAGCTTGTCCAGGGTGCGCTGCGCCAGCTGCGTCATCGCCCGGTTCGGGGAGGTCTGGAAGACGAATCCCGGCGCGTGCGAGCTGGAGCCGCCGGTCTCGAACAGCGGGCCCTGTTCCACGACGCTGACATCGGTCCAGCCGCGCAGCACCAGCTCATCGGCCACCGCGGCCCCGACCACCCCGAGGCCCACGATCACCACCCGCGGACCCTTGGAGTGCTGCGCCATCCTGTGCTCCCTCGTCCGCCCAACGGTTCTGCCGACATCTGGCAAGTGTTGCTTAATACGCACTACTACTGTGTATTACGCACCAGCCTAGGTTGACTTGGGGAACGGGACAAGAGCCTGGTCGAAATTGACCCGTTGGACACGAGTCCCGTGGACCCGGTCAGCCGCCAGACTCTCGCGGTCCGGGCAGGTATCCCAGGCGGGACTCCAGCTGCCCGGCGGCCTCGCGCAGCATCTGGACATGCTCGGCGAAGGCGGACTCCGGGAGTCGGAAGGCCGGCGCAGTGGTGGAGAAGGCCGCCACCACGGCACCCTGCGGTCCGCGCACCGGCACCGCCAGGGCATTGATGCCCTCCTCCCACTCGGCCACCGCGGAGGCCCAGCCGCGCGCACGCACCGCCGCGAGCTCGGCGGCGAGCACCTCGGGTGAGGTGATGGTGGAGGCTGTGAAGGCCTCCAGGGGTGCGGCCAGCACCTGCTCCTGCTCGGCTGCGGGAGAGCAGGCGAGCAGCACCTTGCCGGTGGAGGTGGCATGCAGCGGCGCGCGCTGACCGACGTATTGCCGGGCGACGCCGACCATCCGCTGGCCCACCGTCTGCGTGATGGTCACCGCATATCCGGCATCCAGGATCGCGACGTTGACCGTCTCGTTCAGCGAGGCTGCGGCGGCGTCACAGCATGCCTGGGCATCACGGGAGAGATCCACCCGAGCGGTCACCGCACTGGCCAGACGCAGCAGCCCGAACCCGAGCCGGTACGCACCCCGCTGACCCTCCTGTTCGACCAGGTCATGGGTCTCCAGGGTGGCCATCAGCCTCGAGGCTGTGGAGCGGTGAACCTGCAGCCGGCGTGAGATCTCGCTGACACTCAGCGGCGATTCTGCGCTGAGCAGCTGCAGGATCTGCGCGGCGCGATCCACCGATTGGACTTCGCTCATGTCGGAACCCCCGGTTCGTTTCGTGCGGATGAATTCGTCTTCAATTTCGGCAAACCCCTTGACGCCCCCTCGGGGACCTCTTGCATACTTTTGTTGTGCAACACGAACGCTGTTGCACTATATGCAACAGTATCCCTGAGTGGCGGTGAAGGCAATTGAGTTTCCGAGCCTGTTCCATCAACGACCTGGTTCCCGGTGAAGGGCTGCGGGTCACCAGCGTGAGTCCACCGATCGCCGTGTTCCTCACCGAGGAGGGCACCGTCCACGCCCTGGATGACACCTGCACCCATCAAGACGCCTCCCTCGCGGCGGGCTGGGTGGAGAACTGCCGCGTGGAATGCCCGCTGCATGAGAGCACCTTCTCGCTGAGGACCGGGGAGGTGGATCAGCCCCCGGCCAAGCGGGGCGTGCGGGCGCATCAGGTCACCGTCCAGGACGGAGAGGTCCTGGTGGAGCTCTCCACGGCAGTCCCGCAGCTGCCTCCGGGGGTGGAGGTCGCATGAGCCTCGCCCCGGACGCTCACCTGCTCATCATCGGCGCCGGTCTCGCCGGCTACTACACCGCGCGTCAGATGCGGACCCAGGGTCATACCGGTCCGATCACGGTCCTCGGTGCGGAGGCGCATCCTGCCTATGACCGCCCGGCCCTGAGCAAGGCCTATCTGTGCGGCACCACGGATCTCTGCGACCTCTACCTCGATGACCCCGCCGACCCGCTGGATGTGCGCTGGGTCAGATCCGATGCGGTCGTCGGGCTCTCCACCGAGCCGCTGGGGGTCCGGACCGCCTCGGGCACCTTCTACCTGGGCGATGCGGTGGTCATCGCCACCGGCGCCGAGGCCCGACGCCTGGGCGGGCATGCGATCCGCTGTGTGGAGGATGCCGCCGCGCTGCGAGCCGCCCCGCTGGCGGGCGCCCGGGCTGGCGGTGATCGGGGGCGGGCGTTCCTGGCCCTGGAGACCGCCGCGACCTGCACCACCCGCGGGGCGGGCAGCGTCACGGTCATCGCCGGGGAGGAGCTGCCGGGTCTGCGTCGGCTGGGCCAGCCGGTGGCTCAGGCGCTGCACCGGCTGCATGAGCAGCACGGCGTGCGCTTCCTCGGTGCCGCCCGCGCGCTGAGCGTGACCCCGGCGGGGCACGCAGAGCACCCGGAGCACGCAGAGCACCCAGGGTCGCCGGAGCACGTCATCACGCTCAGCGACGGCCGCAGGATCGAGGCCGATGTCGTGATCAGCGCCGTCGGCGCAGTCCCGGCCACGGCGTGGCTGACCCGCAGCGCGCTCGCCCTGGACCCCGAGACTCAGGCGGTGCTCACCGATGACACCGGCTTCACCGGGATTCCTGGGATCTGGGCGGCAGGAGACTGCGCGCTGTGGGCGGCTCAGCGGACCGGGCTGCGCCCGGTGGGGCACTGGCAGGAGACCGTGGACCAGGCCCAGGCGCTGACCTCGGCGATGCTCGGCGGTGTCCCCTCCCCCATGCAGGAGCCCTACCTGTGGTCAGACCAGCATCATGTGACCATCCAGGCAGCCGGGATGCTCGCCCTCGCCGATGAGGTCCAGGTGCTGGCGGGAAGCATCGAGGCCGGCGATCTGCTGGTGAGCTACCTGCGCGAGGGCACCGAGATCGGCATCCTGGGCATGAATCGGCTCCGCGAGGTGGTGCGCTGGCGTCGGGCACGCCGGATCCGCCCCGCAGCGCTGGCCGCCTGAACACCACAGCCCCGAGCCCCAGAAGAAGGACGCACCGATGATCATCGACCAGCTCGACACCCCGCTGACCGGCAGCTCGCTGAGGCCGACCCCCGCCGGTGCGGCCTATACCGACGCAGGCATCTTCAGCAGCGAGCAGGCGGAGATCTTCGAGAAGATGTGGAACGCCGTGCTGCGCGTGGAGAGCCTGGTGAGCCCGGGACAGTGGCGCACGATCACCGTGGGCCGCGAGGAGATCATCGTGGTGCGCACCCGCAAGGCCGGGATCAAGGCGTATCTCAACGTCTGCCGGCACCGCGGCATGCGGGTCTGCACCACTGCCGAGGGCAGGTCCAAGACCCTGCAGTGCGGGTACCACGCCTGGACCTACGCGCTGGAGGGCGAGCTGGTCGCCGCCCCGAACCTGACCTCGATGCCGGACGTGGATCGCGGCGAATACGGGCTCAAGACCGTGCACGTGCGCGAATGGCTGGGCTACATCTGGGTCTGTGTCACCCCTACCCCCGGCGACTCCGCCGCAGGCGCCGGCGGCTCGGCCCCGGGTGCCGCGGCCTCGGACCCCTCCGCCCCGCCGTCGTTCGAGGAGACCGTGATGGCGGAGGTCTCCACCCGCTTCGGTGAGGTCCAGAGCCTGGAGAACTATGACATCGAGGGGTTGCGGGTCGGTGAGACCCGGCGCTACGAGGTGGCGGCGAACTGGAAGCTGATCATCGAGAACTTCATGGAGTGCTATCACTGCGCGACCATCCACCCCGAGCTCACCGAGGTGATCCCGGAGTTCGCCGAAGGGTGGGCCTCCCAGGCCAAGGACGAGATCCACGGCGCCTCCTTCGGCGCGCAGGTGCAGGGCTTCACGGTGGACGGCTCGGCCGGCGTCGCGGCGCTGCCGGCCATCGCGCCGGAGCAGGACCGCAAGTACTACGCCATCACGGTGCGCCCGCAGGTGTTCATCAACACGGTGCCGGATCACGTGATCTTCCACCGGATGTACCCGGTCTCGGCGTCTAAGACGATCGTGGAATGCGACTGGCTGTTCCTGCCCGAGGTGGTGGAGCAGAATATGGACGTCTCACGGTCGGTGGAGCTCTTCCACCGGGTCAACCTGCAGGACTTCGAGGCCTGCGAGCAGACTCAGCCCTCGATGTCTTCTCGGGCTTACCACGACGGCGGGGCGCTGGTCCCCAGCGAGCATCACATCGCGGAGTTCCATCAGTGGTGGGCGGACCGGATCGGCGCACAGCTCGGCCCCTCCGCCAAGCCTCGGTGAGGTCTCGCGAAGGGGCCGAACGGGTGCTGCTGGGATCAGGCGAAGCGCTCCCAGGCGCGGTGGGCACCCATGAGCGTGAACAGCTCGTCCGTGAGCTTCTCTGGGGCGCCCACCAGGACGCCGGGCGCCGTGGCGGAGACGCCGCTGGCGCTCAGCAGCGGTGTGCCCTCGGGGAACACCACCGATTTGCCGTGGCGGTAGGCCTCGGCGGCCATCAGCGTCAGCCGCGGATCGACCTTCGGGTCTCCCGTGGGGTCACCGAGCTTGTGATCAGTCTCCGGGCTGGCCCCGGCCGCGCCGGCAGCGGTCGCGGTGAGGAAGATGATCGCGTCGAACTCGATGGATCGTGCGGTCAGGTAGGTCCGCTGGACCGGGGTGCCGTCGGAGAGCGGCGCACCGGTGGGCGCGACCACCAGCGGCACCATGTCTTGGGCGTCGATGGCCTTGCGGATCTTCTGGATCGCGTCGATGTCACTGGTCTCATCGACCACGACGCCTACCAGCCGGCCCTCGATCGGCCAGGTTCCGCCGATCTGGGACAGCGTGGGGCTGAGCACCTCTGGCTCCACCGGGGCCTGCAGCGGCTCGGGCACCGGTAGGCCGAGGCCCTCGGCGACACCGGCCGCGAGGTCCGCGTCGATGTGGGTCAGCTGCTGCAGCTGGCGCGCCTTGATGGTGGGCTCGTAGCACTTGGCCAGCTCGAAGGTGTAGGCCTGGATCACGTGCAGCTGCTCGGTGCGGGTGAGGCTGCGGAAGAACATCGTGACCTGGGTGTAGTGGTCATCGAAGCTCTGCGGGTTCGCGCGCAGCTTCACGCTCTGCGCCACGGGCTCCGGGAAGTCGATCAGCGCACTGGGCGCCTCTGACTCGGAGGAGCTGTCCTTGACCGGGTACGGGTTGCCGCCGTCGAAGGAGTTCGGGTGGTACGGAGCGATTCCGGCGTGATCCGCGGTCTGGTGGTAGCCGTCGCGGAGCATGTCGTTGACCGCCGCGCGGGGTCGGTTGATCGGGATCTGCGCGAAGTTCGGGCCGCCCAGGCGGGTGATCTGGGTGTCCAGGTAGGAGAACAGCCGGGCCTGCAGCAGCGGGTCGTTGGTGACCTCGATGCCGGGGACCAGGTGTCCCGGGTGGAAGGCCACCTGCTCGGTCTCGGCGAAGTAGTTCTGCGGGTTCGCGTTGAGCGTCATCTTCCCGAGCATCTGCACCTCGGCGAGCTCCTCGGGGATGAACTTGGTGGGATCCAGCAGGTCGATGCCTTCGAACATCTGGTCCTCGGTGTCCGGAAAGACCTGCACACCGAGCTCCCATTCGGGGAAGGCGCCGGCCTCGATGGCGTCAGCGAGGTCCCGGCGGTGGAAGTCCGGGTCCACGCCGTTGGTCATCAGCGCCTCTTCCCAGGTGATCGAGTGCACGCCGAGCTTGGGCTTCCAGTGGAACTTCACCAGCGAGGATTCACCTTCGGCATTGATCAGCCGGAAGGTGTGCACCCCGAAGCCTTCCATCATGCGCAGCGAACGCGGGATGCCGCGGTCGGACATGTTCCAGATGGTGTGGTGCTGGGCCTCGGTGTGCAGCGAGACGAAGTCCCAGAAGGTGTCGTGGGCGCTCTGCGCCTGCGGGATCTCCCGGTCCGGGTGGGGCTTGCCGGCGTGGATGACGTCTGGGAACTTGATCCCGTCCTGGATGAAGAACACCGGGATGTTGTTGCCGACGAGGTCGTAGTTGCCCTCCTCGGTGTAGAACTTCGTGGAGAAGCCACGGGTGTCACGCACCGTGTCGGCGGAGCCGCGGCTGCCCAGCACGGTGGAGAAGCGGGTGAACACCGGGGTGGTCGACTTCTCGGCGAGGAACTTCGCCTGAGTCAGGTGACCGGCGGTGCCGTAGGACTCGAAGACGCCGTGGGCGGCGGCGCCGCGGGCGTGGACCACGCGCTCCGGGATCCGCTCGTGATCGAAGTGCATGATCTTCTCGCGCAGATGGTGGTCCTGCAGCAGGGTGGGCCCCCGGCTGCCGGCCTTCAGCGAGTGGTCGGTGTCGCGGACGCGGGCGCCCTGCGCGGTGGTCAGGTGCTTGCCCTGCTGGACGCGTCCGGTGTCGCTGCCGGGCACCTCGGCGCCGGTCGGGCTGACCGGCGCGGCGGCGCGCTGGTCCTGCTTGGGCGGCAGCGGCTTGCGCGGCTGAACTGGCTGGCCGTCCGTCGGGGGTTCGGCCTGTGGTGCGCCTGGGATGTGGATGTCGTTCATCGGAACTCTTCTCTGTGGTGGTAGACCAGAGCTGGTCTCACAGAAGAACCGGTTGGTCCTCTCCCCCTGGGATGAGACCTCACGTGATCAGGTTATCGCGCAGGCTGCAGGTCGGCGCGCAGCTCGAGGCCCGCGCCGACCCGCGGCTGTTCAGCGGGTGGTATCGATGAGGATCTTGCCGTTGGCCCCTGACTGGTTGGCCTTCATGGCGGCGGCCGACTCTGCCAGCGGGAAGACCCGGTCCACGGCCACGCGCAAGGTGTCTGCGGCGACCTTCTCCAGCAGTGTGCTCAGCCGATCTCCGTCGGGGCGGACCCAGATCCAGTGCCCGCCGTGGTCTTCGACGGAGGGATCCGCCACGGAGATGTGCCGGCCGCCCTCGGTGAGCACTGCCAGCGTGTCCTGAAGCACCTCGCCGACGAAGTCCGCCACGGCGGTCACGCCCTGGGGCGCGGCCTCGCGGACCCGATCGGTCAGGCCTTCGCCGTAGGTCAGCGGGGTCACCCCGATCTCGCGCAGCTTCGCGTGGTTGCGCTCGGAGGCGGTGCCCAGCACGGTCGCCCCACGCTCCACGGCGAGCTGCGCGGCCAGGTGGCCCACCCCGCCGGAGGCGGCGTGGATCAGCAGCGTGTCCTCGGCGGTGAGCTCCAGGGTCTCCAGCGAGCGCAGCGCGGTCAGTCCGGCCAGCGGCAGTCCGGCGGCGGAGTCGAAGTCGACACCCTCCGGAATGCGGGCCACGGAGGCCGCAGGCACCGAGACGTACTCGGCGTAGGTGCCGCCGTGGATGAAGTCCTTGCGGGCGTAGGAAGCGACCCGGTCACCGACGGAGAACTCCGGCACGTCGGGCCCGATGGCCTCAACGACGCCGGAGACGTCCCATCCCGGGATCACCGGGAAGACCACGTCCATAAGCTGATCAAGCCCGCCGGACATCAGCTTCCAGTCCACCGGGTTCACCGAGGCGCGTTCAATCTTGATCAGGACAGCTCCTGGTGCCACCTTCGGCAGCGGGAGGTCGGTCAGTTCGAGGGTCTGGGGGTCGCCGTATTCGGCATAGCTCATTGCACGCATGATCATGGCAACCGCCTGGTGAACGGTTTCTATTCCTCGCCGGCTCTGTCCAGAACCGATCAGGATCCGAGCGATCACAGCGCAAGAGGTGAGCAGCCTCGTCGGCACGCGTAGGCTCTGGGCATGATCACGCTCAACTCAGGAATCCAGATGCCGGAGATCGGTTTCGGCACCGGCAAGGCCACCCCGGACGCGATGGTGGCCGCGCTGCATGCTGGTTACCGGCTGCTCGACACCGCGCAGATGTACGGCAATGAGGCCGAGGTCGGCGAGGCGGTCAGGCGCTCCGGGGTCGAGCGCGCGGAGGTCTTCGTCACCACGAAGCTGAACAACGGCAACCATGACCCCGAGGCCGTCCGCGAGACCTTTGCCGAGTCATTGGAGACCCTGGGCTTCGAGTATGTGGACCTGTTCCTGATGCACTGGCCTATGCCGATGCTGGACATCGACTATGCGGACACCTGGTCGGCCATGCTGGAGCTTCTCGAGGACGGACGGGCCCGCGCCGTCGGGGTCTCGAACTTCCAGCCGGCTCAGCTTGAGCGTCTGATCGAGGCCACCGGTGTCACACCGGCGGTGAACCAGATCGAGATGCACCCCTACTTCCCCAACGAGGAGATCCGTCGGTTCTGCCAGGAGCGCGGGATCGTGGTGCAGGCTTGGAGCCCGCTGGCCCGCACGGATCAGTTCGCCGATCCGGTGCTCACCGAGATCGCGCAGCGACTCGGGGTCACCCCGGCGCAGGTGATGCTGCGCTGGCACCTGCAGCGCGGCGTGGTCGCGATCCCGAAGAGCAGCAGCCCGGAGCGGATCGCGTCGAACCGGGATATCTACGGCTTCGTCCTCAGCGAGCAGGATATGGCCGCCATCGCCACCTTGGACCAGGGCGAGGACGGCCGCCGAGGCGGTCACCCGGACACCTTCACCGGCTGAACGCCCGGCGTCGGTCACATCTGGGCGGCGGTGCGGTCCCGGATGTACTCCCAGTCCACGGCGCCCGGGCAGGCGGTGGGGACCACTGAATCGTGCGGGACGATGGCGGTGAGCGGGTTCAGGTTGAACTGGCGGCACAGCGTCAGGCAGCGGGCGATGGACATGTTCAGCGTCTGCGTCGTCGGCGGCCGCTCGGGGGTCGCGGAGTGCTCGATGCCGATGCTGCGCTGGTTGAAGCCGAAGTTCCCGGAGTGCCAGGCGGTGTTGTGCACGCTCACATACTGATGGATCCGCCCTTCACCGATCCCGTAGTGCGCGCTGACCTGGGAGTCTGGGTTCAGGAAGGTCGCGTCGCAGGCTGCCAGGTTGCCCACGATGTAGTGGATGACGATGCGGTCCACCGCCACGCCGCCCCG
Source organism: Nesterenkonia sp. AN1 (assembly GCF_000582475.1). Taxonomy (NCBI): domain Bacteria; kingdom Bacillati; phylum Actinomycetota; class Actinomycetes; order Micrococcales; family Micrococcaceae; genus Nesterenkonia; species Nesterenkonia sp. AN1. The sequence goes on from NZ_JEMO01000023.1 coordinate 17,184, forward strand.
GCCCACGGTGCGGTTCGGGGAGGTCTTCCAGATCACGTTCTGCGTCACGGGTCAGTTCTCCATATCGTGTGAAACGGCGGTGAGCGCGTCCGCGTCCTGCGCGGACAGTTCAAGCTGAGCTCCGGCGAGCAGAGCCGGCAGCTGTCCCGGGGTGCGGGCACTCGCGATCGGGGCCAGGACCTGCGGGCGGGTCCGCAGCCAGGCCAGCGCCACGGTGGACATCTCGACCTCGAGCCGCTGGGCGATCTCATCCAGGGTGTCCAGGACCCGTACGCCGGACTCCGAGAGGTACTTCCCGGCCATTCCGGCTCGAGCCGCCCCGTCGAGATCCTCCCGGCGGCGATACTTCCCCGCCAGGAAGCCTGAAGCCAGGGCGAAGTACGGCATCACGGCAAGGCCTTCCTGCTGCGCCACGGCGCGCCTGCCGGCCTCGAAATCACGGCGGTGCACAAGGTTATAGTGCGGCTGCAGCGCCACCGGCAGGCTCGCCCCGGTGCGCCGAGCGATCTCGAACCAGGCACCGATCCGCTCAGGCGTGTAGTTCGAGAGCCCCACGGCGCGGATCTTGCCTGTGGCGCGCAGCTCCTCGAAGGCGCCGACGGTCTCCTCCAGCGGAGTCTGCTCGTCGTCGAAGTGCGCGTAGTAGAGGTCTATGTGATCGGTCCCAAGGCGTCGCAGCGAGGCCTCGGCGGCGGCGGCCACGGTCTTCGGGGCCAGCCCCTTGAACTCCGGGTGCTGGCTGACCTTGGTCGCGAGGACGACGTCGTCCCGTTGGCCGCGCGTGGCCAGCCATTCACCCAGGATCGTCTCGGATTCGCCGCCGCGATTGCCCTCGACCCAGGCCGAGTAGCTGTCCGCGGTGTCGAGGAAATTGCCGCCGGCGGCGACGTAGGCGTCGAGCACCGCGAACGAGGTCTCCCGATCGCTGGTCCAGCCGAACGTGTTGGTGCCCAGGCACAGACCCGAGACGGCGAGGTCGGAGTGGCCCAGAACCTTCCGGGCTCCGATCATCGGGGGGACGGCGATCAGAATCCCCTCCCCAGCGGGCAGCCGAGGTTGTTCGCGGGATTCTGCTGCTTGCGCGTCCGGTCATACTCGGTGGGCCGACGCCGCATGCGCGGACTTGGTCGGGTGCGGAACCGACGCGGAGACGCCGAGGCGGGCAGCGCGGAGACGAGGGTGACACCTGCGGCCGCAGCGCCGGTGGCGGCGGCGGTGATCATAGTGCGACGGGAAAGATGCATTCCCGCAACCTACCGGGAGCCCAGATCGTCGACAAACACAACCTTCCAGGGCCTGTTCAGCCCCACAGAATCGCCCCAGGTCAGAGCAGCAGGTTCACAGCGCCGACGGCGGTGAGCCCCAGGACCAGACGTTCGAACACCGTCTGGGAGATCCGTCCCGCGATCCAGCGGCCGAGGAACGCGGCGACCACGACCAGGGGCACCAGCACCAGGACCACGCTGAGGATCTGGGTGTTCAACAGCCCGAGCCCGATCTGGAACGGGACCTTCACCAGGTTCACCGCGAAGAAGAAGAAGGCCGCGGTGCCCAGGAAGGTCTTGACCTCCAGACGCTTCGCCAGCAGATACATGCTCATCACCGGTCCCCCGGCGTTGGCCACCATGGTGGTGAAGCCGCCGAGCCAGCCGTAGCCGAAGGCCGCCGCGCGGGACCCGCCGCGGTGGCTCCTCGCCTGTTCCCGCTGCCCCTGCTGCCTCCACTGTTCCCCGCGCCCACCCTGTTTCGGCTTATCCCGGCGTCGTCGGAGCAGCGTGAAGACCAGCAGTCCCAGCAGGATCGCGCCGATCACTCGACGCACCGCGGCGTCGGAGGCGACACCGAGGAACACCGTGCCCACGGCCACGCCGAGCAGCACCGGTGAGATCAGCCTGCGCAGGAGCACCCAGTCCACGGTCTTGCGGTACATCGAGATCGCGAAGAGGTCCCCGACGATCAGCAGCACCAGCAGCGCCGCGGTGGACTCGCGCGCCGGCAGGGCCATGGCGAACAGGACGACGGCGAGCGTGCCACCGCCGGGCAGCGCCGTCTTGGAGAGCCCCACCACCAGCGCCCCAGCCCCGAGCAGCACCCAGCTCAGCGCGTCCAATTCGACCATCGGGACAGCCTATAGACTCCGCGCAGGGCCGAAACGCCGAAGCCCGCTGCTGACGGCCTCGGCAGAACTGCAAAGAAGGGAGGGTGACCCGCATGGCTGCACCACCGGTGAGCGAGAACGCCATCATCGCCAGCCTGTTCTTCGCCATCGGGGTCGGGCGGACCCCTGACTCCGAGTCCCCCGAGCTCACCGAGGAGCTCCGGGAGACGGTCACCAAGATGTTGCAGGACCAAGGTGCAGCAGGCGGCGCACCGGAGGCGCTCGAAGCTGTGCGCGCCGGTCGCGATGCGGTGACCCGCGACCCGTCGCTGAGCCTGTCTGCACAGAGGTACCAAGAGCTGCGCAGCCAGTTCCTCACCGCCCAGACAGCGGCACCGGGCCGGGGAAGAAATGTCTGGCCCGTCGGCACCAGCACCATCCTCAAGCGCGCGTCCGGCTCCTGGAGTGCCGCACTGCAGAACGTGGGCCTGGCGGCCTCGAGCCGAGCCAGACCCTCCGGGTTCGGGACGGCGAGGTTCTCCCACGAGCAGTTCCGGACGGCGCTGCGCGACTTCACGGCTCAGGGCGCCGGTGCGGGTTTCACCACCAGCTACCAGAGCTACGTGGACTGGCGGAAGCTCCAGCAGCAGCAAGGACGCACCGACCTGCCCTCGGGCGCCAGCATCCGCAACACCTACGGCAGCTGGAGCGCCGCCCTGGAGCAGGAAGACACAACACCGCCCGCTGAGGCCTCCCCGAACCGCAGCTGACCCGGGGTCACCCCGGTGAGCGCAGCAGCCGGCTGGCCTTCCCGGGTGCCAGCAGTCGCTGAGCCTGATCGTGATGCGCCCGTCGCTTCTCCTGGTCCATCTTCTCCAACAGCGAGACCACCATCCGGGCGCGCGGGTTGGCCTCGAAGACCTCGCGATGATCCCGGATGAACGTCCAATAGAGACCGTCCCAGGCATCGGCCCAGTCCCCCGGCGGGAGATCGGACATCTTGCGCAGGTAGTTGCTGCCCGAGACGTAGGGCTTGGTGGTGATCGCCTCCCCGGCCGCGAACTGACTCATCGCGTAGACATTGGGGACCATCACCCAGTCGTAGGCGTCGATGAAGAGCTCCATGAACCACTCGTAGACCGCGTCCGGGTGGATCCTCAGCAGCGACATCGCGTTGCCCAGCACCATCAGGCGTTCAATGTGATGGGCATATCCGGTGGCAAGCACGCGGGAGATCACCAGGTCCACCGGGGCCAGGCCGGTGGACGCGTCCCACCAGCCCGCCCCCAGCGCGTTGCGGTGCTCGAGCCGATTGGCGCTGCGCAGCTGCCGGCCCCGGGTGCGGTAGGTCGCGCGCATGTATTCCCGCCAGCCGATGACCTGCCGGATGAATCCCTCCACAGAGGCCAGCGGCGTGGACTCATCGGCGGCCTCCAACACCGCATCCACCACCTCGCGGGGATCCAGCAGTCCGATGTTCAGCGCCGGAGTCAGCAGTCCGTGGGCGATGAACGGGTGCTCGGCGGAGATCGCATCCTCGTAGGGGCCGAAATCGTTCAGCCGCTGCTGGACGAACTCGCGCAGGTGCTCTCGTGCCTCCTGCGCGCTGGTGGGCCAGGCGAACAGTCCCGGATCTCCCGGGGCATCGGGAAACTCCTCACGCACCCAGGCGATGGCGCGCTCGACGTCACTTCCGCCCTCCTCGACCGGGCTGTCCTGGGGTGCACCGTCCTCACCGGTCAGCGCGTCCAGATCGAACATCGACTCACGCTGCAGGATCGGGTGGTCCGCGAAACGCCCCACGCGGGGTGGGGTGTACCCGCGCGGGAGCTTCTTGCGGTTCTCCGCGTCGAAGGACCACTTCCCACCGACCGGTTCTCCCTCGGAGTCGAGCAGCAGCTTGAACCGGCGGCGCTGCCAGACGTAGAAGTCATGCATCCGAGCGGGGTGTGCTGCGAACCAGTCATCGACCTGCGTGCGGCTGGTCAGGAAGTTCGGGGTCTCCAGCACGTCCTGGCTGCGCAGCCAGCAGCCGCCCTCTTCCAGGGCGGCGCGCAGATCCTGTTCCAGCCAGTCATCGACCAGGTCATAGACGCTCATCTGTTCCGGGGCCAGCTCCTGGATCAGTTCCACCAGCTGCGTGTGGGAGCTGCGCTCGGCATGGCTGCGCAGCACCTTCACCTGATGGCCGCGGGCTCGCAGCCGCCGCGCGAAACGGTCCATCGAGGCGCAGTGCAGCACCAGCTTCTGCGCGTGGAAGGAGTACTGCCGGAACATCAGGTCATGTTCGATCAGCACGAACACCGTGTCAGGGTCGGCGTCGAGGTGTTCCTCGAAGAGCTGATGCGGCAGCACCAGTCGCAGGGCCGGGGAGCTCGTCATGGGCTCAGCCGGCGAGCAGGCGGGTCACCGACTGCCCGGCCTGGTCCCCGGAGGTCAGCGCGCCCTGGATCGAGCCGTGGTCTCGGTGGTCCCCGGCGATGAGCACCCGCTCGCCCACGCGCTGCGGGCTGGCCTCGCGAAGCGGCGGGTGTTGCACCGGGAGCGTGTGCTCCACGATGTGATGGGTCAACAGCTCCCAGTCCGCGGTGGAGCTCTGGTACAGCCGTTCCAGGTCCCGGCGCACTGTGGCCTCCTCGGCGAGCCCGTCGGGCCGGTCGAGCAAGGTCGTGGCCTGTATCAGGTGCTGACCCTCCGGAGCGTAGGAGGGGGCGGCCTGGGAGATCACCGCGGTGTTCCAGATCGGGCCGGCAGGGCCTCCGCCGCGCCGCGTGGCGTCGAGCATCAGGAACGGTCCGGCCTGGGGAAGCTCCGGGGCGCGGAACCACCAGGTGGTCAGGCCGTGGGTGGGCAGGGCCGGCTGATCGGTGAGCTCGGAGAGGTCCTGGGGTCCGACGGCGAGGACGGCGGCGCGTGCCCGCAGCGTCCCGGCCTCGGTGCTGACCTGGACCCCGTCGGCGGTGTGCCGCAGGTCCCGGGCCGGCGTGTTCAGCCGCACCGGCTCCAGCAGCCAGCTGGCCAGCTGTTCGGGAAGCGCCTGCATGCCCTCGCGCGGCAGACCGGGGGCGCCGAGGGCAAACCAGCGGACCAGCAGGCGGACGTAGTTCGCCGAGCTCTGCCCGGTGCTGTCGGCCAGGACCCCGGCCAAGAACGTGTCGAGCACGTCCCGGCGCAGCGGTCCGGTGAGCCCGGCGGCCTCAAAAGACTCGTGCAGGGTGGCGTCCTGCGCCGGACGCGGACCGGTGGCAGGCTGTCGCAGGGTCGGGGCGAGCCAGCGGGCGAAGGCCAGCAGATCCGAGACCGGGGTGTGCCTGCTGCCCAGGGTGGCCACGGCGTGCTGCGGGTGCCGCAGCGGGTGCGCCAACGTGGTGGTCTTCGTGGCGGTCCGGATCACCGCCCCGACGCCGAACTGCTGCAGGCCGAGCGCGTCGACGTCGATCCAGTCCTGCACCGCCGGGTACGCCGGGTTCAGCACCTGGAATCCGCGGTCGCAGCGGAAGCCGTCGATCAGGTCGGTGCGCACTCGTCCGCCCACGGCGTCTGAGGCTTCGAGCACGGTCACTCTCTGTCCGTTGCGCTGCAGCCGACGAGCGCACTGCAGTCCGGCGAGTCCTGCGCCGATGACTATGACGTCGGTGTCCATGAGTCTCCATCCTGTGGCCTGGAGGTCAGTCTAGGCGGAGCGTCTGACACGGACCGGCGGCGGGTCTGGTCGGAGAGCAGGTGCAGCACCACGACGACGCAGGCCACCACCGATCCGATCCCACCGGCGGCCATATCCCCGATGGTGTCGGTGTAGGTCACGGAGATGTCTGGGGTGATGAAGGTGAAGCCGAGCCACTCCACCATCTCCCACACCGCACTCAGCGCCAGGCCGAGCGTGGTGGTGAGCAGGACACCGACCCTGGCGGCGAGCGGGCTCGCGCGCGGGTCAGCCACCATCTGCGAGCGCAGCAGCACGATATAGAGCCCGGCGGCCAGCACCGCGGTGCAGAAGAAGTGCACCATCAGGTCCCAGTTCGGGATCAGCGTGTAGAGATCGAAGACGTTGCTCCAGGCCGCGACCAGAAGGGTCGCCGAGACGACGAGGTCTGCTGCCGCCGGGAAGGCCAGGAAACGTGGCGCGAAGAGTCCTGGCAGGGCGAAGGCGAGGATGCCGACGTCGGTGGGCTCGAAGAACATCGCGGCCAGCACCACGCCCAGGACGCCGAGGCCGCGGAGACTATCTGCGGCGAACTCGGTGGGGCTCCGCGGAGGACGCAGGAAGTTTTCGATCACCCGGCCTCGCCCTCCTGCGGAAGGTGCAGCACGGCCTGGACAGGCAGGTGATCCGAGGGCCATCCGCCGCGGTGCCGCGCGGGATTGATCGCGGCGCGGGCCACGTCCACCTCGGGTGAGGCCATGATCCAGTCGATCCGGGGCCGGCCCACGCGCGGGGTCCGGTAGTCGGCGAAGGTCCCCCATTCCTGGCTGTCCCTCTGCGCGGCGGCCGCCCAGGTGTCAGCAAGGCCGCCGTCCTGCAGCAGCCGCTTCACGGGGGCGCTGCCTGGCCGAGCGTTCAGGTCGGCCAGGAAGACCGCCGGCAGCCGGCTGGCGGTCACCAGGTCTCGGATGCTCTGGGCGGCACGCAGCCGAGAGCGGTGGGAGAGGTGGTCCAGGTGGGTGTTCAGCGTCCGGAAGGTCCTGGTGGTCATCCGGTCGCGGAAGGTCGCTGCGACCAGGCTTCGCGGGATGAGGTTGCCCCAGGATCGGGAGCCGAGGTGGTGCGGGGTGTCCGAGAGCGCGCGCTGTTCCCAGTCGATCAGTTCGAGGCGGTCTGAGTCGTAGTAGATCGGCGAGGCCTCACCCGTGGCATGCCGGCCGCGTCCGTGCCCAACATGCTCATAGGCGCCACCCAGTGCCTCCGCGACGAATCTGGCCTGATCCGGCAGGGCCTCCTGGACGCCGAGGAGCGTCGGGCGTTCGGCCTGCAAGAGGCTGCGCAGCCCGGGGGCGCGGCGCTGCCAGCGATCTGCCCGGCGCGGAGTCAGCGCGAAGGTCCGACGCCGGATGTTCCAGCTCATCACGTGGAGCCCGGGGGCTGGGACAGGACCGATCAGCGCGGCGCCCGCAGCGGTGGAGGGATCGGCGGTGGAAGGATCGGGGGCGGCGGGATCAGCGGTGGAAGGATCGCGCCCCACGGAGCGGGTCTCCGCAGGCCGGTCTGGGGTCATCATGGGCGCTCACCTCCCGGTTCGGTGAACTGACCGCGGCGGCGCAGCGAGGCTCGGCGCCACCGCAAGGGTGGGAACTCCTGGGGCCAGTGCACCGTCACGGAGCGGAATCCGCGCTTGATCCGGCGTCGGAAGGCTTTGGCGTCATTGAACGGGCGCATCGAGATGCCCATCGGCTCGCCGCCCATCTGACCGAGCCGGTGATGCTCCCCGAGGTGGAAGGACAGGTCCAGATCATCGTGGATCTCGGGGTCCTCGCGGTGCACCTCGAGTCGCACCTGTTCCCAGGCTTCGCGGCGCATGGCCAGGTTGGACCCGAAGAGCGGACGGTGTCCCAGCGCAGGGATGGAGAAGTTCATATAGGCGAAGAGGTAGGCGCGCACCAGGGGACGTCGCAGCGGCACCGGCCCGTCGATGAACACGGCCGGTCCGGTCAGCGCCGCAACCTCGGGCTGCTCCTCGAAGGCTGTGATCACGTCCTGGATCCATCGAGGTCCCGGCACGCAGTCCGCGTCGAGCCGCAGGATCAGGTCCCCGGTGGCGGCGTCGTAGCCGGTGGCGCTCGCCGCAGGGATACCGGGCTGCAGGCAGCTCACCACGGTGGCGCCGGCAGCTCTCGCGGCGGCGGCGGCAGCTCTCGCGGCGGCGGCGGAGTCATCGGTGGAGGCGTTGTCGACCACGATGATCTCTTCGGCGGTCCGGGTCTGCGCCGCAAGTGCCGCGAGGCAGACGGTGAGTTCCGCGCTGTCGTCCTTGACCGGGATGACCACCGAGACGGTCACCGGCCCGTCATGTTCTGCAGCCATCGCCACCTGTCTCATGAAGTCGGAGGATTGCACTCTTGCACTGATGAGCAAATCTACGCCGTCAAAGTCCAGCGTGTGCGACGTCGGGCCCGGCGGTGATCTGCGCTGGATAAGATGCTCTTGAACCGCCGGTGCTCCCAGGAGCATCGACCTCCCTGCGCTGATGACGAGGTTCCCTGATGGCTTTCAACGCACTCTCCCCCGAGGCCCCGCCGCTGGGCGGCGCCGCCATCCTGCGGCAACGGTGGAGTGAGGTGTCCTTCGTGCATTGGCGGGTCGACCCCGGCGTCGTCGAACCCTATATGCCCCCTGGCTGTTCCCCAGACGTGTTAGATGGCAGCTCCTGGGTGGGGCTGATCGGGTTTCAGATGTCCAAGAGCTCCTTCCTGGGCGGACCCGCCATTCCGTGGCTTGGTGACTTTCCGGAGGTCAACGTCCGGCTCTACTCCATCGACGAGCATGGTCGCCGCGGGGTGGTCTTCCGCAGCCTGGAGGCCTCCCACCTGATCCCGGTGCTGGTCGCGCGGGCCGCGTTCGGGCTGCGGTATCAGTGGGCGTCGATGAAGATCCGGCAGCACCAGGGTGAGGTGGAGTACACCACTCGCCGACACGGCCAGCGCGCGGCCGCCTCCACACTGCGCGTGCGCCCAGGGCCCCAGTCCAAAGCCGACACGGACCTGGCGCAGGACCCGGTGGCCAGCTTCCTGACCTCCCGCTGGGGCTTCCACGAGCGACACCTGGGGCGCACCCTCTACTGCCGCAACAGCCACGAACCCTGGCCGCTGCAGCCCGCCGAGCTGACCCACCTCGAGGACGGGCTGCTGGCCGCCGCGGGCTTCGACGGCCTCAGCACACGCGCCCCAGATTCGGTGCTCTACGCCCCCGAGGTCACCACGGTCTTCGCCGCCCCGCAGCGCGCGCCACGGCCGGGCCCGCCTGAGCCGCGGGGCTGACCGAGCGGCGGAGCTGAACCGAGCGGCGGGGCTGAACCGAGCGGCGGGGCTGAATCGGGAGATCGGTGTGGATGAGGACGTCGATGAAAGCAGGTGAGTGAGATGCGGATGCTGCTCGCCACGGCTGGATCACGCGGCGACGTCGAACCGTTCGCCGCCCTGGCCAGGCGCGCCGTGCGTGCCGGGCATCAGGTGCGCCTGGTGGTTCCAGACCGTTCGGGTGCGGATCTCTCCGGGTTGGACGTGGTCAGCATGGGCGTGGACTACACCGCCATGATCGAGCAGCAGGGGGTCTCGGTGGCCGCCGCGATCCGCTCCTACCGCTCCACGGTGCAGCCGCTGATGCGGGCGGTGATCATCGAGTCCGCGCGGGCGGCATGGGACTTCGAGCCCGAGGTGCTGGTGGCTCATCCGAAGATCCTCTCCGCCGGGCTGGTGGCCGACGCCCTTGGGATTCCTCACGCGCTGGTCGAGATCGTGCCGGCGATGACCCCGACGACCGCGTTTCCAGCCGTGGGCACCAGCAGCAGGGACCTGGGTCGCTTCAATCGGCACACCTACCGCGCCGCCGGCGCCGGTCGCGCGATGTTCCGTCGCGATCTGCGCGATGTCTCCCGGCTTCTCGGGCGGACTCCAGGTCCGGCTGCCCCGCCTTCCGCTACGCTTCTGCCGATCAGTGCGGCGCTGTTGGAGAGACCCACCGACTGGCCCGAGACCGTGCATCTCACCGGCTCCTGGACCCTGGACCGGGCAGGTGCGCTTTCTGCCGAGACGGCCGACTTCATCGCCGGCGGCGACTTCATCTATGCCGGGTTCGGATCGATGTCCTCCGGGGACCCTGCAGCGCGGGCCCGAGAAGTCCTCGGCGGGATTCGCGAGGCCGGATTCCGCGCGCTGCTGGTGACCGGGCTCGGCGGGCTCGCGGTGCCACCGCAGCTGCACGGATCTGACGTCCACGTGACCGACTCCGTGGCTCACGCCCCGGTGTTCGCAGCGGCCACGGCAGCGGTGCACCACGGTGGGATCGGCACCGTCCATGCGGCGACGGCAGCCGGGGCCGTGTCGGTGCTGGCTCCCTTCATCGCCGATCAGCCGTTCTGGGGCGCCCGGCTGCGCGAGAAGGGCCTTGCTCCGGATCCGATCCCGCAGCGGCGCCTGACCGCGGATCGGCTGAGTGCCGCGCTCTCCGGGGTCGAGCGCTTCCGCCCGGCGGTCCGCGCGGCCGCCCACAGGATGGCGGAGGAGGACGGGACCGGCAGCGCGCTGCGGGTGCTCGAAGGGCTGCGCTGAGCGGGCCGGGACCGGGAGGAGCGGACTCACACGAGGCTGGGCGGAACAGGACCGGGCTGAGCGGACCAGGACCGGCCGGTGCGCATGCCCCGCCGCTGTGTGCGGCAGACTGGAAGGCGTGGAGAACCTGCGCGTACCCCCGGGACCCGGGGCACCTCATGGCCTGATCATCCCGGCCGGTGAGCTGCAGGAGCAGTTCTCACATGCTTCGGGGCCCGGCGGCCAGGGAGTCAACACGACCGACTCTCGGGTCCAGCTGAGCCTGGACCTGGGGACGACGACGGCGCTCACCGAGGTCCAGCGTCGGCTGGCGCTGGACCGACTGGCTTCCCGGTTGTCCGGCACGGTGCTCACGATCAGCGCAGCCGAGCACCGCTCGCAGCGGAGGAATCGCACCGCGGCACGTGAGCGGCTCTCCGAGCTGCTCCGCGAGGCGATCGCTCCCCCGGTCATTCGGCGTCCCACGCGGCGCACCCGCGGTTCGCACCGGCGTCGTCTCGCGGGCAAGCGGGAACGCTCGGAGATCAAGGCGAATCGGCGGCGACCCGGTCGCGACTGAGCTCAGCAACTCGTGATCGCCATGTAAGGATCGGCGTACAGTCGGGACAGGAGCCGCCCTTGGTTCCCTCACGACGGGAATATCGATGTCCAGCACCACTTCTGCTTCCGCCGCCTCCGCCGAGACTCCGGAGACCCCGTCTTCGAGCAGCGGACTGCTCACTCTCGGGGTGCTTGCGAACTCTTCGATGGAGAACGAGCGCCGCTTGCCGATCCACCCGCACCACCTGGACCAGATCGACCCGGATCTGCGCGCCCGGATGGTGGTCGAGCGCGGCTACGGCTCGGACTTCCAGCTGGCACCGGACTACGTCGAATCCCGCGTGGGTCGGGTCGCTGAACGCGCCGCGGTCATGGAATCGGCCGACGTCCTGCTCCTGCCCAAGCCGCAGGCGGCGGATGTGACGGCGCTTCCTGCTGGCGGCATCCTGTGGGGCTGGCCGCACTGCGTCCAGGACGCCGGGCTGACGCAGACCGCGATCGATCATCGGCTGACGCTGATCGCCTTCGAGGCGATGAACCACTGGACCCCACGGGGTGACTTCAACCTGCATGTGTTCCACAAGAACAACGAGCTGGCCGGCTACTGCTCCGTGCTGCATGCGCTGAGCCTGATCGGCTCGACCGGGGACTACGGGCCCCGGCGCAGCGCGGTGGTGATCGGCTTCGGTGCCACCGCTCGAGGTGCGGTGACCGCACTCAAGGCACAGGGAATCCATGACATCCAGGTCCTGACCCAGCGCGGCGCGACGGCGGTGGGTTCCCCGATCCATACCGCCCACATCACCCAGCTCAAGACCGAATCCGGCACCACGCCCGAGAGCGAGGTCCTCACCTCAGCCGGGGATGTACCGCTGCCGGAGTTCCTGGCATCCCACGACATCGTCGTCAACTGCACGCTCCAAGACGTCACCGCGCCGCTGACCTACCTGCGGACCAAGGATCTTGAGCGCTTCTCCGGGGGCAGCCTGATCATCGACGTCTCCTGCGACCCGGGGATGGGCTTCGAATGGGCACAGACCACCACGTTCGACGAGCCGATGTTCACCGTAGGCCGGGGCATCAACTACTACGCCGTGGACCACAGCCCTTCCTACCTCTGGAACTCCGCGACCTGGGAGGTCAGCGCAGCGCTCCTGCCGTTCCTGCGCACCGTGATGGAGGGCCCGGCCACCTGGGCGAAGAGTCCGATCATCTCCCGCGCCATCGAGATCAGCCAGGGCGAGATCCAGAACCCGAACATCCTGAGCTTCCAACACCGGGAGCCGGCATACCCACACACCCGGACCGCGTAGGGCCGGACCGTCTGGAGAAGGTGACCCACCGATGAGCACAGGACCAGCAGCCACGGGGACGCTCGGCGTCGGGCCTCACGGAAGGGAACTGGCGTTTCAGCGTCGTTTCGCGGAGCCGCTGGAGACCGTCTGGGCGGCGATGACGGACTCCGCGCAGCTGGTGAAGTGGATCGGGCGCTGGGAGGGAGACCCCGCCAGCGGGAAGGTCACCTTCTCGATGACCGCCGAGGGCCAGGACGCTCCGCCGGAGGAGTGCGAGATCCTTCAGTGCAGCCCGCCGCACAGCCTCACTGTGCAGACCGGTGTCGGACCGGCGCTCTGGCACCTGCGCTTCCAGCTGGGCCACGAGGACGGCCTCACCACCCTGCTCTTCGCCCAGCGGATCGGCGATGACCCGCTGGGCAGCATCGGACCCGGCTGGGAGTACTACCTCGACCGGCTCGGCGCCATGCTTGCGGGTGAGGACCCGGCGCAGGTGGACTGGGACGACTACTATGCCGCGCTGTCGGAACACTACGAGCAGCTGGGTGGCTGAGCCGCGGTCGGCAGGGGCGCCGTCGCACCATCCGCGGCACATCTGTGGATGCGTCGCTCAGCTCCTCTCGGACTGCCGGACAGGCTGCTGCAGCTCGACGACGAACTCATCCCTCCGACCGGATTCGTCCGCTCGGAGGTAGAGCTCCCGGCAGGGACCGGTCGGCTCATAGCCGCGGGCGATGATCTCCTCGTGGAGAACCTGCCAGCTGGCACGAATACCGTTGATCTCGCCGAGATGGACGGTGGCGAAGGCCTGTCCCGCGGCGGGCAGGCTCACCAGTTCGATGCCCTCCCGCGGATCTCCGCCGTAGACGTAGCCGATGGTGGCCTCGATCCGGTCGTGCTCGGCGGCGTAGACCGCGATCGGGGTCTCCAGGGCGCCGCTGACTCCCCCGATGATCTCAGCGACGGCGTCAAAGCTGGGGCCGACGAGGCCGGCGAGTTCTGGCTGCTCCTCCACTCGCACCCTGATCGCTGCGAGCTGGACTGCAGGAAGGGGTTTCTGGACGATCTCGACCGTAGACACGGTGTTCTTCCCTTCGATGAGCTGGAGCCTCCGCTCGACGTCGGCAAGCCGGGCGGCTGCGGTCCGTCGTTCCTCCTCCACCTCGGCACGACGTCGCCGCAGCAGGACCTTCAGCTGCTGCGCGTCGATGCCGTCGTCCAGCAGCGAGGAGGTCTCCTCAATGCTGAAACCCAGCTGCCGCAGGGCCACGATCCGATGCAGCCGTTCGAGCTGCTCAGGATCATAGAACCTGTAGCCGTTGAAGGGGTCGGTGTGTGCGGGCACCAGAAGACCGGTCCGGTCCCAGTGCCGCAGCATGCGGTGGGTCACCTGGCCGATCTGCGCGAAGCCTCCAATGGATAGCACGTCTCCACCTCACGGTCTGACACTGTGTCAGGGTCAAGACTGCCACGTTCCGGGCCGATGGCCGGGCTCTGGTTGGGCGGCTCATCACACGCCGTGTGCACGCGAGGATCGTAGTGATTTGGCCAGACCGCCAGGGCTTCACGACTGGCACTCCTTGATGTGGGGCACTCCCCGGCCTGGTTTGGTCTGTTGACGATTCAGTTGACCTCGTCACCTCTTCCTGCGTCAGCCCCGTGCGATTGCGCAGAACAGCCAGCATCAGTGAGCCGACGTGGTTTGGAGTCGCCGGGCTGAGTTCGCCGTAGGGCCGGGGTGATGGTGATGTGGTCCCGTCCTGGCCCGTGGTCACCATCCGTGCCATTCGCAGCTTCGCCCGATGCTGGGACACACCTGGCCCGGACTTACCAACAACCTGGGCCGACGAGTTCACCGAGAGCTCTGAGCTCCGCCGTAAGGCCAGAATGATTCTGACCGCGTCGGTTGGGCCAGAATCTTGAGCACCTCGGCGGCGAGATCTACCTAGGCCGATTCAGGGTCTACTCCACACACTTTCTTATCTGCGTCCATACGCAGGTACTGAGACAAGGAGATGGGCTAGCTGAGTCTCACAGAGGCACTTCACACTACTGTTGAGATTTGTTCTCATCAACGGAGCGTCCTACGCTGTGGAGCAGACCCGCACCGTTCCCGAAAGGCCTCCCAATGTCTACACCGTCTTCGCACACCTCCCCGACTGGACAGATCAGGCAGGGCTCACCTCGCAAGCACCGGGGTCTGTTGCCGTTGGCTGCTCTCGGGGCTGCGGCCACACTGGTGTTGACCTCCTGCGGCAACCAGACCGAGGAGACCTCCGCCGCGTCAGATACGGCAGATGCCGACGCGCAGCTCAGCGTGGTCGCCTCCATCGATGTCTATGCCGATCTCGCAGCCCGGATCACCGGAGACACTGCCGAGGTGAAGGCGATCGTTGATAACCCGGCTGTTGACCCGCATTCCTATGAGGCCTCCCCGCAGGATCGTCTGAGCATCGAGCAGGCCGATGCGCTCATCGCCAATGGCGGCGGTTACGACCCCTTCCTGAGCACCCTGGCTGATTCAGCAGACAAAGATGAGGCCCTGATCCAGGTGCTGAGCGAATCTGAGGATGAAGAAGAGCACGACGAAGAAGACGGTGACGACTCCGAAACGACAGAGGATCAGGACGCCGAGGAACACGCGGGAGAAGGCGACAGCCATGATGATGAGGCTGATGATCACGACAGCGCGGGCAGCGCCGAGGAGGACCACTCCGAGCACGGTGCTGAGGAGAACCACGACGAAGACGTCGAGAACCAGGAAGGCGAGGATGACCACGCGGGCCATGGTCACGGAGAAGAGGGCGAGAACGAGCACGTCTGGTACGACTTGGCGCTGATGAGCGAGTTCGTTACGGACCTTGCAGATCACCTTGGCGACCTGTCCCCCGAGAATGCTGAGCTCTACAGCGAGAACGCAGAGAGCCTCGCCGAGGAGATCGACGCGCTCAACGAGCGCAACCGTGGTCTCGACGCATCTGGGATGACCTTCATGACCACCGAACCCGTCTCTGCATACCTGCTCAGCGATGCTGGCTTCAAGGACGAGACCGACGCGGACTTCCTGGCCGCGATCGAACACGGCGACGATGTCGCCCCTCGCCTGCTCCAAGATGCCCTGGAAAGCGCCGAAGATGTCGATGTGATGGTCTATAACGAACAGACCGAGACCAATCAGTCCCAACAGATCCGTCAGGCCGCTGAGGACGCCGGAGTTCCTGTCGTCGAGTTCAGCGAGACACTGCCAGAAGACGCTGAGGACTATTTGGACTGGATGGACACCAACATCGATCAGCTCGAGGAACTGCTGAACACTCGATGATTAATTGCCCGGCTGCGCAACCCGAGAGTCCGGGCAGCTAGGGCAATCATGAAGGAATTCTGATGAGTGTCGCCGGCCACCGGCAGGCTGGACCCCCGTCGGAACCCCTCCTGCGCGAGGACTGAATTCGGGCTTCTTCGGCAAGAGGCCCACCTCTCCCCTGACCGAGCATAGGAACGATAGAGCTCAGATCAGGGTCGGTGCGGAACGATCGACGCCGCCGACGCCGCAAGTGAGGCCTTAGCCTGCGGGAACGTGTTGACACCCGGTGCAGAGCCCTGAGAGCTCGAGGGCATAGGTGATTTCAGTGAAGTGGTGCCGATTCCCAGTGCGCTGTGCCCATTGTTCCACCTTGGCGTCGGTAACCTCGGTGGTCTCCCCACACTCCCGACAGACCAGATGATGATGAAACCCGCTTCGGCGGCACTGTCGGTAGCGAGTTTCACCGCCTGGGACGCTATGCGTCTCAAGGGAACCAGCGGCTGCTAGGGCATTGAGGTACCGATAGACCGTGGCCAGGGAAACATCGCTGCCCTCGTCCAGGAGGTGAGCGTGAAGCTGCTGGGCAGAACGAAACTGGGAAGTCTGTTCCAAGACTGCTGCCAGCGCTATCCGTTGCGGAGTTCTGCGCATCGTCATCTCAATAGTTCCATCTTGTGACCCGTCGGTGATCTCGCGCTGGATCGTTCTGCGCGGACTGCCATGACGAGTTCGGCCGTCCTGTGGCGCCCTCTACGATCAGCGCCCGGGCAGCTTCGCATGAAGATCTCAGGAGACGAAGGGCGACTTATCATGCGCCTCATTCTCAAAACAGAACAGTGGCATGTCAACTGAAGCCTCGCAGTCTCCTGCGGGCATCTCGGCTCAGGCCCAGGACACCCAGATGGCTCTTACCCCTCAACCCCCGTAAATAGTCTCGCCTCCGAGTTGCGCCTTCCATCCCGGGATAGGATCAGGTCCAATTCCAGAGGCTGTGCTGCACCCAGCAACCTGTGAGGAGTAGACGACTGACCGCTGAGAAATGATCGCCATGGCTGAGGTCCTTCCTCAGTTCCCCTCACCTATCGCCCGGAGAACCCTCACTCTCAAGAATTCCGGAGACCCTCTCCCCTTCTCCTCGTTCGTGAACCCCTCCTCAGTGCCGCCCCGAGTCCCCGCCGAATGCGTGGCCCTTCGATCAAGGAGCACCGATGCACACAGCACGAATCGGCAGGATCCTCGTGGTCGACGACGAGGCAGATCTGGCCCGTCTCATCGAAGGGTATCTGCGCAAAGCCGGGCTGGACGTCGCCGTGCGCCATGATGGCACCGAAGCGGTCGCCGCGGTGCGCAGCTTCGACCCGGACGTGGTGGTGCTGGATCTAGGACTGCCCGGCATCGACGGGATCGAGGTGTGTCGACAGGTGAGAACCCTCTCGGACTGCCACGTCTTGATGCTCACTGCCCGGGATGATGAGATCGACAAGATTATCGGGCTCTCGGTAGGCGCTGACGACTATGTGACAAAGCCCTTCAGCCCTCGCGAACTTGTCGCCCGAGTCCAGGCCATGTTGCGCCGAGCCCGCACCAGCAACGCGGAGGTCCCGACCACGCCAGAGTCACCCGGTCAGAAGCTCGTGATCGAGGACCTGGTGGTGGATGAGGCCGCCCGGCGGGTGCAGCTGGGAGGCGAATCGGTGGCGTTGACCCGGATCGAGTTTGATCTGCTGGTCTCTCTGGCTACACACCCGCACCAGGTGTTGTCCCGGGCTCAGCTGGTGGAACTGGTCTGGGACACCGCTTGGACCGGGGAGGACCATCTGGTGGATGTCCACATCGGACGCATCCGGAAGAAGCTCAACGATGATGCCTCTGACCCGAGGTTCATCCACACCATTCGCGGGGTCGGGTACCGGATGGGAACCGGCCGATGACCTCCACCGAGAACGACCGCGTGTGGTCATGGGGCCCGCTGACGGTGCGGTTGATGCTGGCCCAGACCGCAGTGCTGGCGGTCGGGCTGATCATCGTGGTGGCCACCGCTGTGCTGGTGGGGCCTTCCATGTTCTACCGCGAGCTTGTCGAGGCAGGGCACGCCTATGCAGCCACCGGGCTGATCCACTTGGAAGACGCCTTCCGCTCCGTGATTCTGACCGCTCTGGTCATCGGCGGGTTACCGGCCTTGTTCATCGCCGGGCTGCTCAGCTTCTACCTCTACCGAACCATCGGCCGCTCCCTGTCCTCGTTCAGCACCGCCGCCAGGGAAGTCGCTGCTGGTAATTACGATGTGGACGTCACCTCCACGAAACTGGGCCCCGAGTTCGACTCTCTAGCGACTTCCTTCAATGACATGGCTGCCAGGCTCGCCGCCGTAGACACCACCCGACGCCAACTCTTGGCTGATCTCGCCCACGAGATGCGCACCCCCCTCGCCAGCCTCAAGGGCCACCTGGAGGGGATCGAAGACGGGGTCGTGGAATGGGATGCCCGGACGATCGGGATCTTCAACGCGCAGATCACCCGGATGGAACGGCTCGCGCATGACATCCGGCAACTCACCGCCACGGAGGAAGCCACGGCGAAGTTGCAGCTCACCCTTCAAGATCCGGGTGCGTTGACCGCCCAGGCGGTCGCGGCCATCGAGCCCGCCGCCGCAGCCAAGAACATCACAGTGACAACCAACAGCGCCGGACCGCTTTCAACACCAATCCCGCTTGATCCCGAACGTATGGGTCAGGTGTTGGGGAATCTCTTGGAGAACGCTTTGGGCCACACACCGCCCGGGGGTTCCGTCACCGTGCATACCGATAACGCTCCGGAGGCGGTCACGATCACTGTGACCGACACTGGGGAGGGCATCAGACCCGAGCACCTCCACGATGTCTTCGCCCGCTTTTACCGGGTCCATACCGGTCGTGAAGCCCACCGGGCAGGCTCTGGGTTGGGGTTAGCGATCAGCAAGTCCCTGGTCGAAGCCCAGGGCGGGACCCTGGAGGCGAGCAGCGACGGGCTCGGTCACGGAGCCAGTTTCCACATCCGACTGCCTCGCACCCGAGCCCTGCACTAACCCGGTTGCCCCGCATACGTCTTACGGGCCACGCCGCCACCATCTGGCACGGGCGGTCCGGGCCCAATCGCCGGGAGCAGGTGCGCGAGCGTGTGCCTGAGGAGGGTGTCCTTCGTGCTGCAGGCACGGCGGCTCAGGGCCGGCTGCCCCGACCATCAGCCGAAGCTCGAGACTGACCTTCAGCTCCGGAGACCAACCGTCGGGTGCATTTCACACTGGCGCTGACCACCTTCTCCAGCGGGCCCTGCCCCAGTGCCCGCTGCCAGATCATCGCGAACACGGCTGCCGCGACCAGGTGGATCACGAACCACAGGTAGGGCTGGCCGTAGTGGACCTCGATCGAGAGGGCCACCAGGTGGGCGGTGTACAAGGTGAAGGTCATCGCGCCCATCGCGGAGAGAGGCAACAACCACTTCCCGACCTTCGGAGCAATCAACAGGAACACTCCCAGCACCATCAGGCTCACGCCGAGGCTGGCCATGATCGCCAGCGGAGTGTTGGTGTGTGGGGTCGTGATCGTCAGCCACCACCCGGTCGAGGCCGGCAACGAGTCCGGACCCCAGATCAGGACCTGATCCAGCTCGTACTCACTCATCCCGGAAGTACTCAACAGCCGCTGGTATCCACCTAAGGCGTAAAGCATGACGGAGGAGGTGGAGTAGGCGAAGATCGTCACCCCTACTCCCACGACCAACACACGGACCTGCACCGCGGTCTCACGCAGGTCCAGTCGCCCCAATCCCAGGCCCACCAGCAGATACGCCATGTACGGCAGCGCCGGATAGGTACCGGTGAGCAGCAGCTGAGAAGCGACGGCTCCGGGCTCGGTCAACACGTCGATGAACGTGGGGTTATACGAACTCCATGCAGGCAGTTCGCCGGCAAGATTCTGCATGAGCATCGGGGACAGGATCCCGAACACCGCCGCAGAGGCGAACAGTCCTTTAGGACCCATGTGGAGGAACGGGATCGCCAGCAGGAAGAACACACCGTAATAGAGCAAGATGCCGTATGCCGGAGGATCCTGCGGCATCACCGTGCCGATCCAGAGGCCCACCACTGCGATCAGCAGCGCCCGGACCAGCAGTCCGACCCGGTCAGCAGTCATCGCTCTGCCCTGATGCGGGTTACGTCCCCCGGAGGTCAGCGCAAGACCCACCCCGGCGAGCAGCGCGAACAACGCGGCGGAGTCCCCGGAGAACAATCGCCAGGACCAGCTGACTCCCCCGGTCTCTTCGTTCCACGCTGGCAGCAGATGAATCGCCATCAGGCCCAGCAGGGCGAGCCCTCGTGCCGCGTCGATGCCCACCAGCCGGCCCCGGGACCGCATCGAAGTCTCCTTCACACCTGCCGTCCCAGTCTTTGAGGTCTCAATCATATCTATCCCTTTCCGGTCCGCCCCTGACAGGGACGGTGAAGCTTGCAACATCTGTCTGTCCCGGGATCCCTCGGGAGTATTGATTCCAGAGTGCCCGTTGGACTTAGAGCCCAGGTCGCAGGAACCTCAAGATTCGGTAAAGAGAACCCCGAAGTCACCGAAGAGCCGCGGCCAAACCATCGGTGAAGGCTTGGAACTGCGCGCACGGTCCAGACTGGTCAGTCGGCGCCACGGAACGTCCGCTGACGTCGTCACCTCTAAACGTCCTGGGCGGGAGAGGGTCTGAGGCGCGAGCGAGACTTGCCGAACAATGCCCGTAAGTCGACCCTTCACCGAGCCTTTTTTTGGGGCCGGGCATACGTGCACTGAGAACCAGGTCCCCTCGTCCACCGCCCCTGATGACCTTGCCGATGATGGAACTCGGCACGCAGTTCCCGTCGTCGCCCTCCCGATCCCAGATGCAAAGATGCCCACCCGATTTGTATCGTTTCGCAACCCTTGGTTAGACAACACTTTTCAGGCCGTTTCACTCGCGCGTCCGCCAATACCCCTCGTCACAAGCGGCTAACGCTCTCTTCCAAAAGTTGCCCAATCCCAGCCAGCGGTGCCTAGGGTGGAGTAGCACCCACCACACCCGGCTTACTTTGGAGGTGCGCCCTATAACCCGCCGCGCCACTTTCCTGACCGCCTCTATCGCCGCCGGAACCCTCGCCCTGGCGAGCTCCCGGTCACCAGAGGTCGAACAACAGGAACAAGAGCTGGGTGTCTTCTTCGACACTATTGTGGTCTGCACGGTGACCGGTTCCACCCACGCGGGGATGATCGCCGGGTTCGCTGGACAGCAGCGGCCTCGTCGGGTGCTCGGGATCGACGCCTCAGCCACCATCGATATGACAAGGGGCCAGGTGGCGCAGATCGCGCGACATACCGCGGAGCTCATCGGGCTGGGCCGGGATCTGGCCGATGATGAGATCACTGTGCTCGAGGGCTGGGCCGGAGACCTCTATGGGATTCCGGTGAAGTCCACGCTGGAGGCCATGCGGACCACCGCCCAGCTGGAAGGGAGGATCATCGACCCTGTCTACGAAGGCAAGTCCATGGCGGGGTTGATCGACCTGGTGCGCGAGGGCGAGATCGGCCCAGCCTCCAACGTGCTCTACGCCCACCTGGGCGGACAGCCTGCCCTGAACGCCTATTCCGGAATCATCTGAGGAGTGACCCACCATGCAGAATCCCGACAGGCAGGGCCCTGGCGACTTCGACGAGGAAGACCGCCAGTTCGAGACCAGCGTTCAGCGCCATCCCGCGCCGGGCGTCAATGAGCGTCCGCTCTCTGCGGCTTCTTCCTTCAGCGGGTCGACCCTCGACGCCGTGGCCCAGCGGGTGCTGTGGCTCTCCACCGCGATCATCGACGCCGCGAACCGGGGCCGCGAGACTCCCGGTGGCATCAAGGTCGGGGGCCACCAGTCCTCCTCAGCGTCAATGGTGGGCATCATGACGGCCCTATGGTTCGCCGAGCTGGGTTCGAAGGACCGAGTTTCGGTGAAGCCTCATGCCTCCCCGGTGCTGCATGCGATCAACTATCTGCTGGGAGACCTGGACGAGAAGTATCTGCCCACCCTGCGTTCCAAGGGCGGGTTGCAGTCCTATCCGAGCCGCTCCAAGGACCCGGACACAGTGGACTTCTCCACCGGATCCGTCGGCATCGGCGCCACGGCACCGGTGTGGGCGGCACTCTCGCGGCGCTATCTGCAGGACCATTTTGAGCTCCCGGAGGGCGGCCGGTTCTACAGCCTGTTGGGCGACGCCGAGATGGACGAGGGGGCCGTGTGGGAGGCCATCATCGATCCCGAGGTCCGCCAGCTCGGAGACGTGGTCTGGATCGTCGATCTGAACCGGCAGTCACTGGACCGGGTGATCCCAGACGTGCAGATCCAACGCCTTCAGGGGATGTTCGCAGCCGCCGACTGGCAGGTGTTGACCTGCACCTGGGGCAGGCGCCTCCAACAGCTCTTCAGCCAGCCCGGCGGGGAGCTGCTGCGGCGCCGGCTCGAAGAGATGCCCAACCAGGAGTACCAGCGCCTGTTGCGCTCCCACCCGGACGAGGCCGCGGCCAGGCTGCTCGGAGACGGACCGGACCCACAGCTGGCCGAGCTGGTCTCAAGCCTGGAGCCCCGTGACCTGGCAGAGGCCCTGCGGGACCTCGGAGGTCACGACATCCAGGAGCTTCTGGCCACATACCAGAAGATCGACGATACCCGGCCCACCGTCATCTTCGCCTACACGATCAAGGGGCGCGGCCTGGCCACCGAAGGCCACCCCAGCAACCACGCCGCCCAGCTGACCGAGGAACAGATGCGTGAGCTTGCCGCGCTCTCCGGGACGAACCTCGACTCCCCCTGGGGGCGATTCCCCGAGGGGACGGATGAGGCTGCGCTCTGCTCAGAGACCGCTCAACGACTGAGCCGCCCTCCGGTGCCGCAGACCAGCGGCATTCCGGTGCCTCAGGAGCTGAAGTGGAAGCACAAACAACAGACCTCCACCCAGGCCACGCTGGGCCGGCTGCTCTCCGACCTGAAGCGAGCCGACCCCGCGAACGCCCGCCGCATCGTCACCGTCAGCCCGGATGTCGCCTCCTCCACCAACCTGGGCGGTTGGATCAACAAAACCGGGGTGTGGTCACTCAGCGAACGGCGAGACTGGTTCTCCGACGACGACGAGACCGTGCTCCACTGGCAGGAGAACCCTCACGGTCAGCACATCGAGCTGGGGATCTCCGAGGTCAACTTGGTCAGCCTCATCGGCGAGCTGGGCGCCACGTGGTCCCGATGGGGCGAACCACTCGCCCCCATCGGGGTCCTCTATGACCCCTTCGTCCCACGGGCCCTGGAACCATGGATGTTCGGCACCTACGCCGGTGGCCAGTCGATCCTCGTGGGAACCCCGTCTGGGGTCAGTCTGGCCCCAGAGGGCGGCGCCCACCAGTCGATGAACACGCCCTCCATCGGAATCTCCACGCCTGGGTTGGACTATTGGGAGCCGGCTTTCGCCCAGGACCTCGAGTGGAGCCTGCTCGAGGCCATCTCCCACCTGGGACGGCCCGGTGGGCGGTCAGCCTACTTCCGACTCTCCACCCGTCCGGTAGAACAGTCCCTCGCTGCGCTCCCCGAAGATCCGGCCCTCTGGGAACGACGGCGACGCCAAGCCCTGGCCGGAGGCTACCGGATCAGCACCCATCCAGCCGAGAAGGATGATGTGGTGCTCGTCGGCGCGGGGGCGGTGATTCCCAACCTCTGCGAGGCCGCAAAGACCCTGGACACCCACGGAGTGAAGGCCGGAATCGTGAACGTCACCAGCCCGTCCCGGCTCTTTCAGGCGATGCGTTCCCGGGACTCCCTGGAACCGGGTCCAGGGACTGCGATCCTGGAACAGCTCTTTCCCACAGCACACCCCGCTCCACTGATCACAGTGCTAGACGGTCACCCGCATGCGCTGTCCTTCCTCGCCGGCGTGCGCGGAGACCGCACCAGGACGCTTGGTGTGACCGAGTATGGGCAGTCCTCCTCCCTGCCGGAGGCCCATGCCCTTCACGGCATCGACGCCGGGACGATTACCTCAGCCGCGCTGAGCTCACTGGGGCGCTGAGCTCGGTCAGGGCGAGGCGGCACTCCCCCGGAATTTCACCTCCGAGAGCGTGGAGGTGGAAGACACTCCCCCCCCATCTGATCGGATGAACTCCAGCAAGATTTTCCCTTCGATCAGGCTTTGGCAGCTGTCGTGGCGGGAACCGATGAGGTCGGCAGACTCAGCCCCGCTGCTCGCGTATCGGGGTAAATCGACTCCGCCTTGTCGACTGCCTAAATCTCGTGCCAGATTCCTACCGCCCCGGGGGCTTGCTGTGCGCGGCGGTTAGACGCGGCCCGGGCCGGTCGGTGAGAAGACTCCGGATCAGCGGCATGCCGATACAGGGCTTCGATCGACGACCAGTATTGGATCACCAGCGGCCCACCGCGTTTCCGCTTTAGCTGTCCAGGAAGTCCCACTCACTGCCAAGGACCCAGCGCGAATAGACCCACACATTTACCTCGCAGCACATTCGGCGTCGTCCGAGCCACCCCAGCCGGAGCCTCTCACCCGATCTCCGCCCGGAGCGATTGAAACTGACCGGAAAAGCCTGGAGGCAGGGCCGCCATGCCGCCTACCCCAGACATCGGAACCCCTCTTCCATAGTGGCGTGAATCACATATAGAGTAATGGTTGCCCCGAGCAACGACGGTCGGGGCTGCGACCAGCCCGCAGCGGGCGGTGGCACCACGGGAACACCCCTAGGAGATACATGCAGTCCACTAAACCGGTACGTCGTCACCGTCGCCGCCTCGCGGCCGTCGTGACCGCCGCGTCACTCATGCTCGCTGCACCAGCCGGCGTCGCACCCGCCATGGCAAGCGCAAACTTCCCCTCGCCCAACGGGCAGACCAACATCTCCAGCATCTTGACCTACGCAGATGTGCAGAAAGAGCTGCAGAAGCTTGAGCGCACATCCCGCTTCAACGTCGACGCGTTCACGCTCGCCGAGGCCGGCACGTCTGTGAACACCTCCGAACAGGGCCGCGATCTGTACGTCGCCACCGTGGGGACGGGTCCGGAGGACGTTTGGCTTCAAGGACGCATCCACGGCAACGAGCCCTACGGCACGGAGTCACTCCTGACTCTGCTCAAGGACTTGGGCAGCAACGGCTCACCGGATTACAACCTGCTGCGCGAAAAGTACACCTTCCACATCATCCCGATGTACAACCCGGACGGGTCCGAGGCGAACATCCGCCAGACGATCCTCTGGGATGACCTGACCGGTTCCCCAGAGCTCGGTGAGAACGGGCGGGAATTACGCATCGACCTCAACCGTGATTGGACTGAAGCAGGGTTCGCGGCCAAAGAGTCCTTGGCGTTCTACGAATACTGGACCATGGTGAAGCCTGACTTCGGCGTGGACATCCACCACCAGGGCTTGAAACAGCAATGGGACACCGGCGATGACGTGACATTGTCCCTCGGCATTTCTCTGGCCCCGGGTGGGCCCACTCTGCCTGGGCTTGCAGATGGCACCTACGACGTGTTGACCCGGCAGATGATGGTCCATGTCTTCGACGAACTCTCGAAGTACGGCTCTATCAATATCGATCGCTACCAGGTGGGCAACGGCCTGGAGATCGATATCAAGGGCGGCGTCGTCTCAGCGATGATGCTGGGCCTGGACTACCAGGGATTGAATCCTGAAGGTCACAGCAACCCGGTCGTCTTCCTTGAGACGAGCGGAAACACCTCCGACGGCAGCCTGGGCCAGAAAGCACGTGGCAAGTCGGTCCGGCAGAATGTGCTCGCACTGGAGGAGCTTCTGATCGGAATGGCGACGGGTGAGATCCAGCAGGAGGATCCGGAGCGGTGGGATGAGATCCCGCACCAGCCAACAACTGGGTATCAGACGGACTACGCCGGGATTATTCCGGTTCAGTAGGAAGAACTCAACACGTAGGGGGTCCTCTTACCGCGCGGGGAGTGGACCCCCTATGTGTGAGGCGGTATATCGTCTCGCCGCGGGTCATGAAGATGTCGACGTCACATCCTGAACTACCTCCGGCCAAGGACCCGCTGGAACGACCAGGCTACGCAGACGACTATCACTGCACACTTCGGTGGTGGCAACACTTCAATCGCCTCGCGCAACGTCTGAGGTGAGCCCATGGTGTTCCCTGATGAAGAGGAGTAGACCGCTCTGAAGCTGAGTCCAGGAGGTCGTACAAGAAGGGAACGTCGCAGGCTCACCGTGCACGGTGATCAACGGCCGCTAGCCGTTGAGTGCGACGGCCGCTTGGACACCGAGCTGGGTGTATCCCAAGCGTTGCGCCAGCCCGCGGGACGCCTGGTTTCCCTGACGGCTTCGCCACTGCGCGATCAGCCCCGCCCCGAGAGCCGCATCTGTCGCAGCCGCTGCAGCGGCGTGGCCGAGGCCTGCGCCTCGGTACTGCGGAGCAGCCAGGACCCCCATCTGGGCAAGCTCGGAACGCCAACGAGAGAATCCCGCGATCGCAGCAGGATCTCCCGCCGGATCCAGCGCGACCCATTGGCGTTCAGTCTCCTCGATGCCACTCTCATCCCACTCCGCTGCACTGACGCCAGCCCGCATGGTGGCCAGGTCCAACGGCCGTGCGGCGATGACGCTAGATGGGCTGGATCGAGGACTGCGCTCGGCGAAGAGCAGATCGGCGCTGCCGATGGGGTCAGCGTCAGGAAGCATGCTGGCGAGTGCGTCCGCATCGAGGAGCACCTCTCGGGAGACGTCACGCAGCTGGTCAAGAATCTTCGCGGGCGCAGCCACAAGACCGACACCGTCGACCCGCACGACCACGACGGCGCTCAGGTCCGCCCGTTCGACGAAGACCCACTCGTCTTGACGGATGCCGTCGGGAGGCACCCCGAGCGCATTCGCCCAGGCCGTGACGATTCGTCCCCGCGTGACGTCAGTAAGAGGCTTGGATATGGACTTCATCTCCCGACTCTAGGGCGTGCCCTGTCGCAGAGATAACCGCAGAATCGCTCGGCGACAGTGGCGATGAGCATGCCCCGAGCGCATTCCCGGTCGAGCCTTCAAAGGTGCACCCGTCGAACCCGGACACGGCAACGCCTCGACTCCGCTGAGCGAGTATCCGGTGGTGGGCCGGGCTCCAGCGTCTCCGGAACCCGGCCCGCACCCCACCTAGGACCCCTTGGCTCAGTCGACCACCGAATGAACGATCTCGGCGATCCGTCTCGCGGTGAACTCGTCCACGGACTCGAAATACCACGCGGCCGGCATCAGGGCACCGTCCACCCCACCCGCCGGTCGAAAGGCCGGCTTCTCGGTGATGGCAAGGTTCAAGCGCTCATCGTTGCGCAGCGTCACCAACGCCGGGGAGCTGGCCGCCTTCGCATAGGCGGGCATCCCGTACCAGATCCGAGGCTTCAGGGTAGGTTCCGCGGTCATGATGATGTCATGCACCTGCTGCATCACCGACCGTCGCGGCTCATCCATCTTCGAGATCTTCTCGATCACCTGAGAGAGATTCTTCTCGTCTTTCGAAGACATGTCATGTCCTTTCGCCAGCCGATGCCGGGCATCGGCGGAATGAAGTTGGCGCATCGATGCGCCGCACCCCATCTGGACATGTCCTGAAACGCTCAGGCCTCTCCGCGATGATTCACGTGGTCGTCACGTGGAAGCGCTATCGGTGGCGCGAGCCACCACTCCCAGCGTACCCAACCTGCTAGACAGACATGCCGTGGGAGGGGGAGGCACACTCGACTCCCCCCGCACCATAGCCCGGGTGGATAGGCTGAACGAATGGCGACAGTTCTTCTCGTGCGGCACGGCCGCACCACAGCAAACGCGACCGGGCTGCTGGCCGGCAGAGCCGAGGGCGTGAGCCTGGACCAGATCGGGCGCGACCAGGCGGCTCTCACCGGAGACCGACTCGCGGCCATTGACCTGGCCGCAGTGGTGTCGAGCCCGCTCGAGCGTTGTCAGCAGACCGCTGAGCACATCCTCAACCGACAAGCGGGCACGCCTGCCGCGCCGCTGGAACACGGTCTCATCGAAGCCGACTACGGCACGTGGCAGGGCCGACTGCTCACCGAACTCGCCACCGAGGAGCTGTGGCCGCTGGTGCAGTCGCAACCCTCCGCCGTCGTCTTTCCCGAGGGCGAAGCGATGGCCGCGATGCAAGCTCGATCGGTGGCGGCGATCCGCCGCCATGATGCAGTCATAGAGGCCGAGCATGGGCCCGAGGCCGTGTGGGTTGCGGTCAGCCATGGCGACATCATCAAGTCGATACTCGCCGACGCGCTCGGTATGCACCTCGATTTGTTTCAGCGGATCAACGTGGGCCCCGCCTCCGTGTCGATCGTGCGCTACGGCGCCAGTAGGCCCAGCGTCCACGCGACCAACACCGACGCGGGCGACCTCTCATGGCTCTCGAAGGGCATTCACGCAGGTGACGCGCCGGTGGGCGGCGGCGCAGGGCATCAGACGCCCTGAACCACATGCGCCTAGAATACTGATATGCCTACACGTGTTCACGAGTTTGACTGGCCCGATCGGGCCGTCGTCGGCACCATCGGCCTCCCCGGGGCGCGCACGTTCTACCTGCAGGTGCGCTCGGGGACGCAGCTGGTGAGCGTCGCCCTCGAAAAGCAGCAGTCGGCCCTCCTCGCGGAGAAGATCGACGAGATCCTCGACCAGCTCATCACCGTGGAGGGCAACCCCTTCAGCGTTCCCACGAGCACTCCCCCTGAACTTGTCGACAACGACCAGCTCGAGACCGTCCAGGAGCACTTCCGCACCGGCGCGATGAGTCTGGGCTGGGATCCCGCCACGGCCCAGGTCATCATCGAGGCCTACCCGATCACTGACCTCGAAGAGGACGACGACGACGCCGCATCGCCCCCCGAAGACGAGGCTCAGGACACTGAGATGCTGCTGGTGCGGATGCCGGTAGCTCCGCCCGCGCGTTCGCCAAGCGCACCCGTGAGATCGTCGGTGCCGGCGCCGCGTGCCCGCTCTGCGGCTACCCCATCGACGCCGACGGGCATACCTGCACCGCTGCCGAGGGCTGATGTCAGCGACGGACCTGGTGACCGCGGAACTGACGCTCACCGGACGCATCAGGACGGCCTCGAACGCCACGTTCCTCGGCAGCATCGGCGAGGTGAACGTCGTCTACAAGCCGATGGCCGGGGAAAGTCCGCTGTGGGACTTCCCCGACGGCACTCTGGCGCACCGGGAGGTGGCCGCCTACCTGGTCTCGGAGGCCCTCGGCTGGGGCGTGGTCCCGCAGACCTGGCTGCGCGATGGTCCCCTGGGTGACGGAATGGTCCAGCTCTGGCAGGAGCAGGACCCGGACCAGAGCGCCGTCGATCTGGTCGCCACGGACGACGTGCCGGAGTCCGGCTGGAAGCATGTGCTGGAGGGACAGGACCAGAAGGGCCGGATGGTCACCCTGATTCACGAAGACTCTTCAGCGCTGCGACGAATGGCCCTGTTCGACGCCGTCGTCAACAACGCCGACCGCAAGGGTGACCACATCCTGGCCATGACCGATGGCCACCGGCACGGCGTGGACCATGGGCTCACCTTCCACCGTGACCACAAGCTGCGCACGGTCCTCTGGGGTTGGGTGGGAGACCCCCTGACCGACGAGGAACGCGAGGGCATCGACCGGGTCTGTAGTGGGCTTGGCGGTGATCTGGGTCAAGATTTGGCCGAGCTGCTCAGCGCCGAGGAGATCGCAGCACTTGCCGGTCGCTGCACCAGGTTGCGTTCGGCGGGGGTGTTTCCGGCTCCGGCCGGTGAGATGTCACCGGTTCCCTGGCCGCTGTTCTAGAGACGTTCGCACACACGCCCAGTCTCATCGTCTCGGCCGCGACTAGAAGGCGGTGCTGGGCAGGTCCTTCTCGCCATCAATGATCGCCGTGATGATCCGCGCGGCAACTTGGTCTGGATCCAGCGCCGCTCCGAATCGCGGCGCTGACCCGGCAATCGGGTGCTCGGACAGCGAGGTGCCCGTGTGGCCTGGGCGGGCATCCACGAGGCGGATGCCCGCGCGCCGGTACTCGCGCGCCGCCGCGAGAACGAAGGCCGCGAGCCCGGCCTTCGACGCCGAATATGCTGCCAGTCCGGCGACCGGGGTCTCTGCGACGACGCCGCTCAGTGTCACCACGAAGGGCTCCCGGCCGTCCTGTGCCGAGGCCACGAGGTCGGACTGGCTCTGGGTGATGAGCTGGATCGCACTGGTCGTGTTCACAGCGAACAGTTCCTCCACCGTGGCGGGTTCAATCTCGGAAGCGGCGCCGAAGGCGACGACCCCGGACGCAACCACCAGCCCGTCGAGGCGTCCGTGCTGCGCCTTCGTGGCATCGAGCACCTCTCGAATCACGGAGGGTTCACGGAGATCCTGCCCAGCAGACTTCGAGGACCGGGCAACAACGGCCCCGTGACTCTCCAACTGATCGGCGATCCGCGCGCCGAGCCCGCCGGTGGCGCCGACTACCAGAACAACCGCACCCTGAAGATTCGTCATGGGTAGACCTTAGGTCAAGCGCGGCAGGCGGCGCAGCACAAGTCGGTTCGCTGAGCTCGCAGAGCGGCACGCGCTGGTCGGAATGGCCCCTGCTCTGAGTTAACAGTCCAGGTCGCGGTCGATACCTGACGTAGCATCTTGACCATAGGCTCAGCCGCCGTCGGCGACTGGACTTCACAGAGCCAGGCCACCGGCGAAAACAGGCCTGTAGTTCATTCAGGCACCACTACGTTCCCAGGCAGAAGGGGCTCCACCGTCAAAACTCATTCCGGAGCTGAATCTGTCTTCCAACGAATGGTTCATATTTCGCGGCCGGTGCTGTGGATCAATACTGTTGGTCCTGCCGTCCTGGGAATGTGGCTGGCCGGTCACTTGTGGCATTGGGATGCATTGGCGCTGCTGCTGTGGCTGACGCTGCCATTCAACCTGCTCATCTACGGCGTCAATGACATCTTCGACCAAGAAACCGACGCGCTCAATCCGCGTAAGGGGTCTCTCGAGGGCGCACGGATTCGCGCGGCTGAGGTTATCTCGATATGGGTCGCGGTTCTTGTGACCAATCTTCCGTTCCTGGCGTACTTCGTATGGGCGCTTCCCGGGGATGCACTCCTATGGATAGCGCTCTATCTATTCGTGTTCATCTTCTATTCGGCGCCACCGTTACGGTTCAAAGCCCGCCCGTTTGTTGATTCGCTCAGCAACGCCGCCTATGCCCTGCCGATGGTCTTTGTTCCGCTCGCCCTGGGAACCGGTCCGGTCTGGGCTGCTGCAGTGGCGCTGATGGCATGGAGCGCGGCCAAGCACACCTTCGACGCAGTACAGGACATCGAGGAAGACGAGGCCGCCGGCATCACCACCACAGCGGTGCGCCTCGGTGTTCGCGGGGTGGTGCTCTGGAGTGGGCTCTGGTGGGCCGCAGCCACGATCGGCTTTGCCATGGTCAATGTGCCGGTTGCGCTGGTCAACGCGCTGATCAGCGGAGGTCTGCTCTACATGCTGTTCCGCTCCCCCCTCGTCTCCACCGCCCATGGTTTGTACCGCTACTCCATCGCCTTTCCCTACGTCGCCGGAACTGTGGCCGGCGTTCAACTGGCCGCGGCGCTGCTGCTGGGGTGGTACCCATGAGCAGTGTCGTGGTGATCGGTGGTGGAGTGGCAGGCTTGACGGCGGCAGTGCTCTCAGCATGGGCAGGACACACTGTCACGCTTCTAGAAGCTGACTCGACACTGGGCGGCAAGAGCAGCCGCATCGAAGTCTGCGGTCAGACCATCGACACCGGCCCTTCGCTGTTCACCTTTCCGACCGTGTGGCAGGAGCTGCTGCGCCGACTGGATGCTTCCAGTCAGGATCCATCCTTGGCCGCCGAAGAGACGGCGGGGTTGAACCTGGAACGGCTTCCGGAAGTGGGCCGGTACTACTTCCGCGGGGAAGTCTGTTCGCTGCCGGTTCCTCCGGGACACCCGTGGCACCCGGCGTGGGAGCGTTTCGCAGCGCTGCACGCACCCATCGGCCCAGACGTGACCCAGCTTCTGACGACGGCCGTGATGGCACGCGATGCGCGCCCCTCGCTGGCTCGTCTGGGGAAGCTCTACGGCCATCGGCTCACTACCCGCAGTTATCTCGACAGTCTCACCTGGCTGCCCGACGGGCTGCGCGAAGTGATCGCCATCCACACACTCAACGCAGGGGTGGGTCCCTCCCGCACCCCGGCACTGTATGCCAGCATGCCTGCGGTGATGGCCCAAGACGGGGTGTGGGTGCCACGGGGTGGTGTCCACGAACTGGTGCGGGCCCTCGAGCGCCTGGCAAGAGCTGCAGGGGTCGATGTTCGCACCGATGAGCCCGTCCTTGCCCTGGAGCGGGGACAGGTCAGGACCGCTAAAAGGGTACATCCGGCGGACGCCGTGGTCAGCGGCCTGGACGCTGACCGCCTCGAGGGACTGCTGCCTGGGCGCACACCCCGACCACCACGGAAGCTCTCCTGTTCAGCGGTCGCCATCTACGCTGCGCTCAAGCGTCCCCTTCCCGCAGACATGTCGCGGCACAGCGTAGTTCTGCCCGAGGATCCGCAGGCGCTCTACGCGAGTCTGGAGGCTCAACGCGAGCCGGACCAGACGATGGCGTTCCTCAACTACTATCCAGCGACGGACTCAGGCACCAACACCGCCGATACCCTTGCAGTGCTGCTGACGGCGCCCTCAAACGGACAGCGCTATGGCCTCGATAACGCCTTTGTGGACCGGGAACTTCGCCGTGTGTGGAACGCAGCCGGACTGCCCGAAAGTTTCGATGCGTATGTCGAGGAAAGCACCATCCTGGATCCGAACTATTTCAGTCTCGC
This sequence comes from Nesterenkonia sp. AN1, assembly GCF_000582475.1. NCBI lineage: Bacteria > Bacillati > Actinomycetota > Actinomycetes > Micrococcales > Micrococcaceae > Nesterenkonia > Nesterenkonia sp. AN1. The sequence continues at coordinate 49,578 of NZ_JEMO01000023.1, forward strand.
AGGCTCTTCCGGGGGTGCCCTGTATGGACCGGTTCGCCCCCTGGTCATGAGCGGGCCCCTGCACCGTCCAGCCCACCACAGCCTGAAGCGGCCATGGCTGTGGCGGGTAGGCGCCTCGGTCCATCCGGGCGGCGGATTGCCGGCCGTGATGGGCGGCGCCATGATCGCGATGGACAAGTTGCTTCGCACGCTGGAGCCCGGCCCAAGCGGGCGTGGCTGACACCGAAGCCAAGATTCCAATTAGCTGTCAGGGCACCTGGCCTCGCTAACTAGTGATGGTCTGTGATCTGGTTTTGGGGCGACGGGGCACTTCAGCGATAGGACAGGGACGCAGTTTCCGGTGCCGGTCCGGCCTCTGCTGTGGAAGACTGCCGCCATGGAGTCCCCCACGCGCGACCACGACCTCGTCCTCTTTGGTGCGACCGGCTTCGTCGGGGAACTCATCGCTGGACACCTTGCGCACCACGCTCCACCGGACCTGCGCGTGGGACTCGCGGGCAGGTCGAGGGCAAAGCTCGAAGCCGTGCGGTCCAGACTGCCCGTCGCGGCTCATGACTGGGCCATCATTGAGGCCGATACGGAGCGCCCTGACTCGCTCGCGGCAATGGCCACGGGCACCAGAGTTCTCTTCACCACGGTGGGTCCCTACGCTAAATATGGGCTGTCGGTTGTCGAGGCGTGTGCCCGCGCCGGCACCCACTACGGGGACCTGACGGGAGAGGTGTCCTTCGTCCGTGAAGCTATCGACCGTTGGGATGCCCTTGCGAGGACTACAGGTGCACGGATCGTCCATGCGTGCGGCTACGACTCCGTCCCGTCGGACCTCGCGGTGCTCCTCCTGCACCAGGCCGCGCGGGCTGATGGCGCGGGCGGACTGACCGAGGTGCAGCTCGTTGCCAGGGCGAAGGGCGGTGTCAGCGGCGGCACCATCGAGTCCATGCGAGGTCAGCTCGACGGTATCCGGACGGACCCTGTGCTGCGATCGCTTGCGGGCGATCCCTACTCCCTCAGTCCAGACCGGACGGCGGAGCCCGCGACCCGGCAGCCTCCGGATCTGGGGTGGGTCGGCCGTTCGGATGACGGCCCGTGGGCCGCGCCCTTCATCATGGCGTCGGCGAATACGCGGATCGTACGCCGCAGCAATGCCCTGCAGGGTTGGGCCTACGGTAGGTCCCTGCGGTACGGCGAAGTGATGGGTACGGGGCGAGGGCCTCTCGGGGCCGTCACCGCCGGGGCGACGGCGCTTGGCCTGCGGCTGTTCGGAGCCGCACTGGCTCTACCCTTCACGAGGAGATTACTGGACCGTGTCCTTCCGTCGCCGGGTGCGGGCCCGAGCGAGGCCGCGCGGCGCTCAGGCTGGTTCCATTCCCAGGTGACTGCTTCCACGGAGAGCGGCCGGCGCTATCGTGCCATCGCAGCCGGGCCCGGCGACCCGGGATACGCCGCCACCGCCGTGATGGCCGGGGAGACAGCCCTCTCACTTGCCCTCGACGGCGACCGTCTGCCGCCCGCCACCGGATCGCTGACCCCGGCGACCGCCCTCGGTGACGTTCTGGTTGAGCGGCTGCGCGAGGCAGGCCATACCTACGACATCACGTCCCTCAACTGACGCCGGAGGTGAGGCATTGGTCCTGCTTGACGTCCGGAGAGAAGCTGGAGGCCCACTCAGCAGGACGACGAGAACGATCGAAAGAGATGAGGTCTGTGGTTAGGGGCTGGTACTAAACGTTGAAGCGGAACTCCACTGCGTCACCAGTATCCCAAGTGGCAAGGATCTCGATCACCAAGTCTTCGAAGCGGCGGAGAGTAACCCACTGAAGCGACCTTGCCGCAATGCCTGCAAGGGTGTCTGGCAGCGGCTGACCGGATACGATCCGGCTGGCAAGGAGCAGTTTCTCACGACGATCGTATGCTTCCTGCCATGCAACGTGCGCCGCAGGCCAACTACCAGAAACGTCTTCGGGAACGTAGCCGGGTAGGAGCCGCGGCGCAAGATTGACTGCTGAACCGTTGAGGAGCAAATCCACAACCTTCCGAGAGTTACGGACGTCCACGACCTGACGAGTTTCCTCCGGCTCGACTTCGAGAATTGCCAGGTGAAGTGCGTCCGAGTAGACCCACGCGGCCTCTTCAAATAGCTTCGCAATCAACGGTTTCAACTCGGCAGGTATAACCTCGGAGGAATACGCGAACACGGTGAGCAGACTAACTTCAGTTTCTAGTTGTGCCAGGAGCCTGCGTAGCTGTGTCTTATCAATACCTTGTTGCTCATTAACAGAAAGAAGATCTGACATCCGCGGGTTCAGCATTCCGCCTATGGCGTGCGCCGCAGAAAGAACCTGCCTAACGTGAGCGCGAAACTCGGACTTTCGCTCGGAGTGGAATCCCTGAAGCTCCCGTCGCTCCTGCTCTACCGCGATTGCCTGCGTCTGCTTGTAGGACTGACGCGCAATGTAGACCGTCACCACTACGGCAACCACCGCGAGCAAAGCCGCGATGGATCCAGCGACCGCCGACAGGACATCCATCGACCTAACAGACGTTTGTGTCACTACTTGACCTGAACGGCGGAGGTTATTCCTTGACGAAAGTCGAACACATCTCCGATCGACCGCAATGACGCGGCGGGTCCATTGAAGAGTTGATTCATTCGAGAGACCACGCTGTTCGCAGGACGCCGATCAGGTTCTCATGACGTGGCTGTACCGTCTCGGGCGTCCAAGTAGTCTCGTTGAGCACCTGTGTGGTGAGCGCGAAGACGGCAACACCCTTGCCTGAGGTGAAATACCGATCCTTCTTTTTATCGAAGTCGTAGTTTTGTGCCTGGCCGTTCTTACGGCGGTTAAGCAATAGCAGGTTACCAAGCCGATGCGTCCAGTAGGCGGTCTGCTCTTCGTCGAAATCCTCTGACCATTGACTACCTTCACTGGGGTGCTGAGGCAGGACATGCTCGACGGTGATCGTCTTATGATCGTAGGAAGCCCCCGGGTCATCGGCCAGGATGGAGTCCAGTCGCAGCAATACATACTTACGGACTGGTTGGGTCAGATAAATCTCCGCATCGAGACGGTCAAGGGTCTCCCGTTTCTCCTCGACCGTGAGGTCAAAAGCAGCACTCTCAAGTCCGTCTCCAGCCATAAGCTGCTTGAGAAGATCCATATAGCGCTGCACGCGGGGAGTGGCATAGACGCGCCGAACCAACATGCTCGCCGCCAGTCGCTCCAACTTCTCAAAAAACGCGTTCAGGAAGACGGCATCATCTCCATGCTCCTTGAGCGCCCACAACGCCACGGGTCGCCAGTCATCATTATCCAGCTGACTCAGACGCTTCATCCACGCGTTAACGTTCTGCCAATCCGCGCCGCCCTCGAAGTCCTGGGCGACCAGACGGTTGTCCGCCAACGCGTACGGCTGCAAGACCTCATTGATGAACCCCTTGCCATCGTCGGGAAGATACGCGTTCAGAACCTGTTCCGGGAACTCTTGGAGAAGACCACGCACAGCACGGGCCTGAGTGGTTATGGCGCGGATGTAGAGGAATAGGTCCCCGAACTCATCACGCCCTAGGTCCTCTTCCAACTTTTCCCAGACGTCCGCGAACTGAGAACGTTCACCCTCGCGCATGGCACCAATGATCTGAGATTTGAAGATGTCGGGCGGAGACAACGGTAGGCCCCGGGCATTCATCACACTGAAGATGCGGTAGGCGCTGTTGAGATCGGGGGTGCTGACAGTAACCACGAAGGTGCGCTTCGCCATCATCTTGAACAGACGCTGAAGATACTCCTGGCTCCAGGTCGAAAGCTCCGCGAGCAGGACGCCTGCATTATCGCGAAGCAAACGTTGCGAGTCGGTCGCTGTGAGGTTGTCGCTTATCCCGGCCAACGCCGCCGTCATACTATCGGTCTGGACATACTCGCGGAAGAACAGCGCGTCACGTGGACGCAACTTAAGTCGCGGACGTGCGAGCTTGTCGTCCCATGCGATGGCGGGCTCCTCGATGAACTTATGGATGTCCGACCGGAGCCCAGGATTCGTAACGAGGTCGCGCAAGACAGCGATCAGCAAGGTAAGTGTTGTGAGCCGCTGCTGGCCATCGATGACCTCAGATCGAGGCGCGGTTGCATCCTTGACGAGGACAACGGTCCCCAGGAAGTACGGCTCTCGGGTGTCGCGTTCCAACGCCCCACGCAGGTCGGAGAGGAGCTGCATAGTCTCCTCTGCACCCCACGCGTAGGGGCGTTGGTACTCCGGGACCACAAAGTCAAAGTCGTCGGTAAAGAGCTTTCCAAGGTTGATCTCTGCAGCCTTCAGAGGCTGAACGTGCGTAGTCATTGTGGTCCTATCTCCCAGCAATCAACATGAGCGATCCTGGCGCTTACTTTCATGGCGGCCGAGTTCACACCTGCACTCATAGCCACCGATTTGAGCCCGTCAAGCGGCAAGTCCCAGCATTCTCAGTAACAGCTCACTTCTTGCCCTGCGACGCAGAGGATATTCCGTGACGGAAATCGCCCACGTCGCCGTCCATGTCCGGTGCATCTGTTTGGTATTTCCTACATTCCATCGCTACTTCTCCCAATGTCGTCCGAACAGTCCCGTCGCTGTGTTGATATTCTCTTCGAGTGAGGCACTCATGCCAGCGGCGTCGCAGGAAAGGACTTCTGAGCAGCTGACTTTCCACACACACAAGAGCAGATAGTAGGAGGCCAGGAACAAAAAGTACGGATGGGTGTACGTGCGCAAGCTCGCTGCGCTGCTTAAAAACGGCGAGAACGACTCTCCATGAAACCTGTCATTGCGAGCGGTGTACAAAAGCAGGGAGATGAGGACTCTCGAACGCGACAATGCTCCCAGACTAAAACCAGAGACCGGACCGAGATCGAGGACGTCTCCCCGAAGCGCCTTCCTCAGCAGTAGCGCACCCTTTCGTCGCGAATCCGCAGAATCGTCACCATAGGTGGCACGCAAGTGCTCCAGCAACTGATTAATTCTGGCATCATCCAAGCCTTTGACACGGTTGGCGACTCGGACGTCAGCCTCAGGCTTAGCAGCATCGGAAACGAGCCGTTTGAAGAGATACTCACATGATTGCACTGGGAAACTTGCACAGAGTTGATTCGTGACGCTTACATCAATCGCTTCTGCCAACAACTTGAGTCGATCAGTAATATTTCCGTTAGCCATTTCGGTGGAAGCCAGCTCAAATGCTTTCCAGGTCGAGTCGAACGCGATGTCCACCCGCTCGGGCAAGGCGTCAAATGCATCAATGAGGTAGCTTAACTGGCGATGGAATTTCACGGAGTCGGAATCACGGAGTGGAACTGGCCTGAAGAAGGCCCTCGATGAACGGGCAACGCGATCTGCGAATGCCTGTTCGATAGGCAACTTTTCACGTTGCTCCAAGACGCCTACTTCTGACCATCGCGCCAAGGCGCGTAGTCTCTCGGTGCGATGAAACGTCACGTCGTAGGCCATGTGGCTCTCCTCATCCGAACAATAACCACCGTTTCGATCGGCCCGTGGATCACTTCTTGCCCTGCGCAGCAGAGGTTATTCCATGACGGAAGTCGACCACGTCGCCGTCCTTCATGATGTATTCCTTCCCTTCAATCCGCACCTTGCCGGCAGACTTCGCGTCCGCCATCGACCCCGCGGCCACCAGGTCCCCGAAGTTGACGATCTCGGCCTTGATGAAGCCGCGCTGGAAGTCGGTGTGGATGACACCGGCCGCCTCGGGCGCCGTCGCACCCTTGTTGACCGTCCAGGCGCGGGTCTCTTTGGGCCCGGCGGTCAGGTAGGTCTGCAGCCCGAGCGTGGCGAAGCCGACGCGGGCCAGCTGGTCCATGCCGGACTCTTCCTGGCCGTTGAGCTCCAGCATCTCGCGGGCTTCCTCCTCGGAGAGCTCCACGAGGTCGGCTTCGAGCTTGGCGTCGAGGAACACGGCGTCGGCCGGTGCCACCAGCGCAGCGAGCTCGGCCTGCTTCTCGGCGGAGTTCAGCCCGGACTCATCGGCGTTGAACACGTAGATGAAGGGCTTGGCGGTGAGCAGGTTCAGCTGCCCGAGGTGCTCCATCTCCAGCTTGTCCTTGGTGATGGAGCTGAAGATCGTGTCACCGCGCTCCAGGGTCTTCTGCGCCACCAGGTAGGCGTCCAGGGTGGCCTGCTCGGCCTTGCGCCCCTTGACCTGCTTCTCCAGCTTCGGGATCGCGTTCTCCATGGTCTGGAGATCAGCGAGGATCAGCTCGGTGTTGATGGTCTCCATGTCCGAGGTGGGATCCACCTTGCCGTCCACGTGGATGACGTTCTCGTCCTCGAAGACCCGGACCACCTGGGCGATCGCATGGGCCTCGCGGATCGTGGCCAGGAACTGGTTGCCCAGCCCCTCCCCCTCGGAGGCGCCCTTGACGATCCCGGCGATGTCGACGAAGGACACCGTGGCGGGAAGGATCTTCTGCGAACCGAAGATCTTCGCCAGCTCATCGAGCCGTGAATCGGGCAGATTCACGATGCCCACATTGGGCTCGATGGTCGCGAACGGGTAGTTCGCCGCCAAGATCGACTGACGAGTCAGCGCGTTGAACAGGGTCGACTTGCCCACATTGGGTAGTCCTACGATTCCGATAGTCAAAGCCACGGTCACCTAACCTACCGTCCCGAGGCCGCTGCGGCGACTTCCAGGACCTTCCGGGCTCTGAGGAGCGCACCTTAGAATGAGACTCCGTTCAGCATCTGGACCGAGTCCCCGGAGTTTCTGGAGATTCGGATCACATCTACCACCCTCTCGTGCCCCGGACCCGGCCAACCCGTGTCTAAGATGCCTGAGGCTCAATCACTCGAACCTATCGATACACAAGCGCACTCGCACAGCACCGGAAGGAACACAATTTCATGGCATCGGCCACGCAAGACGTCCCCAGTGACGTCCCGAGCGATGTCCAGGGGGACGCGCCACAAGGTACTCCTGCACGCTCGAAGGTAAACCTGCCGGTCTTCATCGGCTCAGCGGCGATCATCATCGCCTTCACCCTGTGGGCATGGCTCGCACCGGACACCGCCTACACCACGCTGGAATCCGTCTTCCTCTGGATCGGCGCGAACCTCGGCTGGTACTACATCCTCACGGCCGGCGTCGTGGTGATCTTCGTGCTGATCGTCGCCTTCTCCCGCGTGGGCCGGACCAAGATGGGACCGGACCACTCCACCCCTAAGTACAACCTGTTCACCTGGACCGCGATGCTCTTCGCGGCCGGAATCGGTGTGGACCTGATGTTCTTCGCGATCTCCGGACCCGCCACGAACCTCACCACCGCCCCCGGGGTGGAAGCCGGCTCCTCCGCGGCCACCGAGATGGCAGTGCTGTGGACCCTCTTCCACTACGGCATCCCCGGTTGGGCGATGTACGCGCTGATGGGTATGGCCTTCGGCCTGTTCGCCTACCGCTACCACCTGCCGCTGAGCATCCGCAGCGCGCTGTACCCGATCATCGGCAAGCGCGCTCAGGGCGCCACCGGCGACGGCATCGAGATCGCCGCGGTCATCGGCACCATCTTCGGCATCGCCACCAGCCTCGGCATCGGCGTGGTCTTCCTGAACTACGGCCTGGAATGGCTCTTCGGGATAGAGCAGGGCACCGGCGCCCAGATCGGGCTGATCGTGCTCGCGGTGATCGTCGTGATCGCCTCCTCCGTCTCCGGCGTTGACAAGGGCATCCGTCGCCTGGCCGAGCTCAACGTGGTCTTCGCCGTGGTGCTCATGCTCTACGTGCTGATCGCCGGCGAGACCACCTACCTGCTCAACGCACTGGTCAAGAACGCCGGCGACTTCGCCGCCCAGTTCCCCTCAATGTTGCTGAACACCTTCGCCTACGACCCGCCCGAAGGTGAGTGGCTGGAATGGTGGACGCTGTTCTTCTGGGCCTGGTGGATCGCCTGGGCCCCGTTCGTCGGACTGTTCCTGGCCCGGATCTCTCGCGGCCGTACGCTGCGCCAGTTCGTCATCGGCACGCTGATCATCCCGTTCGGCTTCATCCTGCTGTGGATCTCGATCTTCGGCAACGGGGCGATCTGGGAGTTCCTCAGCGGCAACACCGAGTTCATCACCGCCGCGGTGGAGAGCCCCGAGTCCAGCTACTACCTGCTGCTGGAGCAGTACCCCGGTGCCACTTTCACCATCGGCCTCTCGGTCATCACCGGCCTGCTGTTCTACATCACCTCCGCCGACTCCGGGGCCCTGGTGATGGCGAACTTCACCTCCAAGCCGCTGAGCCATTCCGACGACGGCGCCCCGTGGCTCCGCGTCTTCTGGGCCCTGGCCACCGGTGCGCTCACGCTGGCGGTGCTGATGCTCGACGGGGTCTACACCCTGCAGATGGCCACGGTCATCATCGGACTGCCGTTCTCGGTGGTGATGTATCTGCTCATGGTGGGCATCTGGCGAGCGCTGCAGATGGAGCGCTATAACCGGGAGTCCCGCGAGGCCACCCTGCCCTGGATGGTCTCCGAGCGCAGCCAGGACTCCGGCGAGCGTGGCGGGCTGAGCTGGCGCCGTCGTCTGGCCCGTGGCATGCACTTCCCTTCCGCGAAGCAGGCCACCGAGTTCGTCAACACCGTGGCCGCACCGGCAGTCGAAGATGTCGCCACCGAGCTGCGAGAACAAGGAGCCGAGGTCAGCTGCGAACGCGGCCTGGTCCCGGACACCCAGATCCCGCACATCGATCTGCACGTCTACTTCGGCGAGCAGACCGAGTTCAAGTACCAGGTCTACCCGATCGCCTACTCGGTGCCGAGCTTCGCACGTAGCATGCGCCCCACCGAGGAGACCTACTACCGTGTGGAGACGTTCTCCGCCACCGGCTCGGAAGGTCATGACCTCATGGGCTACACCCGGGAGCAGGTCATCGCCGATGTCCTGGACTCCTACGAACGGCACCTGGCCTTCCTCACCATGAGTGAAGAAGGCGGGCAGTCCTCCTCGCTGCACACCGGCAGCAACATCCCAGACGACTGGGACCACGACCGCACCAATGGAAGCTGAGGATCACACATGAGCACAGCAGAACAGGTCACCACGCTGTTCATCGACGGGAAATGGGTCGCAGCCCGGTCCGGCGAAACGCGCACCATCCACTGCCCCGCAGACGGCTCCGACGTGGGTGTGGTCTCCGAAGCCGGTGAGGCCGACACCCTGGCCGCGATCGCCGCCGCCCGCAAGGCCTTCGACTCCCACGTCTGGTCGGACACCCCCGCGGCTGAGCGCGGAGCCTTCGTGCTGGCCGTGGCCGATGCCATCGAGGCGCGCAAGGACGAATTCGCCCGCGCCGAGGCGCTGGACACCGGCAAGCGCTTCGTGGAGGCGCAGATCGACATGGACGACATCATCGGCTGCTACCGGCACTTCGGGAAGCTGGCCGACGCCGAGTCCGGCCGCCTGGTCGACGCCGGGGACCCCACCGTGGTCTCCCGGGTGGTCTATGAGCCGGTCGGGGTCTGCGGGATGATCACCCCGTGGAACTACCCGCTGCTTCAGGCGGCCTGGAAGATGGCCCCCGCCCTGGCCGCGGGAAACAGCTTCATCCTCAAGCCCGCGGAGCTGACCCCGCACACCGGCATGCTGATCATGGACGTCTATGACTCCCTGGGCCTGCCCGCGGGTGTGGCGAACCTGATCACCGGCGCCGGCGCCACCGCCGGTGCGCCGCTGTCCTCCCACCCGGATGTGGACATGGTCTCCTTCACCGGAGGCGTGGTCACCGGGCGCAAGATCGCCGCCACCGCCGCAGAGACCGTGAAGAAGGTCGCCCTGGAGCTCGGCGGCAAGAACCCCAACGTGGTCTTCGCCGACGCCGACTTCGACGCCGCGGTGGACAACGCGCTCAACGCCGGCTTCGTGGACTCCGGGCTGGTCTGCTCGGCAGGCACCCGGCTGATCATCGAGGAGTCGATCAAGGAGAAGTTCGTCGCCGAGCTGGTCCGTCGCGCGGAGCACATCCGGATGGGCGGGCCCTTCGAGGAGACCGCCGAGACCGGACCACTGATCTCCGCCGAGCACCGCCAGAAGGTGTATGACTACACCCAGCGCGGCATCGAGGAGGGCGCCACGCTGCGCACCGGGCACCACTTCGGCGGCGAGGAGCACCGCAACGGGTACTTCTACGCCCCGACCGTGCTCGACGACGTCAAGCGCGGCATGTCCGTGGTGGTGGAGGAGGGCTTCGGCCCGGTCATCACCGTGGAGACCTTCACCACCGAGGCCGAGGCCATCGAGACCGCGAACGACACCATCTACGGCCTGGCCGGAGCGGTCTGGACCTCGGACCGCGGCACCGCGCACCGGGTGTCCTCACGGCTGCGTCACGGCACCATCTGGATCAACGACTACCACCCCTACCTGCCGCAGGCGGAGTGGGGCGGATTCAAGCAGTCCGGTGTCGGCCGCGAGCTGGGCCACATGGGACTGGATGAGTACCGCGAGGCCAAGCACATCTACGAGAACACCGAGCCCGCCGTCACCGGCTGGTTCAGCATGCCGGAGAAATAAGGAGACCCTGTGGAGAACACCACTTTCGACTACGTCGTGATCGGCGGCGGCTCGGGCGGCGCCGCCGTCGCCGCCCGCCTGTCCGAGGACCACAACGTGACGGTCGCCCTGCTGGAGGCGGGCCCCACCGACGCCGACAAGCCAGAGATCCTGCAGCTCAACCGCTGGATGGAGCTCCTGGAATCCGGCTACGACTGGGACTACCCCATCGAGGAGCAGGAGAACGGCAACTCCTTCATGCGCCACGCGCGCGCCAAGGTGCTCGGCGGCTGCTCCTCGCACAACTCCTGCATCGCCTTCTGGGCGCTGCGCGAGGACATGGACGAATGGGAGGCGATGGGCGCCACCGGCTGGAACGCCGAGTCCACCTACCCCTTGTTCAAGCGGCTCGAGACCAATGACGCCCCCGGGGACCACCATGGCCGCAGCGGTCCGGTGAACCTGATGACCATCCCGCCGGAGGACCCCTGCGGGGTGGCGCTGCTGGACGCCTGTGAGGAACAGGGCATCCCGCGGGTGGCGTTCAACACCGGAGAGACCGCACTCAAGGGCGCGAACTTCTTCCAGATCAACCGCAGGCCCGACGGCACCCGCTCCTCCTCCTCGGTGTCCTACCTGCACCCGATCCTGGAGCGGCCGAACCTGAGCATCCTCACCGACAACTGGGTGCGCGAGATCATCTTCGAAGGTGACCGCGCCGTGGGCGTGGACGCGGTCAACAACGCGTTCGGCCGGGCCCATCGGATCAGCGCCACCAAGGAGGTCGTGCTCTCCGCGGGCGCGATCGACTCCCCGAAGCTGCTGATGCTCTCCGGGATCGGCCCGGCGCAGCACCTGGCGGAGTTCGGCATCGAGGCCCGCGTGGACTCCCCCGGCGTGGGCGAGCACCTGCAGGACCATCCCGAGGCGGTCATCGCCTGGGAGGCCAAGCAGCCCATGACGGATGATTCCTACCAGTGGTGGGAGATCGGGATCTTCTCGACCACCCGTGAGGGACTGGACCGACCGGACCTGATGATGCACTACGGCTCGGTGCCCTTCGACATGCACACGCTGCGCCAGGGCTACCCCAGCGCGGACAACACCTTCTGCCTGACCCCGAACGTCACCCACGCGAAGTCCCGCGGAACCGTGCGGCTGCGCTCGAAGGACTACCGGGACAAGCCCAAGGTGGACCCGCGCTACTTCACCGACGCCGAGGGCCACGACATGCGCGTGGCGGTGGAGGGCATCAAGCTGGCCCGCCAGATCGCCGCGCAGCCCGCCATGGCCGACTGGGCCGGGCAGGAGCTGTTCCCGGGCCAGGAGACGCAGACCGATGAGGACCTGGCCGACTACGTGACCCGCACGCACAACACGGTCTACCACCCGGCCGGATCCGTGCGGATGGGCGCCGATGACGATGCGATGTCACCGGTGGACTCGCAGCTGCGGGTCAAGGGCGTGCAGGGTCTGCGCGTGGCCGACGCCTCGGTGATGCCGGAGCTGACCACGGTGAACCCGAACATCACCACCATGATGATCGGTGAGCGCTGCGCGGACCTGATCAAGGCGGCCCACGCCTAGGTCCTCGCTCTGCCCGGTTCCTGCCGGGCGCTCCCACATCAGTGGGCGATTTGAGGGAAATCTCCGGCCCCTAGGGGCGGGAAAATCCCGAAAATCGCCCACTCGATGTGTTTGAAGGCTCTTCTCAGATGAGGGTGGGTCATCGGTGGGTCGAAGCTATCTCATCCTCATCAACCGCCCAGCGTCGCAGCCTGAGCTCTGTGCGACGTCTGCCGCGCCCGGTACAAGTGACCGAGCGCCACCAGCCCGAAGCCGACGCCGAAGACCCCCAGGGTCACGGCCCCGTAGGAGAGCGGGAACTCCCCGGGCATGAAGGCGGGCTCGGCGCTGGGGCTGATCGAGTCGAGGGTCAGGTAGAGCGTCTGGAACACGAATGCCCACAGGTAGGCGACGGCGTACGCGGTGTTGGCGGCCAGCCGCGAATGGAGGAGATAGCCGACTGGGAAGGCGATCAGGATCGTGACGACGGCGATCATGGCACACCCCTCAGTCCAGGACCGGCGTCGGACGACGCTCCGGCGAGAACACCAGGACGACGGCCGCGATCGTGAACAGCACCGACACCCCAACCAGCAGCTTGACGCCGGCTGACACGTCGACGAAGAACGCCGGCAGTCCGGTGAGGGTCACGATGATGACCGCGCCGGCCGCGACGCGGAGCGCGGCGCGGCTGCCAGTGCGCCAGGCGACGATCACGGCGACCAGGCCGACCAGGCCGAGCACGCTGCCAATGACGAGGATGCCGATCGGCGGACCCACTTCGCCCTCCGAAACGGGGAACAGCACGCTCGGGATGCTCGTCGCGCTGTACACGCCGGCCAGCACGAGACCGGCCTTCTGTCGCTTCGATGTGGTGTTCATGGTTGCTCCTCGGATGGGTCCGGTGAAGTAGACCACTCCACTCTCGCCCCGCGCCGCTTCCCTGCACCAGGGACGGCATGCCCGGCCATGTTCCCGCGGATCCCCGTGCGCAGGAAGAAGTTCCTGGGTGAGCCCGGAGCGGACGCGGTCATAATGGGTTTATGAACCTGAGGGTGCTGATCGCGGACGACCATCCCGTGGTGCGCTTCGGCCTGCGGGCGCTGATCGAGACCCTGGAAGGACTCGAGGTGGCCGGCGAGGCTGCCGACGGCGAGAGCGCCGTACGCGAGGCCCAGATCCTGCGCCCCGACGTGGTGCTCATGGACGTCCGGATGCCGGGTCTCGACGGCGTGGAGGCCACCCGCCGGATCCGTGCCGGTGCGCCGGAGACGGCCGTGCTCATGCTGACCATGTACGACGACGACGCGACCGTGTTCACCGCCATGCAGGCCGGAGCCCGTGGCTACCTGCTCAAGGGAGCCGAGCAGGAAGAGATCGACACGGCCATCCGCGCGGTCGTCACGGGGCAGGCGATCTTCGGGCCGGGCGTGGCGGCCCGCATACTGCGCCATTTCACGGCCCCGCCCTCACCAACGCCCGCCCCGTTTCCAGAACTCACCGAGCGTGAGCGCGAGATCCTTGACCTGCTTGCCTCCGGACGGCGTACGGCGCAGATCGCCGAAGCGCTGTTCCTGTCCCCCAAGACGGTCAGCAATCACCTGACCAGCATCTTCGCCAAGCTTGAGGTGTTCGACCGTGCCGCCGCGATCATCCGCGCCCGTGAAGGCGGGCTCGGCAGGTGAGCGCCTCCTCGGCACTGCTCGCGCTGGCCGGCCTCGGCGTGAGCTCTGGCATCAGCGGGTTGGCGATGCTCCGCGTGCAGCGCGTCCGACCGAGCGCTGCACTCCTGGTGTTCGCAGGACTGGCCACCCTCTCGGGGGCCGTTCTCGAAGCCACCGGCGGAGGCGCCGCGTCGCGCCTGGCGTTCGTCATCGGCGGCGCGCTGCTGGCGCCACTGGCACTGACCGCGTACCCGGCGATCACCTGGCGTCACCCGGTGGACTTCGTCTCGCTGGTCGTGATCGGAGGCTCTGGCGTCCTGGCGGTGGTCTGGGCCGGGAGCGACGCGACCATCAGCGCGATGGGCCTGGTCAACGGCTGCACCCTGATCGCACACACCTGGTGGAAGATCGAACGCGCCACGGAGCGCGACCGGTGGGCCCTGACCTGGATGGTGCTCGCGGGTTCACTGGCAGGGACGATCGTGTTCATTGCGGCCTTCATGGAGCTCGGCACGGTCGGAGAGGTGACTGCCTGCCTTGCCTGGAGCACCGTCGCACCCGCCCTGTACATCGGGGTTCGCTGGCCCGAAGTCGTCGACGTCAGGGGCCTGGTGGTGCGGTTCGTGGTTTTCGCGACTGCCGCGGTCGGCTACGTGGCCCTCTTCATGACCCTCGAGTCGCTGATCGAGATCCTGGGAGGCAGTGTCCCGCGTGCTGGCACGCTGGCCGTCATCGGGGCCGTCGCGGCGACAACCTTCCATCCCCTGCAGGTCGTTCTGCGGACGGTCGTCGACGAACTCCTCTTCGGCGCGCGTCCGGACCCCTTGGGAGCCGCCAGCCGGGTCGTCGGCCACATCGGTGACGACCCGGTGCTCGCACTGCGGGCGATTCGCGAGGCACTGGTCCTCCCCTACGCCGCGCTGCGCCTGGACGGGAAGACCATCGCCGAGTCCGGAGCGGAGGTCACCCACACCCGGACCCTCCCGCTCGCCCTCGGCGCGGACCGGACCGGAGAGCTCGCGGTGGGGGTCCGACCCGGTGATCTGACGCTGTCCGCGGGTGACGACCACGTGCTCAGCCTGGTCGCGCCGCTGCTGGCCCAGACCCTGCGCGCCCGGGCACTGGCCGAGGAGCTGCGGGAGTCAAGGGGCCAAGCCATCACCGCCATCGAGGAGGAACGCCGTCGGCTGCGTCGCGACCTCCACGACGGCCTCGGACCCCGGCTGTCCGGGATCGCGTTCACCGCGGACGCCCTGCGCAACACCCTGCGCAACGACGACCCTTCCGCAGCCGAGGACCTGCTGCGGACCCTGCGCCAGGAGACCGTGACCGCGATCGAGGACATCCGGGAGCTGGTCTATGCGATGCGACCACCCGCGCTCGACGAGCTCGGCCTCGTCACCGCCCTGCGTCAGCAGGCGCGGGCGCTGCGAGCTCCTGACGGGACACCGCTGCGGGTCGAGCTGCGGGCAGAGAGCTGGCCGGCGCTGCCCGCGGCCGTGGAGGTGGCCGCCTACCGCATCGTCGTCGAGGCGCTGACCAACGCGGCCAGGCACTCCACGTCGACCAACGCGACGGTCAGCCTCACACTCAGTGAGGAGTCCTTCGAGATCGAGGTCACCGACGACGGGAGCACCGGAACGCCGTGGCGGGCCGGGGTCGGCATGACCTCCATGGGCGAGCGGGCGGCCGAGCTCGGCGGAATGCTCATCGCCGAGGGCACTCCCCAGGGCGGCCGGGTCTATGCGGTGCTGCCCATCCCACCATGACAAGACGGTGGAGATGGACGTCACCCTGCCTGCAGGGAGGTGCGGGAATGGAGCTCAGATCGCGGTGGGCGCCCCCGGGTGGGAGCGCTCGGGGTTCAGCAGCTCCGGTGAGAGGTTGATCAGCCGCAGCCTGGCATGATCGGCGATCTGCTCATCGGTCAGCGCGCGGATCGCGCGGGCCTCGGCGTCGTCGTCGTGGTCCTCGTCCAGCCCGGAGTTCGGCAGCGAGGAGGACACCGGGCCCTTGGTGAGCGGGATGTCGAGCACCGTGACCGAGGCCGGGGTCAGCGGGATGAACTGGCTTCGATCGATCAGCCCGAGCCCCTCGAAGAGCACCCGCAGCGCCGCCCCGTGGGAGACGGCGACGGCGGTGCGCACCTGAAAGCCGAGGTCCGCCGAGGCGGTGGGGGCGGTCTCCGCGGTGGCCCGCACGATGTCGGCGAACGCTCCGGTCATCCGGGCCTGCAGCGCCTGGTGGGTCTCCCCGCCGGCGGGGGTGTAGCTGCCGGCGCGCCAGCCCTCGAAGTTCTCCGGCTCGGCGTCGCGGATCGCGGCGGCGTAGGCGCCTCCCACTCCCCCAGGTTCTGCTCGCGCAGCTCGTCCCAGATGCGCGGGGTCAGGTCCAGGCCGAACTCGGCGAAGGTCTGCTGGGTGCGCACCAGGCTGGAGACGTGGGCCTGTGAGGGCTGCTGGGCGCGGATGAAGGCGCCGGTGGTGCGCGCCTGCAGCGCCCCGGAGTCGGACAGCTCGATGTCCGAGTGGCCCTGCAGCCGGTGCGCCTTGTTCCACTCGGTCTCGCCATGGCGGACCAACAGGATGCGAATCATGGATCTCCTCGGGATTTCTCGCGATCGGGTTCTCACTGGGGAGGTTCAACCTCAGGTTCTCTCGCGCCAGACTATGTCAGTGCCCGGTGACATGCTGGTGCCATGACCTTTCCGTACTTCATCTCCGTTCTCCTGCTCGGCGTGCTGCTCGGCGTCCTGGGGACCATGCTGGTGCTCTACCTGCTGCGCCGCGGCACCGAGGACGCGGCGCAGCTGCGCAGCCAGCTCCACGGCGCGCAGGCAGAGCTGGCTGATTCCCAGCAGCGGCTCGTGGGGGTGCAGCAGGAGCTGGCCACCGCGGAAGGCCGGCTCTGGGAGCTCGAGCGCCGGCGCGAGGAGGATTCCGAGGCCGAGCGGGAGCGCGAGACGCTGGTGGAGATGCTGCACCCGGTGCGCCAGGGCGTCACCGAGATGCACCGCCGGGTCCAGGAGCTCGAGACCGAGCGGGCCGCGCAGCATTCCCGGCTCTCGCAACAGCTGACCTCCGCCGCGGAGACCGACGCGCGGATCATCGAATCCACCCAGGCGCTGCTGGGGAGCCTGCATTCCACCTCGGCGCGCGGGCACTGGGGCGAGGTGCAGCTGCGCCGCGTCGTGGAGTCCGCCGGGATGCTCCCGCACGTGGACTTCACCGAACAGTTCAGCGGACGCGGCGCCGACGGGCAGCTGCTGATCCCCGACATGGTGGTGCACCTGCCCGGTGGGCGCCAGCTGGTGCTGGATGCGAAGGCGCCGCTGAACGCCACCGACCCCAAGGCGCAGGCCAAGGCGCTGCGCTCCCGGGTCGATGAGCTGGCGAAGAAGCGCTACTGGGAGGCCGTGGACCTCTCCCCCGATGTGGTGTTCTGCTTCGTCCCGGCCGAGTCGCTGCTCTCGGCGGCGATGGAGGCGGACCCGATGCTGCTCGATGACGCGCTCTCCAAGGGCGTCACCCTGGTCTCTCCCGCCTCGCTGCTGGCCTCGCTGAAGGCGGTGTCCGCGGCCTGGCGGCAGGAGCGGCTGGCGCAGAACATCCGCGAGGTCGTGGACCACTCCCGGGATCTCTACCGCCGGCTGGCGAAGATGAGCGAACACCTGGCCCGGACCGGGGACCGGCTGCGCCAGGCCGTGACGGCGTACAACTCGCTGATCGGCAACATCGAACGTCAGGTGCTGCCCAAGGTGGAGGCGATGAGCCGGCTGGAGGTGGGTGATCCCACCGCGACCTCCACCGAGGGGCTGCTGGAGGACCTCGGCGAGACCCTGAGTGCCACCACCGTGACCACCGAGGTCAATCCGCTGGGTCCCCGGCTGGAGGCCGAACGCACGCAGGAGTTGTAGCACCCGGACTGCCACACCGGCGCGAGAAATCTCCCCACATCACGAAGGGGGGCAGCAGCCGCGATGTGCGGCTGCTGCCCCCCTTCGTCGATGACCGTGCTTACAGGGTCAGTCCGAAGACCCAGACCAGGATGGTCATGCACACCGCGGTGATGATCACGACGCCGGCCACGTTGAGCCAGACGCCGCCCTTGATCATCTGGCCGATCGTGACATAGCCGGAGCCGTAGGCGATCGCGTTCGGCGGCGTTGCCACAGGCAGCATGAAGGCGCAGGTCGCGGCGAGCGCCACCGGAGCCGCGAGGATCAGCGGGTCCACTCCGGTGCCCATCGCCACCCCGGAGGCCACCGGGAGGAAAGTGGCCGCCGTCGCGGTGTTCGAGGTCATCTCGGTGAGCACCAGGATGCCCACCGCGGCGACCAGCACCAGGATCCAGACCGGGATCCCGGCGAGGCCCTCGACCTGGCTGCCGAGCCAGACGGAGAGCCCGGAGTTGCCGAACTGCGCGGAGAGCGCGAGTCCGCCGCCGAAGAGCAGCAGCACGCCCCAGGGCAGCTTCGCGGCATACTCCCAGTCCAGCAGGCGCACGCCCTTGGCGGCGCCGCCGGGCAGCAGGAAGAGCAGCAGTCCCACGACCATGGCGATGCCGGCATCGGAGATGAACGGATCTTCCATGTCCAGGATCTCTGTGGAGATCAGCGGGATGAAGACCCAGGAGAGCGCGGCGAGCACGAAGATGATCAGCACGCGCACCTCTGCGGCGGACATCGGCCCCAGCTTGCGCAGCTCCCCGCGGATCAGGTCACCGCCCCCGGGGATGTCGTCGATCTCGGGGCGGAAGAGCACCCGGGTCAGCAGGACCCAGGCGATGACCAGCATGATGATCGAGATCGGCACGCCGACGAGCATCCACTGGCCGAAGCCGATGGTCAGGTCGTGGTTGGCCGCCATGTGTCCGGCCAGCAGCGCATTGGGCGGGGTGCCGATGATGGTGCCCAGGGAGCCGATCGAGGCCGCGTAGGCGATGCCGAGCATCAGGGCGGTGCCGAAGTTGGACTTCAGCGCGTTGTTGGTCTCCTCGTCGTCGGCGTGCTTGGCCGTGGCCGGGTCCTCACCCTTCATGATCTTGCTGACCAGCATCAGCACCGAGACGCCGATGGGCAGCATCATCACCGCGGTCGCGGTGTTGGAGACCCACATGGAGAGGAACCCGGTGGCGATCATGAATCCTGCGATCAGGTTCACCGGCTTGGAGCCCATGGCGCGCAGGGTCATCAGCGCGATCCTGCGGTGCAGGTTCCAGCGCTGCATCGCCAGGGCGAGCATGAAGCCGCCCATGAACAGGAAGATGATGTTGTTGCCGTAGCTGGCGCCGACGTCGTCCACCGAGACTCCGCCCACGGCCTCCTCGGCGCTGCCGAAGTCCCCGGCGGGGACCAGCAGCGGGAAGATGATCAGCGGCAGCAGCGCGGTGGCCGGGATCGGGATCGCTTCGGTCATCCACCACACGGCCATCAGCACGGCGGTGGCGGCGGTCAGCCGGGGCCAGACTTCCATGTCCCCGGGCATCACGGTGTAGACCAGCAGCGCCAGGGCGACGCCGCCGATCAGTCCGACCATCCGGCGCAGCAGGGCGGGTCGGTCCAGGCCCTCGGCGCGGGCGCCGACCGAGAGCTCCTGGGACTCGGCCTCCGACTGTGTGCGGGGGTCGTATTTCTTCAGGTGGTCACCTGAGACGCGGGAACGCGGAGGCGTCGTCATTGCCGTACTCCTGCTGGTGCGGTATGGGATTCTGCGCTACCGGGTGATAGGGCTCACAGAGTCTACGGGGCCCCGCGATAAGTTGCCAGCTACAACCGAAACGAGGGCGCGAGGGACGGTGCGTTCAGTCCTTGGGCAGGACGACGGCGGCCAGCACGGTCGCGATTCCGGCGAGCCCGAGCACCATCAGCACCGTCCCGGACCAGCCCGCGGCGTTGAGCGCGGTGCCGCCGAGGTAGCCGAAGAGCGAGGAGCCGCCGTAGTAGCCGAGGTTGTACAGCGAGGCCGACTGGGCGCGGCCCGCCGTCGCCGCCGCTCCCACCCAGCCCGAGGCCACCGCGTGGGCGGCGAAGAACCCCGCGGTGAGCACCACCGTGCCCAGGATGATCACCCACAGGTGCGGCACCAGGGTCAGGGCGACGCCGGCGATCATGATCAGGTTGCCCGCCAGCAGCACCGGTTTGCGCGAGTAGCGGGCCGCCAGTCGCCCGGCGCGCGGTGAGGACCAGGTTCCGGCGAGGTAGGCGAGGAAGACGAAAGAGGCGATCCACAGCGGGATCGAATACGGCGGCGCGGAGAGGTGGAAGCCCAGGAAGTTGTACATCGCCACGAACCCGCCCATGGTGAGGAAGCCCTGCAGGTAGAGGGTCCACAGGGTCGGTGAGCGCAGGTTCCCGGTCAGTGCCGGCACGATCGCCCGCCACCGGGTCCGACGCGGGGTGAAGTTCAGCGCAGTGGGCGCCAACCGCAGGAACACCAGGACGCAGGCCACGGCGATGACCGTGACGGTGAGCATCCCGATCTTCCACCCGAGCTGCTCCCCCACCGGGGCCGCCACGATGCGCCCGGTCAGTCCGCCCAGTGAGGTCCCGGAGATGTAGGTGCCGGCCGCAGCCACTGCGATCTTCGGGCTGACCTCCTCGTTGAGATATGCCACGGCCAGTGCCGGGACACCGCCCAGCATGAACCCCTCGATGAAGCGCATCACCAGAGCGAGCTCGAAGCCCTGGCTGACGAACAGCGCGGGCATCAGCACCGCCAGGAGGCCGAAGAAGCAGGCGAGGCTGATCGCCCAGATCATCGCCTTCTTCCGCCCGTGGGCGTCGCCGATATAGGACCAGGGGATCACGCCGAGGGCGAGCCCGAGGGTGGCGGTGGAGATCATCAGCGCGGCCCGGTCTGCGGAGACCTCCTGCTCCGCCGCGATCAGCGGCAGCAGCCCCTGGGGCGAGTAGAGCTGGGCGAAGGTGGCCACCCCGATGAAGAACAGCGCGATCAGCAGCCGGCGGCTGTGCGCGCTCTGCGCCGTCACGCCAGGACGTCCATGGTGCCGCGGAGGATCGCACCTGCTCCACCGAGTCCTGCGAGCGTCATCGCCAGCGTCCTGGCGGTGGGTATGGACACGCGTTTCGCCAGCTGGGTGCCGAGCAGGATGCCGGCGATCACGGTCACCACGATCACCGGGAACAGCCAGCCCAGCGGCGGCCCGGCCTGGCCGTTGACCTGCACCGAGCCCATCAGCAGCTTGGTGATCACCGAGACCGCGCCCATGGTCATGAAGATCGGCTGCAGGGTGGCGGCGAAGCTGCGATGTTCCCAGCGCGAGACGCGGGAGTAGATGACCATCACCGGTCCGGCGACGCCGGAGGTGGTGTTGAAGAACCCGCCGAGCAGCCCGGCGACGAGCCCTGCTCCGCGGCCGGGCAGATGTGGCAGCCTCGGCAGGGCGAAGGTCACCAGCAGGGCGAAGACCACGATCGCGCCGACGATGATCGAGAGCCAGCCGGCGCTGAGCTGTCCGACCACCCAGGCGCCGGGGATCGCGCCGACCACCGCGGCGGGCATGATCAGCCAGAAGCGCCGCCAGTCGACATGGGACCAGACCGCGATCATGATCAGGCCACCGGAGACGAAGGTGGTCATGTTGGTGATCAGCACGCCGAAGGCCGGGCCGAGCAGTATCGAGAGCACCGGGGCGACCACCAGGCCCACCCCGGTCCCAGAGACCCGTTGCAGGATGGTGCCGATCAACACCGCGGCCGCGATCACCGCAGTCATGCCCAGCACCGTCATGGACTCATCGTATGTCAGCCCAGGTCATGCCCAAATCGCGAGCACCCTCGCCCGGTTCGGCGCCCGGCCCGGCACCCGCTGCGCGCGCCCGGCCCGACCCCCGCTGCGCGCAACTGTCGCATCTGTATGCCATGTCCCATCGCTATGCACGGACATAGCGATGGGACAGGGCATAGAGATGCGACAAACGTGGGCGGGGCGCTAGAAGCAGACCGGCAGACGGGTACCCCGGACCCGGGACTCAGAACCCCGGGGCCCTGTGGAGCTCAGGAGGTGGAGCAGGCGCTGCGCTTGCGGCCGCCGACGCCGACGTCGTCGTGCCCGGCCTGGGTGAGCGCCTTGCGGATCTCCTTGGGCAGCGAGAACACGATGTCCTCCTCGGCGGTGACGACCTCTTCGACCTTGCCGTAGCCATAGTCGGCGAGCAGCCGCAGCACGTCGTCGACCAGCACCTCGGGGACCGAGGCTCCGGAGGTGACCCCGATGGTCGCGGCCTCCTGGAACCAGGCCTCATCGACCTGGTTGGCGTAGTCCACGCGCTCGGCCCGGGCAGCCCCGTACTCCTTGGCGACCTCTTTGAGCCGCACCGAGTTCGAGGAGTTCTCCGAGCCCACCACGATCACCAGGTCCGACTGCGGGGCGACCTTCTTGATCGCCGCCTGCCGGTTGGAAGTGGCGTAGCAGATGTCATCCGAGGGCGGATCCTGCAGCTTCGGGAAGCGCTCGCGCAGCTTCTGCACGGTCTCCATGGTCTCGTCCACCGAAAGCGTGGTCTGGGAGAGCCAGATCAGCTGCTCGGGGTTGCGCACCTGGAGGTCATCGACCTCCCAGGGACCGTTGACGATCGTGATGTTGTCCGGGGCCTCGCCGTAGGTGCCCTCGACCTCTTCGTGGCCTTCGTGGCCGATCAGCAGGATCTCGTAGTCGTCCCGGGTGAAGCGCACGGCCTCGCGGTGGACCTTGGTGACCAGCGGGCAGGTCGCGTCAATGGTCTGCAGACTCCGGCTCTCGGCCAGGTCCTTGACCGCCGGGGAGACGCCGTGGGCCGAGAAGACGAGCAGCGCGCCCTCGGGCACCTCATCGGCCTCCTCGACGAAGATCACACCCTTCTCCTGCAGGGTCTCCACCACGTGACGGTTGTGCACGATCTCCTTGCGCACGTAGACCGGGGCGCCGTAGGTCTCCAGGGCCTTCTCCACGGCGACGACCGCACGGTCCACGCCGGCACAGTAGCCGCGCGGTGCCGCGAGCAGCACCTTGCGCGGACCGGTGAACGTGGACTCTGCGGCCACCTCCTCGGGACTGCGGCGCCTGCGGGGCACCATCGGCATGGGGACCGCGATGTGCTGTCGCCGGGCCGGAGCGTCGGGGGCGGTGGCAGTGGAAGTCATGCCCCGAGTCTACCGGCGGGTGCCTGGAGCCGTCACACCGTGTCCCTGGTTGACGCCGGCATCTCGCCGGCCGCGCGAGGCTCCGCTGCCGGCCGCCGCGCTGCCCAGCAGCCCGAGGACGACGGCGGCGCCCGCCGCACCGCTGAAGATCCACCAGGCCGGCTGGGCCCAGGCGGTGATCTGGCTCTCGAGATGCTCCACCAGGGATTGAGTGGCCGCATCGGAGACCGCGCCGAACTCCGGCGCGGCGACGGTGAGTGCGACCCAGAGCCCAAGCCCCAGGCCGAGCAGGCCGCCGAGGGTCAGCGCCACCCATCGGCTGCGACCCGGCCCCAGCAGCAGTCCGACCGCGACCATGATCCCGGACAGCACGGCGAGCACCAGCCAGTGCTTGCTGAGCTCGACCAGCAGCGCCCAGGTGTAGGGATCGGCGTCCTCTCCCGTGCTGGCCTCGATGTCGACCACCAGCTCGGGGGCGAGGAACTCGAAGCTGGAGGTGTCCAGGAACGGCAGCCAGCCCAGCGCGGAGTCCAGGCCCTCGCGCAGCGGCCCGGTCATCGCCTCCGCCATCGGGCTCAGGTCCACGGCGAGGTCGAGGTCGCTGGCGTCTCCGGTGGTGCCCTGATCGAACATGGCCTCCAGCTGCGCGGTGTAGTCCGCCCGGGTGCCCTGCAGGGTCTCGTTCCAGGCCGCGTCGACCTCCTCGTTCTCCAGCATCGAGGCCACGAGGGAATCCACCGCGGAGTCGGCCCGGTCACCAAGCAGATCCGACACCCCTCCGGGCAGCTCGGACTCCAGACGGTCCAGCAGCGTCTCGGAGACCAGCTCGCTGAACCCCTGCTGCGCAGGCAGCTCACCGGCGATCTGCGCGATCGGCTCCTCCTCGCGCAGCAGCTGGTTGATCTGGAACCCGGCCAGGGACGCTGCCGCCAGCACCGCGGCCAGCAGCAGCGAGAGGACACTGAGCGCCTGGCGCATGTGGATAACTCCTTCAGCCATGTCAAGGGGGTGGCATAGGCTGTATGCACCATAGCGAACCTTCCGTGAGACCGTCGAAGATCAAGGGCAGAACATGAGCGAGCCGGCACAGGCGCAGGACACCTCGGCAGAGACCCCCTGGGCGCTGAGCACCTACTCCGGGAAGCTCAAGGCCCATATCGAAGCGGCACCGCCCACCTGGGTCGAGGGCCAGCTGGTGGAGTTCAACCTGCGCAACGGCAACGCCTGGATGACCCTGCGGGACCTGGAGCAGGAGGTCTCGTTCTCCACGGTGGCCTGGCGCGGCGTGGCCGGGAGCCTCAACGGCACCGTGCAGCCGGGGTCCCGGGTGGTGGCACTGGTCAAGCCGAACCTGTATGAAAAGTCCGGTCGGCTCTCGCTGGTGGCCCAGCAGATGAAGCCGGTCGGGCTCGGTGACCTGCTGGCGAGGATCGAGCAGCTCAAGCAGCGCCTGGCCGCCGAGGGCCTCTTCCGGGTGGACCGGAAGCAGCCGCTGCCGGTGCTGCCGCTGCGGATCGGACTGATCACCGGCCGGAACTCCGACGCCTTGAAGGACATCCTGCGCAACACCCATGCCCGCTGGGCCGCCGCGCAGTTCGAGATCCGAGAGGTCGCGACCCAGGGGCCCAGCGCACCCGCGGAGGTCACCGCGGCATTGACGGAGCTCGACGCCGACCCGGCCGTGGAGGTGATCGTGATCGCCCGCGGCGGCGGCGCCCTGGAGGAGGTGGTGCTGCCCTTCTCCGACGAGCGACTGATCCGCGCCGTGGCCGCGGCCCATACCCCGGTGGTCTCGGCCATCGGGCACGAGGCGGACCGCCCGCTGCTCGACGAGGTCGCCGACATGCGCGCCTCCACTCCGACCGGCGCCGCGAAGCTGCTGGTTCCCGATGAGGCCCAGGAACGCGAGGCGCTCACCCACGCCCGGGCACGCATGTCGGCCGGAGTCGAACGGCTCATCGGCCGGGAGTCCGAATGGCTGACCACGCTGCGCTCCCGGCCGGTGCTGGCCCAGCCGCAGGACATGATCACCGGTCGCGCCCAGGAGCTGCTGATGCTGCGTCGTCGGGCGCTCTTCGGTATGGAGACTGCGGTGCGCCGCGGCACAGACTGGGTCGCCCAGACCCGGGCGAGGGTCCGGTCACTCTCCCCTCAGTCCACCCTGGACCGCGGCTACGCCGTGGTGCAGACCCGGGGCCAGGCCGGCTGGGACGTTCTGCGCGACGCCGGCACCGTGGCGATCGGGGATCAGCTGAGCATCATGGTCGCCTCCGGGGAGCTCACCGCCCGTGCCGAGGAGATCTACCCCAAGGACCGCAGATCCGCTCCCGCCGAGCCCGGGACGCAGACCGAAGAGTCCGCACGGACTCCGAAGACTGCACAGACCGCACAGACCCAGAACTGAGAGGCAGCTCCATGACCGAGAACGCCAGCAGCACCGAGGCCTCGACCGCGAGGTCCACCGAGTTCAGCACCGCGCAGACCGAGGACATCGAGACGATGAGCTATGAGCGAGCCCGGGAGGAGCTGATCTCTGTGGTGACCAAGCTCGAGACCGGCGGCGCTCCGCTGGAGGAGTCACTGGCCCTGTGGCAGCGCGGCGAGGCGCTGGCCGACCGGTGCGAACGGTGGCTCGACGGCGCCAGGACCCGCCTGGAGGAAGTCCGCGCGGAGCTGACCGAGGACAGCTAGTCCAGCGCTCGAAGCTCCCGATCAGACGCCGCTGGCAAGGACGATCGGCTGCCACACCAGGATGAAGACCGAGATCAGGCTCAGCGCGATGATGTTCATCCAGAAGCCGGCCTTGGCCATGTCATCCATGTCCAAGGACTCGGAGGAGAACACGGCGGCGTTGGGAGGAGTGGAGATCGGAAGCATGAATGCGCAGCTGGAGGTCAGCGCGACCAGCGCCATGATCGCGAAGGGATCCACTCCCATGCCCAGGGCGAGCCCCACGCTGACCGGGATCAGCATGTTCGAGACCGCGGTATTGGACATCACCTCGGTCATGAAGAGCACGATCGCTCCCAGCACGACCACGATGAGGACGTAGGGCAACACGTCGAGCCCACCGAGGATCCCACCGAACCACGGGGTGAGGTCGGAGTCGTCGAAGGCCGCCGCGAGCGAGAGCCCACCTCCGAACAGCAGCAGGATGCCCCCGGGCAGGGCCGGCATGTCCTTCCGGACCAGGCTTCCGCCGCGCTTGCCGTCCTCGTCGGTGGCCCGAGCGCGCAGCAGGAACATCGCGGTGGCACCGATCATGGAGATCGTCGTGTCCGTGAGCGGGATCCCCCCTTTCCTCGGGGATGAATCCGACGGTCATCCACATCGCGCCGACAAACACGAAGATGGCCAGCACCGTCTTCTCCTCGTAGTACATCGGACCCAGCACCCGCAGCTGGTCCCGGGCGAAGTCTGGTGAGATCTCAGCCTGGGAGACGAGCCGGAAGAGCTGTGACCGCGTTGGAGATCCACATCGACAATCCAGCGGTCGCGAGGATCACTCTGAGCACCAGGCGGTTGCCCTTCGTGCCGACCATCCGGATGATGGTCATCGCGATCCGCCTGTGCAGGTTCCACTGTTGGACCGCGAGGGCGATGGTGAAGCCGCCCATGTACATGAAGACGATCGGGTTCGCATAGGCCACCGCGGCCGTCTCTTCGTCCGTCCCGCCGGTCATCGGCAGCGAGAAGAGCGGGGGCAGCGAGGTCGCCGGGGTCGGCAGCGCCTCGGTGATCCACCAGGAGGCGACCCCCAGCGTCACCGCGAGCACGGCCCTGGGAGCGTCGTCGAGACCGGTGGTCACCGGGACGAAGTAGAACAGCGCGAAGAGCGCCGGCCCAGCACCAGGCCCACACGACGTCGGCTCAGCAGCCGCGTCCGTTCCGCTGGCCTCGCCTTGGTCTCCATGAGGCCAGAGCGTTCCAGACCACAGAGACCTGCTCCAATTCAAGACCCGGGGTGCAGGCCCCGGCGGGACGCCTCAGGCGCGGAGTGCGGCGTCGCGGTAGTCCGCGAGGAACTCGGCGATCCCAGCGATCGCGTGTTCGAGGTCTTCCACGCCGGGCAGGGTGACCAGCCGGAAATGGTTGTCGTCGATCCAGTTGAACGCGCGTCCGTGGGAGACCAGGATCTTCTGCTGGCGCAGCAGCTCGATGACGAACTTCTCGTCGTTCTCGATCGGATAGATCTCTGGGTCCAGCCGCGGGAAGAGATACAGCGCGCCGTCGGCCTGGTGGACCTGCACCCCCTCGATCTCGCGCAGCAGCCGGTAGGCGGTCTCGCGCTGCTCGAAGAGCCGCCCGCCCGGGTCGATCAGGTCCTGGATCGACTGGTGCCCGCCCAGGGCGGCCTGAATGGCGTGCTGGGCCGGGACGTTGGCGCACATGCGCATGTTCATCAGGAGGGTCAGGCCCTCCATGTAGTTCTTCGCCCGATGTGTGGGTCCTGAGACGTAGATCCAGCCCGAACGGAAGCCGGCCACCCGCCAGGTCTTGGAGAGCCCGGAGAAGGTGATCGTGAAGACGTCGTCAGAGAGCGTGCAGGCGTTGATCATCTCAGCGTCGTCGAAGGTGATGTTCTCGTAGATCTCATCGGAGAGCAGCATCAGGTTGTGCCGCCGGGCGATGTCCACCATCGCCTCGAGGATCTCGCGCGGGTAGACCGCCCCGGTGGGGTTGTTCGGGTTGATGATCACCAGGGCCTTGGTGCGGTCGGTGACCTTGGACTCGATCTCGGCCGGGTCCGGCCACCAGCTGTTGTCCTCATCGCAGATGTAGTGCACCGCCCGACCGCCGGCCAGGGTGGTGGCGCCGGTCCACAGCGGGTAGTCCGGGGCGGGGATCAGCACCTCGTCCCCGGGGGCGAGCAGCGCCTGGAGCACCATCGAGATCAGCTCGGAGACCCCGTTGCCCAGATAGATGTCTGCGGGGTCGGCATCGGTCATTCCGCGCGCCTGGTAGTACTGGGCCACCGCGATCCGGGCGGAATAGATGCCCTGGGAGTCGGAATAGCCCTGCGCGTCGTGGAGGTTGCTGATCATCGCCATCCGGATCGAGTCCGGAGCCTCGAAGCCGAAGGGCGCGGGGTTGCCGATGTTCAGCCGGGTGATCGCGTGTCCCTCGCGCTCCAGCCTGGCGGCCTCCTGGGCGATGGGTCCACGAACGTCGTACCGGACGTCCTGAAGCTTGGGCGACTGGGTGAAGTCTTCGAATTCCTGCATCCTGGAGTTACGCACTGTCCTATCCTGCACCTTCCGGGGTGAAAGAACGCCCCTGTTTCACATGCTGAGCGTGTTCCGGCGCCGGTCTTGACGGGAACAGTCCTGCGCGCGCTCGGTCGGTCGCGGTCTCTCCTGGTCGAGGTTTCTGTCGATCGAGGCCCCGGTGGGTCGCGGCCTCGGTCTCGCTCCTGCCCGGCGCTCAGGCTCGAGCGAACGCGTCTCGGTAGGAGGCGAGGAAGTCGGCGATCCCGGCGATGGCCTCTTCGAGCTCCTCCACCGGCGGCAGCGAGACCAGCCGGAAGTGGTTGTCGTCGATCCAGTTGAACGCCCGCCCGTGGGAGACCAGGATCTTCTGCTGGCGCAGCAGCTCCATCACGAAGGCCTCGTCGTTCTGGATCGGGTAGATCTTCGGGTCCAGCCGCGGGAAGAGATACAGCGCGCCGTCGGCCTGATGGACGTCGACCCCCTCGATCTCGGAGAGCAGCTTATGCGCGACGTTGCGCTGCTCGTAGAGCCTGCCGCCGGGGCGGATGAACTCCTCCACGGACTGGTAGCCGCCGAGTGCGGTCTGGATCGCGTGCTGCGCCGGGACGTTGGGGCACATGCGCAGGTTCGACATCAGGTTCAGGCCCTCGATGTAGTTCTTCGCGCGGTGCTTGGGTCCTGACATGTAGAGCCAGCCGGAGCGGAAGCCCGCCACGCGCCAGGTCTTGGAGAGCCCGGAGAAGGTGATCGTGAAGACGTCGTCAGAGAGCGTGCAGGCGTTGATCATCTCGGCGTCGTCGAAGGTGATCTTCTCGTAGATCTCATCGGAGAGCAGGATCAGGTTGTGCCGCCGGGCGATGTCCACCATCGCCTCGAGGATCTCGCGGGGATAGACCGCCCCGGTCGGGTTGTTCGGGTTGATCAGCACCAGGGCCTTGGTGCGGTCCGTGATCTTGGACTCGACCTCCTCCGGGTCCGGCCACCAGTAGTTCTCCTCGTCGCAGATGTAGTGGACCGCACGTCCGCTGCACAAGGTGGTGATCGCGGTCCACAGCGGGTAGTCCGGAGCCGGGATGAGGACCTCGTCGCCGGGATTGATCAGCGCCTGCAGCACCATGGTGATCAGCTCGGAGACCCCGTTGCCCAGGATCACGTCCGAGACCTCGGCGTCGCGCATGCCTCGGGACTGGTAGTACTGCGCCACCGCGGTCCGCGCCGAGTAGATGCCCTGGGACTCGGAGTAGCCCTGCGAGCTGGGCAGGTTCTTGATCATGTCCACCAGGATCGAGTCCGGGGCGTCGAAGCCGAAGGGCGCCATATTGCCGATGTTCAGCTTGGTGATCCGGTGGCCCGCGCGCTCTAGTCGCGCGGCTTCCACTGCGATGGGTCCGCGCACGTCGTACCGCACGTTGCGGAGCTTCTGGGCCTGAGTGAAGTCCTCGAATTCCTCCATGACCAGATTGTGCCTTATGCCACGGTCCTGTCGGGACGTTACAGCCCAGAACCTGTTCGGCGAGTTGCCCGGAGGTCTCAGCCCCAGTCTTCTGGCTCCGCGACGAAGCCCTCCTGGACCAGCCAGTACTCCGCCGCCTCCTGGGGGCTCAGCCCCTGGTCTCCGTCGATGAGTCGGCGCAGCGTGACCAGGGCGTCCTCGTTCAACGCCTGAGCCAGCTCCACCGCCACACCGGGGACCTCTTCGGCGATCTCCGCCGAGACCACCGGGACGAACTGCTCCTGCGGGAAGGCGCGCTCCGTGTCGCTGAGCGCGATCAGTCCCTGCTCCTCGATGCCCGGTTGTGTCGTCGTGAGGATCACCGCATCGAGCTGCGCGGTGATCAGCGCGTCGAGCAGGTCGGCCTCCTCCGCCAGGACGATCTCCGCGGGCTCGCAGTCATAGACCTCGGCCAGCAGCGGCTCCGGGGCGGGCAGGTCCAGGCGCGCCCCGATGCGCAGCTCGTCGCAGGCCTCGGCGAAGGCGGAATCCTCGACCTCCCCCTCGGTGGTGATCTCATTGAGCTCGGCGGTGATCGAGGTGATCACCAGGGAGCTGCCGAGCACCGCCGAGGTGGGCTCCAGCAGCTCGGCCTGTTCACCAAGGCTTTCCTCGATCACGCCCAGCAGCTCCGCCGGGCTCGGCTGCTCCAGCTCGGCGAACGCCTCGGGGTCCAGCTGCCGGGCGAACGTCTCAGAGCGGCCGAGGACCAGGTCGGTCTGATCCTCAAGGACCAGCTCCCCGGGGCCGCGATCGGAGGCATCCACGACCGCAGGAGTGTCCCGGGAGCTCAGCGCCAGGGCGTAGACATTGGCGATGGTCTGATCCAACGGGTGCTCCCCCACCGCGATCGTCCAGGCTCGCTCTGCCGCGCTACCGGTGGGCTCCTCCGCCGACGGCGGCGGTGAACAGCCCGTGGCGACCAGGACCGCGGCGGCGGTGATTGCGGTGCACCCCGTGACGCGGCGGACGCGCCAGGGCGCCACAGGGGAAAAAGTCATGAGCGTCATTCTACGGCGGCACCCGATCGGCGCTAGTCTGGTGCAGATGACGAGTCCGCTGATTCCGCGTCTGACGGCACTCCTCGAGGCCGCCGGTGGGACGACTGTGCCCGCACAGACCGCGGCGGGCTGGCTGGACCTGGCCTACGAGGGCGCCTACGGCGAACGGTTCCGTTCGGCCGCTGAAGCCGCCGAGGCCGGACTGCGTGCCCCCGGCGGGGAGGACCCGGAGAACCGGCTGATGCTGCTGCGCATCCTGGCCGGGGTCCACGAGATGCGCGGGGACTCCGCGGCCTCGGCGCCGTTCATCGCGGCGCGTCTGCGTCTGCTGCGCGAGCTGGGCCGCTTCCGGCAGGCACGGGTGGAGGACGAGCTCGGCGCGATGCTGCTGCGCGAGCCGGACCGGGTGGAGGCCGAGATCCTCTCCCGGGTCGCCGATGACCTGCGCCGGGAGGACCAGGCGCGCGGCGACGTCACGGTGGAGCTTGCCGATGTGCTCTCCTCCCTGGCGGTCCGCCGACTTCAGGATGAGGGACCAGAATCGGCTCTGCCGATCGTCCAAGAGACCTGCACGATCCTGACCAGCCTGGACCGTACCGAGGCGCTGGCCGGGGCCAGAATGTTCCTGGCTCATACGCTGCTGCTCTCCGGGGAGACCACCCAGGCGCTGCGCACGGCGGAACTGGTGCTCGCCTCCCACGCGAACCGGGCGGTGCACGGCGCGATGGCGATGCTGCAGGCCACCATCCACCATCACGAAGACCGCAACCTCGCCGCCATCGACGCCGCGCTGCACTCGGTGGAGCTCTACGCCGCTGCCCGGGTGCGCAAGGGCGCCGCCTCGGCCGCCGCGCTGCTGGCCGGGCTCACCGGAGAAGAGGACGACGGCGACGCCTCGGTCCTGGCCTGGCGGGTCGCGGTGCAGCAGGCCGAGCTCGGGGAGTTCCGCGAATCGCGGCTCCTGAGTCTGGCCCTGGGCCAGCAGCTGCTGGAGCTCGACGACTACCCCGAGGCCGAGAAGGTGCTCGATGCCCTCTCGGTCCGCCTGGGCGGCTCCGAGGAGGACCGGTCCACCCGGGCCAGGGCCCTGATGGGGCTCGGCCATGCCGTGACCCATCTGAAACGACCGCTGGAGGCCATGGTGCACTGGAACGAGGCAGCGGAGCTCTTCGGCGAGATCGACGAGACCGATGAGGCGGCGCGTGCCCATCTCGCCGCCGGGGCGCTGGCCGCCTCGCTGGACCGCCTCGAGGTCGCCCGCGGGCACTACGAGCGTGGACTCGAACTGGTCGAGCACAGCGAGGACCTCGACCCGCAGGTGTTGCTGCAGGCGCTGCATTCGCTGGGACACCTGCTCACCCGCGCCGAGGACGAGACCGGGATCGGCCACCTGGATCGGGCCCTGGAGCTGGCCCGGGAACACGGGACGACCTGGCAGCGCGCGGACATCACGGATTCGCTGGCCCGCGGCTGGACGGCGCTGGGCGAGGGGACCAAGGCAGTGGCCGCGGGACTGGAGGCCGCGGACCTCTTCGCCGAGGCCGGGGACGAGGACGCCGCCGGGGACGCTGAGGTCTTCGCGGCCAAGGTGCTGCTGGAGATGGGGCGAGCCGACGAGGCCGAGACGATCTTCCGGATGTCCACCGACGAGCGCGAGGCCAGCCCCTCCCTGATGGCAGACGCCTGGAGGGTCAGATCGAGGCACTGATGCGGCAGGGCAAGGCTGAAGCCGCAGCGGACCTGCGCCGCAAGCTCACCCGGCTCAAGCGTCGGATGCGCAGCTGACCCGCCACATCCGCGCAGGGACGTTCGGCTCTACCGGAGCCGCGTCTGGCGCAGGAGCATCACTGCATGACCGATATCAAGATCATCCAGAGCCCTGAACAGCACACCGCCGGGATCCGGGACCGGGTCCCCATGGCAGGTCTGACCGACTTCTTCTCTCGGGCGTTCGAGGAGACCATGCAGGCGCTGGTTGCGCAGGGGCTCAGCCCGGCGGGCCCGCCGTTCGGCAAGTACCACGGCTCCCCGGGAGAATCGGTGGATGTCGAGGCAGGCTTCCCGGTCCCCTCGACCATCACCCCGGACGGGGACGTGGCCCCGGGCCTCCTGCCCGGCGGCCGCCTGGTGGAGGCGATCCACATCGGGTCCTACGACACGCTTGAGCGCACCTACTCCGAGGTCGAACGGTACTTCGCGGAGGCCGGGATCAGCCCCGGCCCGGTGATGTGGGAGAGCTACCTCACCGATCCGGCGCTCGAGCCCGATCCGGCGAAATGGCACACCCGGATCTGCTGGCCGAGCACCTGAGCCAGGACTTCTCGCGGAGGTACCTCTAGAGCTGCGGCCATTGCGGCAGCGCCGGGCCCGCAGAACGCAGACCCACCACGGCCTCGGCGCAGGCGAGCCGCTGCTCAGCCTGAGCCTGCCACTGCGCCCGGCGGGTGTCCCGGGCTCCGGCCACCAGCGACAGCGCCACTGCGGCGGTGCGCACCCGCAGCGCGTGCGCGTCCACCGTGGCGGCGAAGCCAGCGGCGAAGCGTTGGAACGCCGCCGGGACATGGACATAGCGCGGGTCCACCGCCGGCAGCACCGCGAGGTGTCCCAGGAAGCATGCGAGGTCATCTACCCGGTACCCCGGGCCCAGGGAATCCACATCCAACAGCGCGGAGACCTCCCCGCCGCGCATCAGCAGGTTGGCCTCGTAGAAGTCCCCATGGGTGGGCACCACCGGACCACGGTCGGTCAGCGGAAGCACCGTGCTGATATGTTCCACCAGCGCCGAGATGCGTTCGGTGGCCCCGGGCAGCGCCGAGGTCGCCGCCGAGGCATAGGCGGAGAGCCGGTCGGTCCAGGCCTCCCGTGCCGGGAGCGTCATCACCTCGGCCGGGAGCTTCTCGAGCAGATCGATGAACCGCTCCGGCCCAGCTGCGGCGGCGCCGTCCGCAAGGAAGTATTCGGCCAGGGACTCCCCCGAACCTTCTCGCAGCGCGACCACGTCGAGCACCGGCTCCCGGACCGGCACGGCGGCCGGGACGCCGGCGTCGAGCAGCAGCTGGTGCCGGGTGTGCAGGTGCTGGGCGCGCCGAGCGCGCAGCACCTTCAGGAACAGGCGGGTGCCGTCGTCGAACTCTGCGGCGATCACCGCGCGGCGCAGCGGACGGTAGCTGATGGTCTCCAGGCTGACCAGGTCGCGGCCGGCCCCCCAGACATTGCGGACCGAATCCGGGTCGGCGGCGATGCGCAGACCCGGAAGCGCGGGGTCCAGCGGATGCTGCCAGATCGAGAGTCGACCGTAGGGGCTGTGGGACTGCACGACCCCGTCTGCTTCGGCGGACACCGGTTCGGTGGTCATGCCCACGTAGAGCTCGTCCACGTGGTCAGAGGTCTCGGTATAGGACCCCGCCGGTCCGCCGCGCGGCATCACGGGACGTCCGGTCGAGACCCGGTAGACCCCGGTCACCCCGGCCCCCGGGCGGTGCTGCAGCGATTCCAGGTGCACGCTGGTCGCGTAGACCCCGGTGTGTTGGATCGCCTCGGCGATCGGGGGGTGCGCGTCGAAGGACTCCATGAACGCCAGCTGCCTGGCCTCCAGCTCTGCCGGGGTCATGCCGCGAGACATCAGGCGCGCCGGCGCTTCAGCACTTCATCGAGGTTCATCGAGTCACGTTTCGGCGCCTTGACCTGGGACCTCGAAGCGGTGGGGTGCTGCACTGCGGCCTCTTCGGCTGCGGGGGTCTGCTCCGCGGGAGGCGTGGTGTCCAGGAACCGGCGCTGGGTGAGCTTGACGTCGCTGCGCGGGGCCGGGGTCTGTCCCGCGAGCGCCTCCGGCTCGATCCGCTGCGCCTTGTCCAGGTCCAGGTACTTCGGGCGCGGCACGGCTCGCGGCTGCCAGGGCCCGACCGGTTCAGCGGCCTCGCCCAGGACCGGGCCCGAGGCCTGCACCTCGGCGTCGAAGGTTCGTTCTAAACCCACGGGAAGTCCGTCCTCGTCGGTCTGCTGCAAGGAGTCTGGGCCTCCGGTGCCGCGGCCGTCGGCGCTCAGCGCGTCGAAGAGCCCAGCCTCGGTCGGGTTCACCCAGTCGGTGCCCTGCAGCGGGTTCATCGCCTCGTCAATGGCGGACTGCACCCGAGCCCGGCGGAGGCTGCGTCGGCGCAGCACCGCCATGGTCCGCAGGGCCACCAGTGCCAGCAGGAAGACGACGGCGGCGCTGAGCGGCACCGCGGCCGGGACGGCGGTCAGCGGGGCCAGGATCCCGGTGACGACGGCGCTCAGCGCGGCGATCGCTCCCAGGAGTGCGACCACGGTGCGTCCCCAGTGCAGGTGGAACCCGGAGCCGGGCTGAGACGAAGACCCGGCAGGCGTGGAACCGGTGCGTGCGGAATCCGAACGTGTGGAATCGGTGCGGTGCGATGAACTCGCGCTGCTGGGCAGGTCGGTGCTGGAGGACATGGTCGCCCCTCGGTGGGTGTCGGGTTGAGCGGTGGGGCCGATCATCGGCTCCGTGGACGCCGGCGTGGCCGCCAGGGAGGACGCCGCGGCGCGGGTCGGAGCCGGATGCGCGGCGGGCGCGGCATCCGCGAGGCTGGTCGCCTGGCGCTGTCCGCGCAGGACCAGGGTGCCCAGAAACAGCACGGCGATCAGGGCCATGAGCGCGGAGGAGGGGATGGGCAGGCCCTGCACCGTGGAGAGGAACGCGCTCTCGGTGTGTTCCATGCCCAGCATCCCTGACCCCCTTGCCCTTCATGAAGTACAGGCCGAGCCTATCCGATACCGGATTGTGATCCGCGGCAACGCGCCACAAGACCCTCACCGATCTCTTCGCGGGTCAGCGCGAAGCACCGGTGGTCCCGCCAGGCACCATGGATGTGCAGGAACCGCAGGCGGACTCCTTCCTCCCGGAAGCCCAGCTTCTCCACCACGCGCAGGCTCGCCACATTCTCCGGACGAACGGCGACCTCGACCCGATGCAGTCCACGTTCGAAGAAGAGGTGGTCCACGGCCAGCGCCGCCGCGAAGGGAGTGATCCCGCGCCCGGCGTGCCCCTCGTCGAGCCAGTAGCCCAGGGAAGTGCTCCGAGCGGAGCCGCCGATGATCGGGCCCACGGTCAGCTGTCCGACCATCTGGGGCGTCCCGCCCTGGGCGGTGAACCAGATCAGCCAGGGCAGATGGATGCCGGACCGGGCGCTGCGGCCCAGACTGCGGGCCATCTGCCGGAAGCTGGCCGAGGAGTCCCGGGGATCCGGATTCTCAGGAGTGGTGGCATCCCAGGGCTGGAGCCAGGCGCTGTTGAGCACGCGCAGCGCCATATAGCGATGCTCATCCTCGGTTCCAAGCGGGCGCAGCTCGACCCGTCCGGCGGGGATCTGCCCGGCGGGGCTCGCCGGCCAGTCTCGGTTCCGGCCGGGGAGCAGCCTCATGGGCGCATCGCGAAGCGCAGTGTGTCCAGCCCGATCATGCCGAGTCCAAGCAGCTCGGTATGGAAGGCGCGCAGGTCGAAGGGCTCCCCGGCCTCGCGAGCAGCCGCCTCGCATTCGGCACGGAGCTCCTCGAAGACACGCTGCCCGACCTTGTAGGACGGCGCCTGCCCGGGCCAGCCCAGATACCTGGTGAACTCGAAGTCCAGCTGTGCTGAGGAGATCGGAAGGTGAGCGCGCAGGAACTCCTTGCCCTGTTCAGGGGTCCAGGTCTGCCCGCCCCATTCCGGCGGAGCCTCGAAGCCGCAATGGACTCCGATGTCGAAGACCACCCGGGCCGCGCGCATCCGCTGCATGTCATACATCCCCATCAGATCTCCGGGGTCCGCGAGGAAGCCCAGCTCCGCCATGAGCTGCTCGGCGTAGAGCGCCCATCCCTCGGCGAAGCCGGAGACGAAGCTGCCGTGACGGCGCCAGGAGTTCAACCGGTCCTTGACCAGGGTCGCGGTGGCGATCTGCAGGTGATGCCCCGGGACCCCCTCGTGGTAGACGGTGGTGGTCTCGGTCCAGGTGGTGAAATGTTCATCGTCTTCGGGAACCGACCACCACATCCGGCCCGGCCGGGAGAAGTCATCACTGGGTCCGGTGTAATAGACCCCGCCGTCCTGAGTCGGCGCGATCATGCATTCCAGGACGTCCATCGGGGCCGGAATGTCGAAGTGCACGTCTTTCAACGCCGCGAGCGCCTCGTCCGAGAGTCGCTGCATCCATTCCTGCAGCGCCGCGGTCCCGGAGAGCTGCCGTGCGGGATCCGCGTCCAGGATCGCCTTGGCCTCCTCCACGGAGGCGCCTGGGCTGATCTGGTGGGCCACGACTTCCTGCGCCGCGACCAGCCGGGCGAGCTCTTCGAGCCCCCAGCGGTAGGTCTCTTCGAGGTCCAGCATGGTGCCGGTGAAGAACTGGCTGTGCAGCCGGTAGGCCTCGGTGCCCACCGCGTCGGCGGCAGGCGCCTGCGGCAGCAGCTCTGATTCCAGACGCTCCGCCAGGCGCAGGTAGGCCTGCTGCGCGGCGTGGGTCCCGGCGGCGAGCGCCTCCTGTGTGGCGGAGCTGACCTGCGCCTGGCGGCCGCTGAGCGCGTACCCGGCGAGCGCACCCTCGGGGAGGGCGTAGCTGCGGCATTGCTCCGCCACCGCGTGGACCTGTCGCTGGGCGGGCACCTGACCCGCCTGGGCGGAGTTCACCAGCGAGGCCCAGTAGCCTTCGAGCGCGGCCGGGAGATTGTGCAACCGCCCGGCGATGTGCACGAAGTCCTGTTCGCTCTGCGCGGGCATCAGCTCCAGCACCATCCGCACTGTCTGAGGTGCCGAGGCCAGGTTGTTCAGCTCCGTGCGCCCGGACTCGTGCAGCGCCACGTCGAGTCCGATCCGCTCCGCCATCGCATGCAGGGTCACCGCATCGATGCGGTCTTCCGGTGTCATCCCGGCCAGCTGAGCCAGGGTCTCACGCTGCAGCTGGGCGACCTCTTCACGTCCGGCCGGGGAGTAGTCCGCGTATTCGGTCTCGACTCCGGGGCGGCCCAGCACCGTGGCCTCCTCCGGGGCCAGGGCGAGCAGCCGCTCGAAGTAGTCCTCGGCGAAGGCGTCCACCGCCGTCGACGTGCGGGGCCCGGGACGCGCTGGTTCGGGTGCCGCGGGTTCGGGTGTCGCGGATTCGGGCTGCGTGGCTTCGGGTGTAGCGGGTTCGGGCGGCGTGGCCGGCGTCGAGCTGCTCATGCGGGTCAGTCCTCCGGATCGGTGACGTGCAGGTGGAGTCGACGGGCGGCCTCGGAGATCGAACCGGTCAGCGAGGGGTAGACGGTGAAGGTGGTGGCGACGTCGTCGACGTGCAGCTTGTGCGTGACCGCCAGCGCGAGCGGGAAGATCAGCTCGGATGCCCTCGGGGCGACCACGACGGCGCCGATCACCGTGCCGGATCCCTTGCGCGAGAAGATCTTCACGAAGCCCTCACGGATGTTCATCATCTTGGCCCGGGCGTTGGTGGCGAGGTCAAGCTTGATCACGTCGGCCTGGTACTTGCCGGAGTCGACCTGCTCCTGGGTGACCCCGACCGTGGCGATCTCCGGAGAGGTGAACACGTTGGAGGCGACCTGGTGCAGCTTCAGCGGCTTCACGCTCTCGCCCTGCATATGGGCCACGGCCACCCGGCCCTGCATCGCCGCGACGGAGGCCAGCGGCATCACCCCGGTGCAGTCCCCGGCGGCGTAGATGTTGTTCGCCGTGGTGCGCGAGACGGTGTCCACCTGGATGTGACCGGATTCGGAGATCTCCACCCCGGCCTCCTCGAGCCCCAGGCCGGCGGTGTTGGGGATCCCGCCCACAGCCATCAGGCAGTGCGAGCCGCGCAGCACCTCCCCGTTGCTGAGCCGGACCTCGACACCGTGCTCCGTGCGCTCCACGGACTCGGCGCGGGTCCGCGAGGCCACGTGGACTCCGACACGTGCGAAGGAGTTCTCCAGCACCGTGGCCGCATCGGCGTCCTCCCCGGGCAGCACCTGGTCGCGGGAGGAGACCAGCGTGACCTCGGCGCCGAGCCGACGGTACGCCGAGGCGAACTCGGCTCCGGTGACCCCGGAGCGACGACGATCATGTGCTCCGGCGCCTCGGTGAGGTTATACGCCTGGGTCCAGTTGAAGATCCGCTCCCCGTCGGGCTTGGCGGAGCCGAGCTCCCGCGGGTGGGCACCGGTGGCCACGATGATCGCGTCGGCGACGACCACCTCGCCGGCTTGTTCTCCAGAGGTGACCTCGATGCTGTGCGGCAGCACCAGCTTGCCCCGCCCGATGATCACCCGCACTCCGTAGGACTCCAGGGTGGCGCGGATGTCGCGGGACTGGCTGTGCGCCAGCTTGAGCAGACGCTCGTTGACCTTGGAGAAGTCGGCCCAGGCCTCCGCCTCCTGGACGTCCTCGCCCTGCCCGCCTCGGAGGCCGTTGGCGTGTTCCCCGAAGCGCACGCCGAAGGCGGTGGAGATGTTGACCCGGCGCATCGCGTCCGCGGTGGCGATCAGCGTCTTGGAAGGGACCACGTCGGTGAGCACTGCAGAACCGCCGAGGCCCTTTTCCTCGATGATCGTGACCTCCGCGCCGGCGTCGGCGGCGACCATAGCGGCTTCGTAGCCTCCGGGGCCTCCGCCGAGGATGGCGATGCGGTCAGGGGCGAAGCGTCGTTGCAGATTAGTTGGAGTCACGGGCCCATTCTGCCGAGTCGGCGCGGCAATGTCATACGCCACACGGGGATGTGACTCCGCAGGAGGACCGCATCGGTCGGGGAGGCTGAGTCCGCTTGGCCTGCTCCCGGATCAGATGCGGCACCGATGTTCGGAACAGCCCGGCCGCGTCAGCCTGCCGCGGTCTCCCGCCCAGACGGTAGATTGATCCATGTGAGCCATGACAAAGTCCAGACCCAGCACAGCGCCCCGACCGACGACGGAATCGGAGACCGCCTGGTCCCGCATCCTGAGCTGACCCCCACCAATGACCCGACCGCCCCGGCGAATCTGCGCGCCGAAGCGGCAGCCCGTGCGCTGCTTGACCAGTCGGGGGTGGACTCCATCGACCTGGCCTGCACGCTGGGCTCGGGATGGGGCGAGGCCGCCGCCCAGCTCGGTGAGCTCGTCGCGGAGATCGACGCCGAGGAGGTGCCCGGCTTCCATTCCTCCGGCGTCTCGGGCCACAGCGGGACGCTGAAGGTCATCCGCTCCGCCTCCGGAGCCCATGTCCTCGTCATCGGGGCGCGCACCCACTA
This sequence comes from Nesterenkonia sp. AN1, assembly GCF_000582475.1. Lineage (NCBI taxonomy): Bacteria > Bacillati > Actinomycetota > Actinomycetes > Micrococcales > Micrococcaceae > Nesterenkonia > Nesterenkonia sp. AN1. The sequence goes on from NZ_JEMO01000023.1 coordinate 89,391, forward strand.
CTACGAGGGCCGCGGGGTGGACGCCGTCGCCCACGGGGTGCGCACCGCCGCCGCCGCGGGCGCCACCACCATGGTGCTCACCAACGGCTGCGGCGGGCTGAACCCGCAGTGGAGGCCGGGCACCCCGGTGCTGATCTCCGATCACCTGAACCTCACCGGCACCTCCTCGCTGCGCGGCGCGCACTTCGTGGACATGACCGATCTCTACTCCCCCCGGCTGCGCGCCGTGGCCCGAGAGATCGACCCGGACCTGCCCGAGGGCGTCTACGCACAGTTCCCCGGCCCGCACTACGAGACTCCCGCCGAGGTTCGGATGGCCGGAGTCCTGGGCGCGGATCTCGTCGGCATGTCCACCGCACTGGAGGCCATCGCCGCTCGCGCGGCCGGCATGGAGGTCTTCGGCATCTCTCTGGTCACCAACCAGGCCGCCGGGATCTCCCCGGAGCCGCTGAGCCACACGGAGGTGCTCGAGGCTGGACGCGAAGCGGCCCCGCGGATCTCTGCCCTGCTGGCGAAGGTCATCGGGCGCCTCCTGGCTGAGTGAACCTGGACTCCGACCGGCAGCCACCGATGACCCACGCAGACCCGTTACCCCGACCGATATGAGGGAGCAGACCGCCATGACCGAGAAGCTGTTCGGCGCCGTGCGCCGCTGGATCGAGAATGACCCCGACGCCAAGACCCGGTCCGGACTTGCGCAGCTGCTGCAGCGCGCCGAGGCCTCCGACGCTTCGGCGAGCGCGGAGCTCAAGCGGCTCTTCGCCGGCCGGCTCGCCTTCGGCACCGCCGGGCTGCGCGCGGAGCTCGGTCCAGGACCGCTGCGGATGAACCGCCTGGTCGTGCGCCAGACCGCTGCCGGGATGCTCAGCTACGCCCAGGAGCAGCTTGCCCGCGCCCAGCAGAAGGCGGACAGCTCCCAGGATCCGATGCGCAGCGAGGCGCCGAAGATCGTGATCGGTTTCGATGCCCGCCACCAGTCCGACGAGTTCGCCGCCGATACCGCGGAGATCTTCTCCGCCGCCGGCTGGGAGGTGCACCTGTTCACCCGCCCCGGGCCCACCCCGCTGCTGGCCCGCCAGGTGCTGGTGCTCGACGCCGAGATCGGGGTGATGGTCACGGCCAGCCACAACCCGCCCCAGGACAACGGGTACAAGGTCTACCTCGGCGGAGAGCTCTCCCGCTTCCTGGAGCCCGAGGGCCATGGGGTCGGCGCGCAGATCGTACCCCCGGTGGATCAAGACATCGCCGCCCGGATCGCAGAGCTCGTCGACGCCGACACACCCTCGAGCACCGAGGGCGCCACCCACCGTGGCGCCGATGGCGGCAGCGATGGCGCCAGCACGGAGACCCACCCGATCACCGATGAGGCCCGCAGCAGCTATGAGCGCGAGGCTCTGGAGCTGCTGGACCCGAAGACCTATCCACACCGGGACCTGCACGTGGTCTACACCGCGATGCACGGCGTGGGCGGGGAGATGGTCACCTCGTTGCTGCGCGCCGGCGGATTCACCGTGACCCCGGTGGCGGAGCAGCACGAACCCGACCCCGACTTCCCCACCGCGGACTTCCCGAACCCGGAGGAGCCCGGCGCCCTGGACCTCGCGCTGAAGGCCGCCGAGGCGAACCACGCGGACCTGGTGCTCGCCAATGACCCGGACGCCGATCGGCTCTCCGCGGCGGTCTACGACGGATCCTCCGGTGCCTGGCGTCAGCTCTCCGGGGATGAGATCGGCGCACTGCTGGGCCGGCACCTGCTCGAGCGCGGCCCGCTGCGCCCCCAGGCCGACGGCGGCGCCCCGGTGCTGGCGAACTCGATCGTCTCCTCCCGGCTGCTGGAACGACTCTGCCAGGTCCGCGGCGTCGGCCACGCCGCGACGCTCACCGGGTTCAAGTGGCTGGCTCGAGTCCAGCACATGAGCTTCGGCTATGAGGAGGCCATCGGCTTCAACGTGGACCCCGAGCACGTCAAGGACAAGGACGGCGTCTCGGCCGCGCTGATCTTCGCCGAGATGACCGCCTCGCTGAAGGCCCGCGGGGTCAGCCTGATCGCCGCCCTGGATGAGATCGCAGCCGAGGCAGGCGTCTTCGTCACCGGCCAGGTCACCATCCGGGTCAGCGACCTCTCCGAGCTGGGCAAGGTCACCGCTGGCCTGCGCGCGCAGCCTCCCGAGGAGATCGCCGGCTCGGCCGTGGTTGAATCCCTGGACCTGACCCAGGATCCGCTGCCCGGCGCGCAGCTGAGCGAGGCCACCAAGACCGATGCGCTGATCTATCTCACCGCCGAAGGAGACCGGGTGATCGTCCGGCCCTCCGGCACCGAGCCGAAGGTCAAGTGCTACCTCGAGGCTGTGGCGGACACTCCCGGCGTCAACGCCGATCCCGAGGCCATCGGCGCCGCCCGCGCCCAGGCGACCGCGCGTCTCCAGCAGCTGCGCACCTCGATGGAGTCCATGCTGGGCTGACCCGCCGAGCCGACCACCCACCAGACCGACCTGACCGCCGATCGGACCATCTGCCGGACCGCCGCGCGGTCACCCTGACCTTCCCGCTGACCCTTGAGGAGCACGCCCGTGAGCCACACCCCCACCCCCGCCGAGATGGCCCCGCTGATCGATCACACCGCCCTGAAGCCCGACACCGATGAGGCCACCATCCGGCGGATCGTCGATGAGGCGCGCACCCATGGCTTCGCCGCGGTCTGCATCAACCCGCGGTGGGTGCCGCTGGTCGCCGCAGAGCTCGCCGGCACCGAGGTCAAGACCTGCACCGTGGTCGGCTTCCCGCTGGGAGCCTCCACCACCGCGTCGAAGCTCGCCGAGACCGTGGAAGCGGTCCAGCTCGGCGCCCAGGAGGTCGATATGGTGGTGGACATCGCCGCGGCCAACGCCGGTGACCACAGCTACGTCGAGGCGCAGATCCGGGCGCTGGCCGACGCCGCCCATGCCGGCGGCGCGATCCTGAAGGTGATCCTGGAGACGGCACTGTTGGAGGAGTCCGCGAAGGAGCTGGTCTGCCGGGCCGCAGAAGCCGCCGGTGCGGATTTCGTAAAGACCTCCACCGGCTTCGGCGGGGGCGGCGCCACGCTCGCGGACATCACGCTGATGCACTCCCTGGTCGGCGGTCGACTGGGCATCAAGGCCTCCGGCGGCGTGCGCAGCTATGACGACGCGGCCGCGATGGTGGCCGCCGGCGCCACACGCATCGGAGCGAGCTCCTCTCTTGATATCGTGGAGCCTAGAGATTCCAGCACATCGGGTGCTGCCGGCGGTTACTGAGATGGGCGTCGCGCAGACCGCACCGCACCTAAGGGGAGCACATGATCAGCAACGGTAAGGTCAAGGCCTATTCGGGCCAGGGGAACTTCGTGGGGAACTTCGTCGCGTTCCTCGCGGTCTTCTTCATGCTCGTAGGATCGATCGTCGCGCTGTACTTCTGGGATCTGGATCAGGTGTGGCTGCCGGGGATTATCTTCATCCTGCTGTACACCGGCTCGTTCTACGCCGCCAAGGAGATCATCGGCCGCTCGGACTCCCTGGACATGCAGGACCTCCACGGTGAGCACGGCGAGCCGCTCGACGCCATGGCCTCACGGGCCAGCTCCTCACGAGAGTCGGCTGCGGAGCCGCACGTCCGCTGATCTCCCCGCCCGGACCGTGATGACCACCTCGGCACTGCGACCCGTGCGCGCTCGGAATCTCGGGATCGACCTGTTGCGGGTCATCTCGGTCGCCGCGGTGGTCATCGGGCATGCCTGGGCCGGGATGCCCGGAGCCGAGTACCTGCAGATCTGGCGGATGCCGCTGTTCTTCTTCCTGGCCGGGTTCTTCTTCTCCACCTCGCGCAGCCTCACCGGGGAGCTGCAGGCCCGCAGCAAGAGCCTGGCGCTGCCCTACCTCGTCTGGCTGCTGCTGCTCAGCTCCGCTGTCTTGGCGATGGCGCACACCCCCTGGCCCTTCGAACCCGGCACCATCAGCGGTGCCTTCATCGGCGGGGCCCGCACCGATATGCCGTTCCTGGCCTTCTGGTTCATCTCGGTGCTCTTCTTCGCCGCGCTGCTGCTGCGCGCGGTGCTCGCCCTGCCCTGGTGGGTCGGGGTGCTCGTCGGTGTCTCCGGGTTCGCCCTGGCTCAGCTGCCCGACTCCGCCATGGCCTACACCCCGCTGGGGATCGGTCTGGTGCCGGCCTGTATGGCCTTCATGCTGGCCGGACACTGGTTCGGCCGTTTCATGCGCTCACCGCGCGGGCAGGGCCTGCCGGCCAAACCCTGGTGGGGGCTGCTCTGCCTGGGCATAGGCTTCGGCGCCGTGGCCAGCGGCGTGCCGACGATGAACATCAAATGGTCTGGCTTCGGCACATTCCTGCTCTCCCCCGCAGTCTCGGTGCTGATCAGCATAGGCCTGGTGCTGCTCTTCTCCACCGCGGTCAATGCGCTGCTCGGCGGCCAGCAGCCGCAGCGGGCGGATCCCTCGCACCAGCCGCGGCGCGGGCGCGTCCTGGGCCTGGTCATCTCTGAGCTGGTGCAGACCGCGACCTTCGTGGTCTTCTCGCACGCGCTGGTGCTCTATCTGCTGCTGCGCCTCTTCGATCTGGAGAACCCGGTGCTGCGCACCGTGATCGCGCTGGGTATCTGCTGGGCGCTGGGCACGATCGTCAACCGCACCCCGCTGGCGCTGCCGCTCAACGGACTGCCGCGGTCGGCGCTGCGCCGCCCCGGCGCGGCTCAGACCGGCGGGAAGATCGCCTCGAAGACCTGATTCAGCCAGGCCAGCAGCTCCCCGTCGGTGAGCTCCACGCCGGTGATCCCGCTGGTCTTGGGCTTGGGGATCAGCACCTGCTTCATGGTGACCTTGTGCTGACTGCCCGGATACATCCGCTCCAGACGCATCGCCTTGGACTCCGCGAGCTCGGCCACCGGGGCGAACCGGATGGACTGACCCTGGGTGCCGACGTCGTGGATGCCCGCGGCCCGGGCGCGGTTGCGGAACCGGGCCACCTCCACGATGTTGGTCACCGGGTCGGGCAGGTCGCCGTAGCGGTCCTGCCATTCGGTGATGACCTCGGCGATCTTCTCCTCGGTGTCCGCCGCGGCGAGCTTGCGGTAGCCCTCCAGGCGCAGCCGCTCCCCCGGAACATAGTCGTGGGGCAGGTGGGCGTTGATCGGAAGCTCGATCTTGACCTCGGTGAAGGTCTCCTCGGTGTCCCCGCGATAGTCGGCCACCGCCTCACCGACCAGGCGCAGGTACAGGTCGAAGCCGACCCCGGCGATGTGCCCGGACTGTTCCCCGCCCAGCATGTTGCCGGCGCCGCGGATCTCGAGGTCCTTCATGGCCAGCTGCAAGCCGGCACCGAGCTCGTTGTTCGCCGCCACCGCGCGCAGCCGCTCCAGAGCCACCTCGCCCAGCGGCTTCTCCGCCGGGTAGAGGAAGTAGGCGTAGGCCCGCTCTCGGGAACGCCCGACGCGTCCGCGCAGCTGGTGCAGCTGCGAGAGCCCGTAGGTGGAGGCCCGGTCCACGATCAGGGTGTTGGCGTTGGAGATGTCCAGGCCGGTCTCGATGATCGTGGTGGAGACCAGCACGTCGAAGCGCTTCTCCCAGAAGTCCTGGATGATCTGCTCCAGCCGGGTCTCGCTCATCTGACCGTGGGCGACCTCCACGCGTGCCTCGGGGACCAGCTCGCGGATCCTCGCGGCGGTGGCGTCGATGGAGGCGACCCGGTTGTGCACGAAGAAGACCTGGCCCTCGCGCATCAGCTCGCGGCGGATCGCGGCCGAGACCTGCTTATCGGTGTAGGGCCCGACATAGGTGAGCACCGGGTGCCGCTCCTCCGGCGGAGTGGCCAGCGTGGAGGTCTCCCGGATCCCGGCCATGGACATCTCCAGGGTGCGCGGGATCGGGGTGGCGGACATGGCCAGCACGTCCACGTTGGTGCGCATCTTCTTGAGCTGTTCCTTGTGCTCGACGCCGAAGCGCTGCTCCTCGTCGATGATCACCAGGCCCAGGTCGTGGAAGTCGACCTCCTTGGAGAGCAGCCGGTGGGTGCCGATGACGATGTCCACGCTGCCCTCGCGCAGACCCGCCATCGTCTCCTTGGACTCCTTGGCGGTCTGGAACCGCGAGAGCGGGGCCACCCGCACCGGGAACCCGGCGTAGCGCTCGGTGAAGGTCTCGTAGTGCTGGGAGACCAGAAGTGTGGTGGGCACCAGCACGGCGACCTGCTTGCCGTCCTGCACCGCCTTGAACGCGGCGCGGATCGCGATCTCGGTCTTGCCGTAGCCCACGTCGCCGGAGATCAGCCGGTCCATCGGGATCTCGCGCTGCATATCGGCCTTGACCTCATCGGTGGCGGTGAGCTGGTCCGGGGTCTCGGCATACGGGAAGGCGTCCTCCAGCTCCGACTGCCAGGGTGTGTCGGGGCCGAAGGAAAACCCGCGCGAGGCCATGCGTGCCGCGTAGAGCCTGATCAGCTCGCCGGCGATCTCCTTGACCGCCTTCTTGGCCTTGCGCTTGGTCTGGGACCAGTCGCTGCCGCCCATCTTGGAGAGCGAGGGCGCCTCTCCGCCGACATACTGCGAGACCTGGTCCAGCTGGTCGGTGGGGACCATCAGCCGGTCCTTGGCGCCGCCGCGCTTGGAGGCGGCGTACTCAAGGACCAGGTACTCGCGGATGCCCGCGGTGCCGGCCTTGATCGCCTGCGGGGAGCCGACCTTGCGCTGGATCAGCTCCACGAACTGCCCGATGCCGTGCTGCTCGTGGACCACATAGTCTCCGGGCTTCAGCGCCAGCGGGTCCACCACGTGACGACGACGCCGGGCCGGGACCTTCCGGGCGGAGCCGGAGTCCTGCCGGATCGCGCGGCCGAGCATCTCCGACTCGGTGAGCAGCGCCAGCTGCAGCGGGTCCACGGCGAAGCCCTCGGAGACGTTCGCGGTGGAGATTGTGATCGTGCCCTGGGCCGGGGGCTGGTCCAGGGTCTCGACCCGGACGCAGGGCACCTCGTGCTCGTTGAGCAGCTCCTGGACCCGCTGGGCGGAACCGGCGGCGGCGGTGGTGACCACCACGGACCAGTTCGCCTTGGCCCGCTCGCCCAGGAAGGTCATCACGTCTTCGACGCTGCCGCGGTAGCCGATCGGCTCGCGGGAGGCGATCGAGACGATGTCGGCGTCCTGTTCCAGCTCCTCGTCCAGTCCCAGCGAGGTCATCGACCACCAGCCGGCCCCGTGGGCGATCGAGGCGTCCCGGGTCTCAGCGAGGCTGGCGAAGCCCCCAGAGGCCAGGCCCTGCTGCTCGCTGCCGATCTGGGTGCCGCTGAGGTCCAACGGTGCGGCCGCGCCGTCGGGGGCTGCGGACCACGCGGCGGCGAGGAACTCCTCGTTGGTGGCGGCCAGGTCATGGGCGCGTCCACGGGTCTTCTCGGGTTCGATCACCACGGTGAGCGAACCGGCGGGCAGCTGGTCCACGAAGGGCACCATCTCGGGCACCAGCACCGGAGCCAGGGACTCCATGCCCTCGGCCGCGATCCCCTCCGCGAGCTTGGTGAGCAGATCCGCGGCGTGCGGCATCTGCGCGATGAGCTCCTTGGCGCGGGCCTTCACGGCCTCGGTGATCAGCAGTTCGCGGCAGGGGGCGGCGTCGAGCACCTCGGGGTGCTCGGTGGACTCGGTGTCCAGCGAGCGTTGATCGGCCACGGCGAACCAGCGCATCTGTTCGACCTCGTCGCCGAAGAACTCGATGCGCACCGGATGCGGCTCGGTGGGCGGGAAGACGTCGAGGATCCCGCCGCGCACGGCGAACTCGCCGCGCCGGGTGACCATGTCCACCCTGGAGTAGGCGGCGTCGGCGAGCTGCGCGACGGTCTGGTCGAAGTCCGCGAACTCACCGACCTTCAGCCGCACCGGCGCGAGGTCGCCCAGCCCGGCGACCAGCGGCTGCACCACCGCGCGGACCGGGGCGACGACGACGTCGAGCACCCCTCCGGCCTGATCCGGGTGGGCGAGCCGGCGCAGCACCCCGAGCCGGCGTCCGACAGTGTCGGAACGTGGGGAGAGCCGCTCGTGGGGCAGGGTCTCCCAGGAGGGGAAGTGCGCCACGGCGGCGTCAGGGGCGTAGGCGGCGAGCGAGGTGGCCAGCTCATCCGCCTCGCGGTCCGTGGCCGTGACGGCCAGCAGCGTGCCGGTGGAGCTGGTGCGGCGCAGCGTGGTGGCGATCTCCGCGATCAGCGCGGGACGCAGCCCGGTGGTCGAGGCGATCTGCAGCTCCTCGGTGCGCTCCCCTGCCGGGTGGGCGGCGGCCGCGGCGACCCGCTTATAGGAGGAGTTCGCCGTGAGCGCTGCGCGCAGACCTGACAGAGCCATAGAAGAGTGACGCCTCATTTCGCATACAGGACGATGCCGGAGATCCGCGGGCGGGGTTTTCGGCGCGGTGGGGTTTCGGCGCGGTGGGAGATTCGTGAGTTCGGGCCTCCCACAGGATACTCGCTGATCCGGCTAGGGTGCCCCGGTCCTGCCGGGCTCCTCCGCGGATGACCCGCCGCCCGGGAGCTTCCCGGTCCGGGCCGCGCGGCGGGTGCGCAGCACCCCGATCTCGTAGCCGACCAGGGCGGTGATCCAGAGCGCGGTGATCGGCAGCACGAACCAGAGCATCGCGGAGCTGAAGGGCTGCAGCGCGGCGTGACCGGCGGCGTAGAGCACCAGGTAGACCACATACGCGCTGTAGAACGTCACCAGGACCAGTCCCTCCCAGCGTCCGATCGCCTGGGCGGTGAACGCCAGCGGAAGCAGGACCATCGCGGTGGCGATCATCACCGGCAGGTCGAAGTTCACGGCGGCGGAGGCGACCTCCACCCCCTCGGGAGAGATGATCGAGGTCAGCCCGAGGACCGCACCGATGTTGAAGATGTTGCTGCCCACCAGGTTACCCACCGCCATGTCACGTTCTCCGCGCAGCGCCGCGATGACGCTGGTGGCGAGCTCCGGCAGCGAGGTGCCGATGGCCACGATGGTCAGCCCGATGATCAGGTCGCTGACCCCCAGGGACAGCGCGATGCTGCTCGCCGCCGAGACCAGCATCTGTGCGCCGACCACGAGCAGCGCGATGCCCACGGCGAGCAGCCCCAGGTCCACCATGATCGAGCGCCGCTTCGTGGTGCGCAGCCCCTTGGTCAGCTTCACCGAGCCGCCGCCGACCGCCCGGTCGACGTCGAGCGTGCCCTGTTGGCTCGAGATGGCCTGCTCGCTCGAAGCGGCCTGCTCGCGCCGTGTCTGACGCCGGGCGAGCACCACGGTGACCGCGAGGTAGACCACCAGCAGCCCCACCAGCACGGAGCCTTCAAGGGTGCTGACGCCGCCGTCGAGCGCCATCAGCAGCGCGATCACGGAGAACCCGATCATGATCGGGATGTCGACCTTGATCAGCTGGACCTTGACCACCAGCGCCCCGAAGATCGCGGTGAGTCCGAGGACGAAGAGGATGTTGGCGATGTTGCTGCCCACGACGTTGCCCAGGGCGAGTCCGGGTGAGCCGCTGAGCGCGGCGCCGGTGCTCACGGCCAGCTCGGGGGCCGAGGTGGCGGAGGAGACCACGGTCAGGCCGACGATCAGGGAGGACAGGCCGACGGTGCGGCCCAGCGAGGCAGCCCCTCGAACCAGGGCCTCGCCACCGCCGACGAGCAGGACGAAACCGCCCAGGAGCAGGAGAAGAGTCATGATGGTCACTCGCGCAACTTTACAATGGGAAAGTTCCGTGACCGCCGTCGCCGAACGCCTTCAGCAAGACGTCAACGAGGAGACCACCAGTGGCACTTGAATCAGAGCTCGTGATTCCGCACAGCGCGCAGGACATCATCAAGGCCTACGCCGATCGAGACTTCAATGAGCACCTCTCGAAGAAGGTCGGTGCGAAGCTGGTGAGCTTCGAGGTCGTCGGTCCGCTGGAGGGTCCCTTCGAGATCATCACCGAGCAGTCGATGTCGGCCGAGAAGCTGCCGGAGATCGCCAAGAAGGTCATCAAGGGCGAGGTCAGCGTGCACGTGACCCACTCCTGGGGCGCACCCGACGCCGCGGGTTCACGCCGGGCCGACACTGCGGTGAAGATCTCCTCGGCTCCGGTCTCCGCGCAGTCCGCGCAGAACCTGCATGTGCGCGGGGCCACCGAGACGCTCTCCACGGTCCGTGGCGACGTCAACGTCAGCATCCCGATCGTGGGCAAGAAGATCAAGGCAGCCGCGGAGCCGTATATGCGCAAGTTCGTGGACCTGCAGGCCCGCGAGGTCAGCGCCTGGATCTCCAGCCGCAGCTGATCCGGCTGCCGCTGTGGCCGACGGGCCGAAGCGCGCCTGCACCTGCTGCGGGCGTCACGCGGCCCTCCTGCCCTGGTGGCGGGCGGCGCGACGACCCAGCGGCGGGATCGAGGGCCGCGCGAGCGGCGGGATCGACGGCGCACCGACCACACCCGTGGTCGCTGCGGTGTTCTTCTCAGAGGATCCTCGGGCAGGCCTGCGGGTCTGCGCGAGGGTCTCCTGCGCCCTGGACTCCCGGGTGATGAAGTAGACGAGCACCATGAAGGCCGGCACGAAGACCAGGGATAGGATCAGGAAGAAGGACCAGATCAGATTCCAGAGATAGAGCCAATCGAACATCATGCGCCCCCTGCGCTGTGGTTCTGTGGAACTGAGATCGGTCAGCGCTTCGGATGACCGTCCTCGATCGGGATCGACCGGCTCCCGCGGCCCGGCCGCGTGCCGCTCAGTAGGGTCGAACGTTGATCCGATTGTCGACCTGGGTGACGTCCGGGGAGGACCAGGTGGCCGCCCCGGCCTGGTTCTTCTGCGCCAGGGTGGTGACATAGCCGGTGAGCACCGCCGTGTTCTCGACCACGGTGACGTTGATATGGCTGGCGTCGACCTGTGGGTTGCGAAACAGCGCGGTGCGGATGCGTTCTGCGGCGTCTTCGGCGCCTGGGCGGGAGATCAGCCTGATCTCGTTGAGCACCGACCGGACCCCGCGAATGTTCTCCACGGCCCGCTCGGCGGCATCACGTTGGAAGTGCCAGTCGACCTGCCCGGTGAGCGTGATGCACCCGGAGTCCACCTGTGGCCGCACGCTGGCCGGGATGTTCGCAGACCAGGTCAGTGCGCGTTCCGCGACCCGGGCGATGTCGGCGTCGGTGACCCATTTGGCCGACCGTGGGTTCACGATGAGGTGGTTCGTCACGCCCGCGATGCCGTGGACCCGGCGCATGGCGCGCGAGGCCGCGAGGAGTTCGAAGTAATCCCCCACCGCCCCCGAGAGCGTGACGACAGACGCCTCCACCTCGACCTGGATCTCCGAGGCGTCGAGATCAGGAGTCCAGTCGAGTTCGGCGAGGACCAGCGAGTGGATCTTGTGGTCTGAACGCGTTCTGGTAGCAATAATCACAGGCGGGCCTCCTCGTCGCTGCTCGCCGTCTGACGAGCTGTGACCAGCCTCTCCCGCTCGGCGTGCCAGATGTAGGGCCTTAGGTCCTACAGAGGTTCCCGGCGTTGCGCAAGCGGTTCGCCTCAGCTGTGGAAACCAGCTGTGGAAACCCGCGGCGTGAGCTCGAATCTGTCGCCCCGGGGCTGGGCACGGGCGGGACGCCGTCGGTCAGTGCAAGGGGTCAGGGCGCACGGTCATGCTCAGAGCCAGTGACCACGGTCAGTGCAAGGGGTCCGGGCCCAGGGGTCAGGATCAGTGCACGGCGTTCTGCGCGGCCGGCAGTCCATCGGAGACCAGCAGCTCCACCGCATCGGCCAGGCGGGAGATGAAGATCCCCAGCTCCTTCTGCTCGGCGGCGCTGAACTTCTGCAGCACGTAGTCCGCGCTGTCCATGCGTCCCGGGGGCCTGCCCACTCCGGCGCGCACGCGCAGGTAGTCGCGGTCGCCGCCGAGGTGGGTGGTGATGGACTTCAACCCGTTATGCCCGCCTTCGGAGCCGCCGCGCTTGAGCTTGGCTCGGCCGAAGTCCAGGTCGAGCTCATCGTGGACCACGATCAGGTTCTGCGTAGGGACGGAGAAGTAGTCCATCAGTCCGCGCACCGGTTTCCCGGAGAGGTTCATGTAGCCCTCGGAGATCGCGAAGACCACCTTGGGTCCGCCGGGACCCAATCGAGCCGCCACGGCCTTGGCCCCGACCTTGGTCCGCGTGTATTTCGCGTCCATGCGGTCGAGGAGTTCCTCGAGCACCATATGCCCGATATTGTGCCGGGTATGACGATAGCGGGACCCGGGGTTCCCGAGTCCCGCTACCAACCACGTCTCTGAAGCCATGCTTCGAGCCTAGTGGAGTCTCAGCGTGAGGTTGTTCAGCTGTCTTCGCCTTCGGCGTTCTCCTCGGACTCGCCTTCGGCGGTCTCGCCCTCAGCGGCCTCGTCCTCGGTGGTCTCTTCCTCCTCGCCCAGGTCCTGCTCGACGGGCTCGTGGATGGAGACGACCGGGGACTCCATGTCGCTCAGTGCCAGCGTGACACCCTTGGGCAGCGCGATGTGCTCCGGGAGGGCGTTCTCGTCGCGGTCTGTGATGTCCACGGTGACGTGCTCGGGCAGGTGGGTCGCCTCGGCCTCGACGGAGACGGTGGCCTGCTCCAGGATCCACTCGAAGCCGACTGCCGGCTCGCCGGTGACCTCGACGTAGACGTCGACGACGACCTTCTCGCCGCGACGCACGGTGAGCAGGTCCATGTGGTCGATCGAGCGCTTGATGATGTCGCGCTGGATGGCCTTGGGGATCACCAGCTGCTCGGTGCCCTCGATGTCCAGGGTGATCAGCGCGTTGGGGTTACGCACTGCCAGGTGGGTCTGGTGACCGGGGAGCACGACGTGGATGGGGTCTTCGCCGTGGCCGTAGACCACTGCCGGGATCAGGTCGTCGCGGCGGGCCTTGCGGGCTGCGCCCTTGCCGAACTCGGTGCGCTTCGTGGCGGGAATGACAATCTTGTCAGCCATGGTGTTGTCCTTCGTTGGTTGGATTCGTATTGATCCAGGCACCAACGACAAGTGAATTCCAGGCTCTCCGCGCATGAGCAGCGGTGATGTTCTCCTGCAAGTTCGCCTCGTCGATCACGGGGCTGACGTCTCACGGATCGATCCGCAGATGTCGCCCCCTCGCCTGGGCACAGCTGATGACTATACCAGCTGGCTAGCCGGCGATCACCACCGGGAAGTCGAACCGCTTCACCAGCTCCTCGGGTGCGATCCCGTAGGCCTCGCGCAGCACCAGCCGGGGCCCGCCGTCCCGCGCCTCGATCAAGAAGACCCCGTGATCGGTGTAGACCCGACTCACGCAGCCCAGCCCGGTCACCGGGTAGCTGCAGTCGGCCACGATCTTGGGCGTCCCGTCCTTGGCGAACAGCGACATCATCACGAAGACCTCTTTGGCCCCGATGGCGAGATCCATGGCTCCACCCACAGCCGGAATGGCGTCCGGCGCACCGGTGGACCAGTTGGCCAGGTCCCCGCCCGTCGAGACCTGGAAGGCGCCCAGGACGCAGACGTCGAGATGTCCGCCGCGCATCATCGCGAAGGAATCGGCGTGGTGGAAGTAGCTGGCGCCGGGGAGTTCGGTGACCGGGATCTTCCCGGCATTGATCAGCTCCTCGTCGATGTCCTCACCGTGGGCCTGCGGGCCCATGCCGAGCATCCCGTTCTCGGTGTGCAGGGTGACCTGCTGCTCGGGCGTGAGGTAGTCGGAGACCTTGGTGGGCTGGCCGATCCCGAGGTTCACGTAGGAGCCGGGCGCGATGTCGGCCGCGACGAGCTTCGCGAGGTCTTCGCGGGAGAGCGGCTGCTGGCCCATCTGGCTGGCGGTGCTGTTCTGGCTGCTCATGCTTCCTTCACTTCCTGGGTCTGGCTGGTGCGCGGAGTCAGGGCCGTCACCGTGTCCACGTAGATGCCCGGGGTGACGACATTCTCCGGATCAAGGGAGCCGCTCGGCACCAGCTCCGCGACCTGGACGACCGTATGCGAGGCGGCGGCGGCCATCACCGGGCCGAAGTTCCGGGCGGTCTTGCGGAAGACCAGGTTGCCGACGTCGTCGGCTTTGAGCGCCTTGATCAGCGCGACGTCGCCGCGGATCGGGTGTTCCAGCACGTAGTTCCGGCCCTCGATCTCGCGGGTCTCCTTACCCTCGGCAAGGCTTGTGCCATAGCCGGTGGGGGTGAAGAAGGCGCCGATGCCGGCACCGGCGGCGCGCAGCCGCTCGGCGAGGTTGCCCTGCGGCACCAGCTCCAGCTCGAGCTCCCCGGCGCGGTATGCCGCATCGAAGTGCCAGGAGTCCGACTGCCTCGGGAAGGAGCAGATCACCTTGCGCACCCGACGCTCCTTGATCAGCAGCGCGAGACCGCGGTCCCCCTGCCCGGCATTGTTGCTCACGACGGTCAGGTCGGTGGTGCCGGAGTCCAGGAGCGCGTCGATGAGCTCCATGGGCTGCCCGGCGTTGCCGAAGCCGCCGAGCAGCACCGTGGCGCCGTCGCGCACGCCGGCGACGGCCTCGGCGGCGGTGTCTACGAATTCAGTCATCGATTCTTCCCTCTAGTTCTGGGTGGGATGGGTGGTTGCGTTCTCCAGCACGACGGCGAGGCCCTGACCCACGCCGATGCACAGTGTTGCCACGCCCCAGCGTTCGCCGCTGAGCTGCATCCGCTTCGCCAGAGTGGCCAGCACACGGGTGCCCGAAGCGCCCAGCGGATGGCCGATCGCGATGGCGCCGCCCCAGGCGTTGACGATCTCCGGGTCGATATCCCAGGCGTCGAGGCAGGCCAGGGACTGCGCGGCGAACGCTTCATTGAGCTCCACCGCACCGACCTCGGCCCAGCCGATCCCGGCCCGGGCCAGCGCCTTGTTGCTGGCATCAACCGGGGCGTAGCCGAAGTACTGCGGCTCATTGGCGGCGGCGGCCCAGCCGGCGATCCGCACCTGTGGGGTCAGGCCCAGCTTCTCTCCGCCGGCCGCGGATCCGAGCCAGACGGCGGAGGCGCCGTCGTTCATCGGGGAGGCATTGCCGGCGGTGACGGTGCCGTTCTCGGAGCGGAAGACCGTCCGCAGCCCGGCGAGCTTCTCACTCGTGACACCGGCCCGGATGGTCTCATCGGTGTCCAGGTCCACGCCGGGCACGGCCACGGTGAGGTCGGCGAGGTGGCCCTGGGCCCAGGCGCGGGCGGCAAGCTCATGGGAGCGGGCCGCGAAGGCGTCCTGCCGTTCGCGGCCGATACCGTGGCGCTCGCGCAGCTGCTCGGTGGCCTCCCCGAGCGAGACGGTCCACTCCTTGGGCATGCGCTCGTTGATCAGCCGCCAGCCCAGTGTGGTGTTGGCCAGCTCGAGGTTGGCCATCGGGAAGGGGCGTTCGGTCTTGGGCAGCACCCAGGGAGCCCGCGACATGGATTCCACACCGCCGGCGAGGATCACATCGGTCTCCCCCAGCGCGATCTGCCGAGCCCCGGAGATCGCGGCGTCCAGGGAGGATCCGCAGAGTCGGTTGATCGTGGTGGCGGGCACGTGGACCGGCAGCTTCGCGAGCAGCCAGGCCATGCGCGCCACATTGCGGTTCTCCTCGCCGGCGCCGTTGGCGTTGCCGAAGACCACTTCCCCGACGACCTCCCCGGCGTTCTCCGGGGTCAGCCCGGGGGCCTGTGCCACCAGTTCGGAGATCACCAGCGCGGCGAGGTCATCCGGACGCTGACCGGCCAGGGCCCCGCCGACCTTGCCGAAGGGGGTCCGAAGACCCTGATAGACGAAGACGTCCTGCATATGAGCTCCCTGATCCCTGGACGAAGCCACACCTATGTTCGCTATGCAAACATGTGTGCGCTATGTACCAGGAAGCATAGTCGGCGCTTCCTGGTTTTTCCAGAGGTGCGGGTCAGAGGCCCTGGGGCACGGTGAGCCGACGGACGTCCTCACCCAGGGATCGGATCAGGTCCTCCACCGCCGCGGCGCAGCGCTGCAGATCAGGCAGCGTCCGAGCCAAGGACTCCTGAGCGGACTCCCTGCCGGCCGAGAGCGAGGTGTTCAGCGCGAGCACGGTGTTCCCGGCGGCGTCGCGGACCGGAACCGCCACCGAGCGCAGCCCGTCCTCGAGCTCTTCATCGACCACCGCATAGCCTGTGGCGCGGACCTCCGCGATGATCTCGCGCAGCCGGGTCGGGTCGGTGACGGTGCGCGAGGTGTAGGCCCGATGGTCTGCGGTGCGCAGACGCTCCTCGAGCGCCTCCTCCCCCAGCCCGGCGAGCAGCACCCGCCCCATCGAGGTGGCCAACGCCGGCAGCTTGGTGCCCAGTCCGAGGTCGATCCGCATGATCCGGCGGGTGTGCACCCGGCAGACATACATCACCTCATCGCCGAGAAGCAGCGCCGCCGAGCAGGATTCGCCGAGCTTCCCGGAGAGCTCACCGAGCGAGGGCTGCAGCAGCTCATGCCAGCCGCGCCCGGACCAGTAGCCCTGCCCGAGCCCGAGCACCTTGGGCGTGAGCTCGAAGAACCGGCCATCGGTATAGGCGTAACCCTCATGGACCAGGGTGAGCAGCATGCGCCGTGCGGTGGCCCGGCTGATCTCGGCGCGCCGGGCGACATCGGAGAGCGTCAGCCTGGGCTCCGTGGCGGAGAAGGACTCAAGGACCCGGAGCCCGGTCGAGAGTGATCGAACGAACTCGTTGCGATTGACGCCGGGCTGCGCGGGGGGCTCCTGATCCATGCAGTGATCCTATCCATCCGCTGAACCTCCCCTCCCTTCGCTGAGGGGCGGATTCTCCGAGTGGTTGACGCGGTTCTCGGGTCAGAATGCACGCTGAATCCGCCTCTCAACGCTGACCGCGCAATGTAATGTTTGGTACATTGCCGCTATGCGCACCTCAATCGCCACCGTCTGCCTCTCCGGAAGTCTCACCGACAAGCTGCAGGCCTGTGCCGATGCGGGGTTCGACGGCGTCGAGATCATGGACACCGACCTCACGGTCTCCTACGAATCTCCGGAAGAGATTCGCGCGCTGTGCCAGCGCCTGGGGCTGCGCATCGACCTGTTCCAGCCCTTCCGCGACTTCGAAGGCGTCAGCGAAGAGCTGCTCGCGGAGAACCTGCGCCGCGCCGAGGCGAAGTTCCAGCTGATGAACCGCCTGGGCGCGGAGACCATCCTGGTGTGCAGCAACGCCGGCACGGCCACCGTCGACGACGACGCGGTGGTCGCCCAACAACTGGCCGCGCTGGCCGACCTCGCCGCCGGCTACGGAATCCGGATCGCCTATGAGGCACTGGCCTGGGGCCGCTACGTCAACGACTACCGACACGCCTGGCGGCTGGTCCAGCTCGCCGACCGCCCGAATCTCGGCACCTGCCTGGACAGCTTCCACATCCTGGCCCGCGGCCACGACCCGGCGGAGATCGAGCACATCGACGGGGAGAAGATCTTCTTCCTCCAGCTTGCCGACGCACCGCAGCTCGATATGGACGTGCTCTCCTGGAGCAGGCATCACCGACTGTTCCCCGGCGAAGGCTCCTTCGACCTCAGCGGCTTCCTGACCCATGTGCTCAAGGCCGGCTACACAGGTCCGCTCTCACTCGAGGTCTTCAACGACACCTTTCGGCAGACCGATGTCACCAGCACCGCCGCCCATGCACGACGGTCGCTGACCTGGCTGGCGGACCGCGCCTCGGCAGCCAATGGGTGGAGCACCGACCGGCTCCCCTCCGCGCAGAGCCCGCGCAGCGTGGACTTCGTGGAGATCACCGGATCCGATCTCGGGGCGGCGGATGAGACCCTGGACCAGCTCGGCTTCACCTTCCGCGGCAAACACCGCACGAAACAGGTGCGCCTGTGGACCCTGGGCTCCACCCGGATCATCCTCAATGAGCAGAGCCAGCAACCGGCACCGCACCTCTCAGCGATCGGACTGCTGGTCGACGACGCCGGCCAGGCCCTTGCCCGCGGAGCTGCGCTGGGCGCGCCGGTGGTGTTCCGCCGCACCTACGCCGGGGACCACGAGCTCCGAGCCCTCGGCGCCCCGGACGGGACGGTCATCTACTTCAACGATGCGCCGGCTGAAGACACCTGGGTCACCGAGTTCGAGGGTGGGCAGGCTGCCGTGGAGTCCAGCCACGCGGTGGATCACATCAACCTGTCCTACCGCTGGCATGAGTTCGAAGAGACGGTGCTCTTCTTCCACAGCGTGCTCGGGCTGCAGGCGCAGACCCCGGAGAACGTGCCCAGCCCACAGGGCCTGGTGCGCAGCCAGGTCATGCGCACCGCCGATGCCACGGTGCGGCTGCCGCTGAACCTGGCCCCACCCACTGCCCCGCTGCCCCCGCGTCACATCGCGGTGACCTGCACGGACATCCTTGAACTGGCGCGCGAGCGCAGGAGCGCGGACTGCGCTTCCTGTCCATCCCGGACAACTATTACGCCGATCTCCACGCCCGCTTCGGGCTGGATGAGGACTACTTGTCCCAGCTGAAGACGCTGAACCTGCTCTATGACCGAGACGCCGACGGCGAGTTCATCCACTTCTACACCCCCACGATCGGGGGGCTCTTCCTGGAGATGGTCCAGCGCACGGGGACCTACGACGGCTACGGCGCGGCCAATGCCCCGGTCCGCCTGGCAGCCCAGCGCCGCCAGCTACGACCCCTTCGCTGAGGTACGGATGCCGCGACTAGAGGAGTGAGCCAGGGCGGTGCTGGTGGGGTTGAGTGGACGGCGAGCCTTTACGCCTCAAGGCTGCAGCACAACCATGGGTGGATGACTCCTGGAACAGAGACGCTGACCGCGGTCCTGGAGAACGTCGGGGACACCTCATGGTGGGCCGGACTGCTGACCGTCTTGGCCTCACAGTCCGGAAGCACGCAACAGCGCTTTGTGGGTCAGGTCAATGGTGAAACGCGGTACAAGAGCTCCACGTTCCCTGTGGCAGGGTCAACCAACTCCATCCCTCCCCAGGAGCAGTGGGCACCGGGACTCACCGCCGCGTTGGATGAGCTGCGAGACGATCTGGCCCGAGACGGGTGGGAGCAGCTGACCAGAGGGAAGCAACCATGGTCCCTGACGTTTCGGCGGGCAGACCCTTCGGCCACCTAGCCACCTAGCCGCCGATCGGCACACGACGAAGAAGACCCACACGCGCAGCCGCGCCGACCACTGTGGAATCCTCAGTATCCTCGACGCACCTCGACAGGCGGTGCATGGCTGACGGCGCCGGTTGGTGAGCCTGGTCTCGCGCCGCTGGGATCGACACTCCTGCGGGTGACCTGACCTGTATCGGACGGTGTGCAAGGTGCTCCTGGGCGGCATTTTTCAAGAGGCTCCGACGGAGCTGTTCCTGCTTCCAATGTAGGAGTCGTCGGCGTAGGACCCGACTGTATTGAGGTTTTCACCCACGGCTTGAACCCTTCTAAGGTCGACTTCTTCGTCCTCGCAAGTTCGGCCCCTTCCAGCACAGAGGACCTGTGGATGACAGCGGCAGACGGCGGCATTCCGGCAACTCTGTCTGATTCATCGTTTCGGCCACGTCGTCGAGTTGCGAGCAGTGAAGCTCTCAGCCGCACCTCAGACCAGGGCAGGCTTGAACTCTGTTCCCACCGCGCGGCTTTGGTCCACGCGGCGCCAGGCCTCGGCCAAGATCTCCACCGCAAGGCTGGTCTCCTCCGCGGGGTAGCTGAGTGGGAAGCGGAGGAAGCGCTCGAAGGCTCCCCCGAGTCCGAACCGTGGGCCGGCACCGATGGGGAGGCCGCCGTCGCGCGCCGCCAGGGCGAGCTGAGAACTGACAGGTTCTCCGATGTTGACCCAGGTGCACAGCCCACCCGCGACGTGCGGCACCTCCCACTGGGGGAAGTTCGCTCGGAGCAGGTGCTCGACGTGATCGCGCCCCTCGGTGAGCTGAACGGTCCGGAAGCGCAGGATCTCGTCGTACTGCCCGAGCAGCTCAAGGGCGATGAGCTGTTCGAGGATCGGGGTGCCCAGGTCCTGGGCGTATCGTGCTTGCTCGAGTCGTCTGATCTTCTCGGGCTGCGCGCGGATCCACCCGATCCTCAGCCCTCCCCACACCGTCTTGCCCATAGACCCCACAAGAATCGCCGGCCCATACGCCGCCAGCGGCGCTCCCGCGGCCCCGTCGATACGCAGGTCCGCCGTCGTCTCATCTGCGACCACCAGCGAGTCGTGGCGGGTGGCGAGGTCCATGAGCAGCTCGCGCTGGCAAGCCGGCATGACGGCGCCCGTGGGGTTGTGGAAATCTGGCATGACATACGCGAGCGCCGGATTCGCGCTGCGGAAAGCCTGCATGAGCCCGTGATCGTCCCAGCCCCGTCGAGGGTCGACCGTGACGGTCACGAGTTTGCGAGCAGCGAGTCCCAAGGCGTCGTAGGCGTGGGGGTAGCTCGGAGCCTCCACCAGAGCGGTATCTGCACGGGACAGGAAGGTCTTGGTGATCAGTGAGATCGCATGCTGGGCACCCAGCGTCACCATGATGTTCTCAGGGTCGGTCGGTAGGCCTTTAGCCGTGTACCGTTCGGCCAGCGCCTGGCGGAGTCGTGGCAGCCCGAGTGGATCATAGCCCGTGCCGCTCAAGTAGGCCGGCAACGCTCGGGCGGCTCGCAGCGAGGCCTCCCCGACCTGCGGGGCCGCGGGGAGCGCGGCCTTGCTGAAGTCGAGAGTGGTGGTGGTGCGCGCCTCGACGTCCTCCACCGGGCTAAAACGTCCCGGAATCGCGACCACGCTGCCCGATCCACGGGTGCTGTGGAGGTACCCAGCCTCTCGAAGACGCGCATAGGCCGCGGCGACGGTCGTGCGGCTCACCCCCAGCTCGGAGGCAAGCTCACGTTCCGCGGGCAGCCGCGTGCCGAGCGGAATCCGTCCATCCAGGGTGAGAAGCCTGATGCGATCCGCGAGCGCGCTATAGGCGGGCCCGGCCACGCGCCAGGCACCGAGCTCAGCGGCCAACCGGCGAGCAGTGAGAACCATCATCAGTCCACCCTGCCACAATTGGCATCTTGTCGTAATGCCAATCGGCTGGTGAACTTCTCTCATGAGTCTTCTCAGCGCGTGGCGCAGCACCCAACTCTTGATCGGGTTGTTCCTCTACGGGTTCTCGCTCGCGATGATGATCAGAGCCACCCTCGGCGTCTCGCCCTGGGACGTCCTGGGTCTAGGCTCCGCACTGCAGACAGGCCTCCCTTTCGGCGTCATGACCAACATCATCGGCCTGATCGTGCTGCTGCTGTGGATCCCGCTTCGGCAGAAGCCCGGAGTCGGCACCATCCTCAATGTCCTCCTCGTAGGCCCCAGTGCGGAGGTCGGCCTGGCGGTCCTCCGGGAACCCGAGACCCTATGGGCACGCATCCTGTTGTTTGCCGGCGGCCTGATCCTCCTCGCCGTGGCGAGCGGGCTCTACATCGGTGCGCAATACGGACCCGGGCCCAGAGACGGGCTCATGACTGGAATGCACCGCCGCTTCGGATTGCCCATCTGGTTCGTGCGCACCGCGATCGAAGGCACAGTTCTTCTCCTCGGCTGGCTCCTTGGTGGCCCTGTCGGAGTTGGAACGGTCGCCGTGGTCCTGCTCATCGGCCCGCTGGTCCACCTGGCACTGCCCATCTTCCATATCCCCACACCCGAGCAAAGCACCCAAAGCCCAGGACCGTCACACCCCGATCGATCCTCACAGACCAAGAGTGCGGACCTCGCCGATGAAGACCGCGAACTCAAGGGGGCATGACTGCACCGGCCCGGGAGCGCCTTCCCGTCGCCAGCTGCAGCTGCAGCGACGTGCTTCGAAACGTCTGGAGGGGAATGGATCTGTGCTCCAGGCACGCCCTCTTGCGAAGAGTCTTGGATGACAGCACCGTTCGACATCGGTCCCATGATCCTGGCGCAGGTCGTATGTCCGATCACAACCTGTGAAGCCAGGAACACCGCAGGACTCGGGAACTGAACCCAACCCCTCATCAGCCGGGCCCGGTCAGGTCCTCGCCACAGGGCCTGAATTGTGGTGTGCTTCTCTTCACACGTGCGGCCGTCCTGGGCGGTCCACTTCGGAGAGGGGTATCGGATGAGTCCAGAGGTCGTCGGGTTTGCGATCGTGCTGCTGGCAGCAGTGATGCTGATCGGCAAATACGTCCGGGTCAAAGTGCCATTCATTCAGAAGCTCCTGCTGCCCAGCGCCATCATCGCGGGTTTCATCGGACTCATCATCGGCCCCCAGGTCTTGGGCCGTCTCGGCGAGCCCCTGGGCTGGGGCTGGTTGGAGGACGGGGGCCTACTGACCACTGGAATCTTCGACGTCTGGGCCGAACTGCCCGGCCTGCTGATCTCAGTGGTCTTCGCCACCTTGTTCCTGGGATCGAGGATTCCGTCCCCGGTGCGGGCAGCAAAGCTGGTCGGCCCGCAGCTCTCCATCGGAGTGGCCTACGGCTCCGGGCAGTACGTCGTAGGCATCACGCTGGGACTCCTGGTGCTCTCTCCGCTGCTCGGGGTGGACCCGATCTTCGGTGCGCTGCTCGAGATCGCTTTCGAGGGTGGACATGGCACCGCGGCCGGCATGCAGCCCGCCTTCGACGACATGGGAATCCCAGAAGCCACAGACCTCGCCCTGGCCATCGCCACTGTGGGACTCGTCTTCGGCATCCTGATCGGCATCTCGGTCATCAACTGGGGCGTGCGCACCGGGCGGACCCGAGTGATCAAGAACGTCTCCAAGCAGTCCAAGGCCGAACTGCGCGGGCTCTACAGCAAGAAGGAGAACGTCTCCACCGGCCGGATGACCGCGCGTCCCAGCTCGATCGAACCGCTGACGCTGCACGTGGCCATCGTGGGACTGGCCATCATCATCGGGTGGCTCCTCCTGGAAGGGCTGGTCTGGGTCGAGGACCAGCTCTGGGGCCAGCCGGGATCGGTCTTCTCCGAGGAGGGCCTGACCCTGCTGGGCTACGTCCCGCTGTTCCCGCTGGCGATGATCGGTGGAGTGATCATCCAGCTGATCCTGGATCGCACCGATAACACCAACCTGGTCGACCACGAGACGATGAAGCGCATCCAGGGGCTCGCCCTGGACATCCTGATCGTGGCCGCACTGGCGACCATCTCCTTGGAGGTCATCGCGAACTTCTGGGAGACCTTCCTGATCCTCTCGGTCGCGGGGATCCTGTTCTGCACCACGATCCTGCTGATCTGCACCCCACGCATCATCCCGGAGTTCTGGCTCGAGCGCGGCATCGCTGACTTCGGCCAGTCCATGGGCGTCACGGCCACCGGTCTGGTGCTGCTGCGAGTGGCCGATCCCTACGACGAGTCCCCAGCCCTGGAGCCTTCGGCTATAAGCAGCTGTTCTTCGAGCCGTTCTTCGGAGGCGGGCTGGTCACCGCCCTGGCGATCCCGATCATGGTCGCCACCGGCAATGTCTATATCGTCCTGATCCCGATGATCGTGTTGTTCATCGCCTCCCTGGTGGTCGGCCGGATCTACTTCCGCGGAGTGCGTTCGGGCAGGTGGAAGGACCCTTCCGTGGAGGCGGCCAAGGCGTCCCAGGAGCCATCCGACGCCTAGGTCCCCGTCCTTGCGGGGCGGCCGTAGGCCTCGAGCAGCCGCAGCCAGACCTCGCTGATCGTGGGATAGGCCGGGACCGCGTGCCAGAGACGATCCAGCGGGACCTCGGCACTGACCGCGATCGTCGCGGCATGCAGCAGCTCAGCCACGTCGGGACCCAGGAAGGTCATCCCCAGGATCACCCGACGCTGTTCATCGACGATCATGCGCGCCCGGCCCGAGTACCCATCGGCATACAGTGCCGCACCTGCGACGTCGCCCAGCTCGCGGTCCACCACCCGGATCTCATATCCGGCCTCACGGGCCTCCGCCGCGGTGAGCCCGACCGTAGCGACCTCCGGGTCGGTGAAGGCACCTGAGGCACGGCCGCGTGATCTGCCGTGGCGACATGTGCACCCCAGGGGGCATCATCGATCTGGGCCCCCCGGGCACGCGCGACGATGACGTCCCCGGCCGCCCGGGCCTGGTACTTGCCCTGATGGGTCAGCAGCGCCCGATGCGTGACATCGCCGAGGGCGTAGAGCCAGTCGAACCCCGGGACCCGCATGGTGTCATCGGTCGGAATCCAGCTCCCCGACTCCAGACCGATGCTCTCCAGACCCAGGTCCCCGGTGCGCGGGGTGCGACCCGTGGCGGCGAGCGCCTCGTCCACGTGCAGCGCGTCACCGGCCGAGGTCTCCAGCCTCACTCCCTCGCGGGTGCGGGCGACACTCACCGGCGAGGTGTTCAGCCGCAGGCTCACCCCCTGGGCCTGCAGCGACTCGCCGACCAGTTCCCCGGCGAAGGGCTCCATTCCGCCGAGCAGCCCGCTGCGCGCCAGCAGCGTCACCTCGGAGCCGAGGGAGGCATACGCCGTGGCCATCTCCACTGCCACCACACCCCCGCCGATGATGGCGAGGCGGCCAGGAACCTGCTGCGCGCTGGTAGCTTCGCGGCTGGTCCAGGGATGTGACTCGTGCAGGCCGGTCACGGGTGGAATCGCCGCTGCGGAGCCGCTGGCGATGGCCACCGCATGGCGAGCGGTGAGTGTCTGGACGCCGCCGTCGGCCGAGGTGACGCTGACCTGCCGGGGCCCCGTGATCCGGGCATGACCACGGAGCAGCTCGATCCCAGCGCCCTCGAGCCAGCTCACCTGCCCCTCGTCCTTCCACCCGCTGGTGAAGGAGTCGCGGCGGGAGAGCACCGCGTCGACGTCGAGCTCCCCGGTCACCGCCTGGGCGGCTCCGGAGACTCCGTGGGCGGCCCGCAGCGCCTGGGCCGAGCGCAGCAGCGCCTTCGAGGGCATGCATGCCCAGTAGGAGCACTCCCCACCGACGAGCTCGGCCTCCACGATCACCACGCTGAGGCCCCCCTGAACGGCGCGGTCGGCGGCGTTCTCACCGACGGCTCCTCCCCCGATGACGATCAGGTCGTAGACCTGGCCCGCCGAAGACTGCTGATCCGGTGCTTCTGCCTGGGATTCCATGACTGCTCCTTGAGATGGCTGGAGTGCTCTCCGGTCGCTGCTCGGCCCGGCGGCACGAGATGCCGCTGCGCGTTGTTCTAGTGCTCAACGCGACACCCACGCGCTCTATTCATCACGCCTGGACCCAGCCGAGGCTGTGACCTTTGACACCTAATGTACGAACCGGTACGTTTATTCCAGTCGATGTGGCATGCGCCACTTTTCTTGATCAAAGGAATCCCGTGACCGACACCAGGAAACCCCTGAGCCGCAGAGTGGTGGACACGCTCACGCGGCTCGAGCTCGGCTTCGCGGGCGTGATGCTGCTCGTGATCCTCGTCCTCGTCTTCACCCAGGCCGCCCAGCGCTACACCTCTTTCGAGGGCATCGCCTGGACCGGTGAGATCTCCCGGTTCGGGCTGGCATGGATGACCTTCTCGGTGGCCGGGGTGCTGATCACCCTGCGTGGGCACATCGCCCTCGAGGTGGTCGACACCCTGCCCGCGCCGCGCCTGATCCGCACCGTGCAGGTCGCCTCGCTGCTCATCGTCGCCGTCATCGCGATCGGGCTGACCCGGGAGGCCTGGGGGCTGGTCCAGACCCAGGGGGCGCTGCGCTCCCCCGTGTTGGGCATGTCCATGGCACTGGTCTACATCCCGGTGCTCACCGGGATGCTCAGCACGGTCGTCCGTTCCCTGGTCGCCGCCTTCATGATCGCCCGGCACGGCCCGATCCTGCCCACCGCTGAACTGACGCCCGCCATCGTGGAGGACCGCTCGTGACACTCATACTGCTTGGCGTGGCCATCGCCGTACTGCTGCTGATCCGGGTCCCGGTGGCCTTCGCCTTCCTCGGTCCCTCCCTGGTCTACATGCTCTTCGAGGGACAGGCCTCGGGCACCAGCCTGCGCCAGGTCACCAACGCCGTGCAGAGCTTCCCGCTGTTGGCCGTGCCGCTCTTCGTCTTCCTGGGCACCCTGGCCAACCACGCGGGACTCGCCGACCGGCTCTTCCGCTTCGCCATGGCCGCCCTGGCCAAGATCCGCGGCAACCTCGGCTATGTGACCGTGGGCGCCAGCGTCGGCTTCTCCTGGATGAGCGGCTCCGCGGTGGCCGATGCAGCCGCGCTGGGCAAGGTCCAGATCCCGGCGATGCTGCGCAACGGCTATACCCGCCGCTTCGCCACCGGGCTGTCCGCCGCCTCCTCACTGATCGCCCCGGTGATGCCGCCGAGCATCCCCGCGGTCATCTACGCCGGCCTCGCAGCGGCCTCCACCGGCGCGCTCTTCGCGGCCTCCGTGGTCCCCGCGCTGCTCATGGCGGTGGGCCTGTGCCTGGTGGTCTGGATCCTGGTCCGGCGCAATCCGCAGCTCACCGCGGGCCGCTTCGACCGGCAGGAGCTGCTGGCCTCCACCAAGGGCGTGCTGCTGCCCGCGGTGACTCCGGTGATCATACTGGGCGGCATCCTGGGTGGCCTGTTCACCCCCACAGAAGCAGCCGCCGTCGCCGTCTTCTGGGTGCTGCTGATCTCGCTGGTCCAGCGCTCGCTGTCCTGGAAGGGCTTCCTCGCAGCAGTCCGCGAGACCGTCATCACCACCGGCGCGATCATGCTGATCGTGGCCTCGGCCGCGCTTCTGGGCCACATCATGGCGCTGGAGCGGCTGCCGCAGCTGCTCACCGAGACGCTGCTGGGGATCACCGAGAGTCCGATGGTCTTTCTGCTGCTGGTCGCGCTGCTGATGCTGATCCTGGGCACGGTCATCGACGCCACCGCGATCCTGGTGCTGGTGGTCCCGATCCTGCTTCCGATCGCGCTGCAGTACCAGATCGACCCGATCGTGCTGGGCGTGGTGCTGATCCTCTCGCTGATGATCGGCCTGCTCACCCCACCGGTGGGCACGGCGCTGTTCGTGACCGCCTCGGTCTCGAACACCCGCGTCGGCGAGGTCTTCAAGGGCGCGCTGCCCTTCGCGATGCCGGCGGTGATCGTGCTGCTGCTGGTGATCATCTTCCCCAACGCGCTGATGTTCTTCCCGGAGGTGCTCGGACTGTGAGCAACCCCGACATCGGACGCAGCATCCTGGCCGGTCTGATCGGCCACGGCGTGGGACCCTCGCTGACCCCGCCGATGCACGAGCTCGAAGGCTCCCGACATGGCATGCGCTATATCTACCGCAGCATCGAATTCGCCGGCGGCGCCGATTCCCTCCCGGATCTGGAACGGCTGCTCGAGATGGCGCGCCGGCTGGGCTTCAACGGGCTCAACATCACCTTTCCCGCGAAGCAGAACATCATGCCGCTGCTGGATCGGCTGGGACCCTCGGCGGCCATGATCGGCGCGGTGAACACCGTGCTGTTCGACGAGGACGGCGCCGCCGTCGGGCACAACACCGACGTCACCGGCTTCAAAGCCTCCATCGATGACGCGCTCGCGCAGAACCGGTGCGGACACGTGGTGCTCGTCGGAGCCGGAGGCGCCGGGTCCGCCGTCGCCCACGCCCTGGTGATGCGCGGGGTCGAGAGCCTGCAGGTGGTCGATGTGGACGCACAGAAGTGCGCCGCGCTGGCGGCCAGCGTGCACGCGGCTCACGGATTCAGCATCGGCCAGGCCACCCCGGACCAGCTCCCGCAGCTGCTGGCACGCGCCGACGGCGTGGTCAACGCGACCCCCTTCGGCATGGCGCACCACCCCGGCACACCCTTCGACCCCGAACTGCTGCAGCCCCGGCACTGGGTGGCCGACGTCGTCTACCGCCCGGTGGACACGGCGCTGCTGCTTGCGGCGCAGAAGCGCGGCTGCCTCACCATCTCGGGACTCGGCATGGCCATGCACCAGGCCGCCGACGCCTTCGAGATCTTCACCGGGAACACCGCAGACCGCTCCGCCATGCTCCAAGACCTCAATGCCCTGATCGAAGCCGAATCACTCCACCCTGGTGCAGCGCTGCACCGATGAAAGGAACACCCACCATGCTCAAGTCCAAGAAGACCCTCAGCAAGGCAGCCGTGCTGGCCGCAGTCCCGATCCTGGCGCTGACAGCCTGCGGCGGCAACGGCGACGGCGGAGACGCGGGCGGCGATGGCGAGACCACCGAGCTGACCCTGGCGCACAGCTACAACGACGACCAGCCCCAGGCCCGCTGCGGCGCCGACGTGATCAAGGAAGAGGTCGAGGCCGCCGACGTCGGACTGAGCATCGAGATCTACGGTGCCAGCCAGCTCGGCGGCGACGCCGACCGGATCGCCTCGGTGGCCTCCGGCGACGTGGACATCGACATCCAGGGCGCCTCCGCCCTGGGCGCGGTCTACGAGCCGATCAGCGTGCTCGACGCCGCCTACGCCTTCGACGACGCCGATCACCTCGCCCGGTTCATGGAGAGCGAGGACGGCGCGGCACTCACCGAGGCCTTCGCCGAGGAGGCTGGGATCCAGACCCTGGGCGCATGGTCCGCCGGCGCCCGGCACTTCACCTCGAATGAGCCGATCCGCAGCCCTGAGGACCTCGCCGGGATGCAGATCCGCTTCCCCGGATCGCCGCAGTTCCTGATGAACGCCCGGGCGCTCGGCGCGGACGCGGTGGAGGTCGCCTATGAGGAGCTCTACCTCTCGCTGCAGCAGGGCGCGGTGGACGGCCAGGAGAACCCGATCACCAACATCGAGTCGGAGAACCTCGCCGAGGTCCAGGACTACCTGAACCTCTCCGCGCACCAGCTCAACACCAACCTGGTGATCATGTCCGAGGAATGGAACAACCTCGACGAGGAGCAGCAGGAGGCGCTCAGCGCCGCCGTGGACTCCGCGGTCACCCAGGTCACCGACTGTGTGGTCGAGGACGAGGAGGTCACGCTGGAGGAATGGCGCTCGGGCGATGACTGGGAGGTCATCGAGGATGTCGACGTGGAGGCCTTCCAGGAGCAGACCGTGAGCAACCTCGAGGATGCTCTCGAGGGCGAATCTCTGGAGGCCTTCGAGTCCATCCGCTCCGCGAGCGAGTGACACCACCTCTATGTCCAGCCCGAACCCCGGCCTGATCCCCGGCACGGTCCCCACGCTCACCGGAGAGGTGACCGGCGCAGAGCTGGGCACCACGCTGGTGCATGAGCACCTGATCGTCGGTGATCCTCAGCTGGATCGGGACCTGCCCCACCCCGAGTGGGACTCCACCGCGGTCATGGCCGAGGCCGTGAGGCAGCTGCAGGGGCTGGCAGAGCTGGGCGTAGAGACGATCGTGGACCTCACCGTCCCCGGTCTCGGACGAGATGTGCGGCGGGTCGCTGAACTGGCCCGCCGCACCTCGGTCCGGATCCTGGCCGCCACCGGCTGGTACACCAGCGACGTGCTGCCGCACTTCTTCCACCTCAACGGCCCGGGGCGGCTGGTGGATGGCCCGGATCCGCTGCTGCGACTGTTCCTGGGCGACATCCAGGAGGGCATCGCCGGCACCGAGCTGCGGGCGGCACTCATCAAGGTCTGCTCGGACAGGGCCGGAATCACCGAGGACGTGGCCCAGGTCTTCACCGCAGCGGCCGAGGCGCACCGGATCACCGGGGTGCCGATCACCACCCACTCGGACCCGGGATCAGGCGGAGGCCTGGATCAGCAGCGGCTGCTCGGGCGCCTGGGCGTGGATCTGACCCGGGTGGTCATCGGGCACAGCGGGGACTCCACCGACCTGGGCTACCTTCAGGAGCTCGCCCAGGCCGGGTCCTTCCTGGGCTTCGACCGTTTCGGGATGCGTCATACCGGCTCCGATGAGGACCGGATCACGATGCTGCTGAACCTCCTGGAGCTCGGTCTCGAGGACCAGCTGCTGCTCTCCCATGATGCGGCCGTCTTCAGCCGGATCACCCCGCCCTCCTGGCGGGCAGCGCACGCCCCGCACTGGCGGATGGATCATCTGCACCGACGGATCCTGCCCCGCCTGCGCACGCAGGGCCTGGACCCTGCGCTGGAGCACCGGCTGATGGTGGAGAACCCGCGTCGGATGCTGACAGGAGCATGACGGGCCACCTTTCTGAGCCTGAGGCATCTGATACTGTCGCGGCTGAGCCAGAGGAGAACACTGTGACGCAGACGCCCGCCCGACAGCGAGACGCCGTGCGCACCCGCGCCGAGGTCCTCGCGGTAGCCACCGAAGCCTTCGCCGATGACGGATATTCCGGGGCTCGCATCGACGAGATCGCCCGCCGCACCCGCACCACCAAGCGGATGATCTACTACTACTTCGGCGGCAAGGAAAAGCTCTACCTCGCCGTGCTGGAGAACGCCTACCGCGGGATCCGGCAGGCCGAGCAGTCCCTGCACGTCGATGAGATGCAGCCGATCGACGCGCTGCGCGAACTCGCGGAGCTGACCTACGAGCATCACCTGCGCAACACCGCCTTCATCCGGCTGGTCTCGATCGAGAACATCCACCGCGGCAAGTACATCCGGAAGCTGGAGTCCCTGGGCGACCTGGGCAAGCCGGCGGTGACCATCCTCGACGGGATCATCGCCGAGGGCAAGAAGCAGGGGGCCTTCCGCGAAGAGGTCAATGCGCTGGACCTGCACCTCTTGATCAGCTCCTACTGCGTGTTCCAGGTCGCGAACCGCTACACCTTCGGGCACCTCTTCGATCCGGACTTCACCACCGAGTCCCGCCAGGAGCACATGCGCCGGTTCATCGGCGACGTCGTCGTCGCCTGGGCCACCCACCCCACGCGTTGAGGGGCGGATTCTGCGAGCATCTGACCCCTCAAGAGGCTTCAGATAGTCGCAGAATCCGCCCCTCAGCGCGGGGTGTGTGGGACTGTGCTG
Source organism: Nesterenkonia sp. AN1 (assembly GCF_000582475.1). NCBI lineage: Bacteria > Bacillati > Actinomycetota > Actinomycetes > Micrococcales > Micrococcaceae > Nesterenkonia > Nesterenkonia sp. AN1. Next base: position 120,160 of record NZ_JEMO01000023.1, read on the forward strand.
CTGGTTATGCGTGACCGTCGAAGAGGGAGGTCACCGAGCCGTCGGTGAAGACCTCCTTGATCGCCCGGGCCAGGATCGGCGCGATCGAGAGCACGGTGAGGGTCTCGAAGCGCTTCTCCTCGGGGATCGGCAGCGTGTTGGTCACCACGATCTCCCGCGCCCCGCAGTTGGCCAGCCGCTCGGCGGCGGGGTCGGAGAAAACAGCATGGGTCGCGGCGATGATGACGTCCTTGGCCCCGGCGTCCTTGAGCACCTGCACGGCGCCGGAGATGGTGCCGCCGGTGTCGATCATGTCGTCGATGAGCACGCAGGTGCGGCCCTCGACCTGGCCCACGACCTGCTTCGAGACTGCCTTGTTCGGCTGGGTCACGTCGCGGGTCTTGTGCACGAAGGCCAGCGGCGCGCCGCCCAGGCGCTCGGCCCACTGCTCCGCCACGCGCACCCGGCCGGTGTCTGGGGAGACCACGGTGACCTCGTCGTCGGCGACGCGTCCGCGGATGTGATCGGCCAGCAGCGGGACCGCGAAGAGGTGGTCCACCGGGCCGTTGAAGAATCCCTGGATCTGCGCGGTGTGCAGGTCCACGCTCATGATCCGGTCAGCGCCTGCCGCCTTATAGAGGTCCGCGACCAGTCGCGCCGAGATCGGCTCGCGACCGCGGCCCTTCTTGTCCTGACGGGCATAGGGGTAGAACGGGGAGACCACGGTGATCCGCTTGGCCGAGGCGCGCTTCATGGAGTCGACCATGATGAGCTGCTCCATCAGCCAGTTGTTCATCGGCGCCGGGTGGGACTGCAGCAGGAAGATGTCCTTGCCGCGGACCGATTCAGAGGATCGGACGTAGATCTCTCCGTTGGCGAAGTCGTAGGCGCTGATCGGCAGCAGCTCGGTGCCGAGCTCCTTCGCGATCTCTTCGGCCAGCTCCGGGTGTGCGCGCCCCGATGCCAGCACCAGCGTCTTCTCCCCGCTCAGCCTGATTTCATCCATGGGTGTTGTTGCCTCTCGCCGGCGTTGCTGTGGGTGGGTTAAGTAGGTGGTCTTCAGACGGCTTCGGGCCGCGTGGACGCCGGGGCGTCGGCGGCCGTGGCCTGGGCGGCGTCGGCGGCTGCGGATCCTGGCCGTTTGGCCTGGACCCAGCCCTCGGCGTTGCGCTGCGGCGCGATGGAGAGCGCCAGCGCTCCGGCGGGCACATCCTTGCGCACCACGGCGCCTGCCCCGGTGTAGGCGCCGTCGCCCACCGAGACCGGTGCGACGAAGACGGTGTTGGAGCTGGTGCGCACGTGGGAGCCGATCTGCGTGCGGTGCTTGTTCTCGCCGTCGTAGTTCGCGGTGATGTTGCCGCAGCCGATATTGGTGAACTCCCCGATCGTCGCGTCGCCCGCATAGCCCAGATGGCTCAGCTTGCTGCCCCGCCCGATCTCCACATTCTTGGTCTCGTAGAAGGCGCCGATCTTGCCCTCGGTTCCCAGCACTGTGCCCGGACGCAGGTAGGTGAAGGGTCCCACGCTCGCACCGGCGCCGATCTGGGCTCCGGAGCCGTGGACCCGGGTCAGCGTCGCGGCCTCTCCGACGATCACGTCGCGCAGCGTGGTGTCCGGGCCGACAACGGCGTTGCGCCCGATATGCGTGGCGCCGTGGAGCTGGGTGCCAGGAAGGATGGTGGAGTCCTCCTCCAAGGTGACGGTGGCGTCGATCCAGGTGGTGGCCGGATCGATCACGGTGGTGCCGGCACGCATGGCCCGCTCCACGATGCGCTTGTTCATCTCCGCGCCGAGCGCCTGCAGCTGGACCCTGTCGTTGGCCCCCTCGACCTGCCAGCGGTCCTCGGTGATGACGGCAGAGACTCGCCCGCCCTCGGCGCGCGCGATGGAGAGCACATCGGTGAGGTACATCTCACCCTGCGCGTTGTCCGTGGTGACCTGGGCCAGCGCGCGGGTGAGCACGGCGGCGTCGAAGGCGTAGATCCCGGAGTTGATCTCGGTGATGCTGCGCTGCTGCGCGGTGGCGTCCTTATGCTCCACGATCCCAAGCACGTCCTGCGGGTCCTCTGCGCTGCGCAGGATCCGGCCGTAGCCGGCGGCGTCCTCGAGCACCGCGGTGAGCACGGTGACGGCGTTGCCGTCCCGCTCATGGGTGTCCACGAGCTCCGCGAGCATCTGGGTCTGCAGCAGCGGGACATCGCCGTAGGTGACGACGACGGTGCCGGTCTCGGCGGGAGCCCCTGCCGCGGTGAGCGCGTCCAGGGCGCAGGCCACGGCGCGGCCGGTGCCCGGGACCTCGTCCTGATCGGCGATCACGGCGCGGGGCTCGACCGAGACGATGTGGTCCGCGACCTTCTCGCGCTGGTGGCGCACCACGGCGACCAGCTGCTGCGGGTTCAGGCCCTTCGCCGCGCTCAGCGCGTGCCCGATCATCGAGACGCCGCCGATCGGGTGCATGATCTTCGGGGTGCTGGACTTCATCCGGGTCCCGGCTCCGGCCGCGAGCACGATCACTGCGGTGGGCTGGGATGACTGGGTGTTGGTCACGAAGGCTGCTCCTCGACGCGGTATTTGGGACTCCTCAGTGTAGAGAGGTCCGGCGATCTCGACTGCCGTTCCGCCTCTAGGATTCGAACCTAGACTGCACAGCTCCAAAGGCTGGCGTGCTGCCATTACACCAAGGCGGAGTGCGACGGCGGTCTAAGGATGCTCGGCGCTGCGAACACCCTCATCTCCGGCCACGCGCTGGTCCATCTTTGCATGGGCCGCCTCGCGGGATGAAACTGCGACCCCACCGTGGCATTACCCTGGATGGGTGGCACATCTTCTCGGGGCCGAAGCCCTACACCTGGAATTCCCTACCCGCACCGTGTTCAACTCGGTGACGATCGGCATCAACGAAGGCGACCGCGTCGGCGTCGTCGGGCGCAACGGCGACGGCAAGTCCTCGCTGCTGGCCATGCTCACCGGCCGGCTGGAGCCCGACTCGGGGCAGGTTACCCGGCGCAAGGGCGTGCAGTTCGGCGTGCTGGACCAGTCGGATGATCTCCAGGATGAGCACACCGTGGGCTACTCGGTGGTCGGGGACGCCGATGACCACGAGTGGGCCTCCGATGCGAAGATCCGCGACGTGATCGCCGGACTGGTGGCCGACATCCCTTGGGAGTCGAAGATCTCCGAGCTCTCCGGCGGGCAGCGCCGCCGAGTGGCGCTGGCGAAGCTGCTGGTGGGCGAATGGGACATCATCGCCCTGGATGAGCCTACGAACCACCTCGACGTGGAGGGCATCTCCTGGCTGGCGAACCACCTGAACCGACGCTGGCCGCGCAGCTCCGGGGGTCTGCTGGTGGTCACCCACGATCGCTGGTTCCTCGATGAGATCAGCACCACCACCTGGGAGGTCCATGACGGTCTGGTGGAGCCCTTCGACGGCGGCTATGCCGCGTATGTGCTGCAGCGGGTGGAGCGCGACCGGCAGGCGGCCACCGTGGAGGCCAAGCGACAGAACCTGATGAAGAAGGAGCTCGCCTGGCTGCGCCGCGGCGCCCCCGCCCGCAGCACCAAGCCGAAGTTCCGCATCGAGGCGGCCAACGAGCTGATCGCCGATGTCCCGCCCCCGCGCAACCCGATCGAGCTGAAGAAGATGGCCACCGCTCGGCTGGGCAAGGACGTGGTCGATGTCCTCGACGTCTCACTGGCCTTCGGCGATAAGCAGATCCTCAATGAGGTCACCTGGCGGATCGGGCCCGGTGAGCGCACCGGGATCCTCGGTGCCAACGGCGCCGGCAAGTCCACGCTGCTGAACCTGATCGCCGGGAAGCTGGAGCCCGACACGGGTCGGGTCAAGAGCGGCAAGACCGTGCGCCTGGCGACCCTGGATCAGCAGTTCTCCCAGCTGGCTGATATCGAGGGCGACCGGGTCCGCGAGGTGCTGGCGCGGGAGAAGACCCAGGTGGTCATCGACGGCAAGGAGCACACCCCGGCGCAGCTCCTTGAGCGCCTCGGCTTCTCCACCGCCCACCTCTCCGCCCGAGTGGGCGAGCTCTCCGGCGGCCAGCGACGACGCCTGCAGCTGCTGCTGGTGCTCCTCTCCGAGCCCAACGTGATGATCCTCGATGAGCCCACCAACGACCTGGACATCGACATGCTCGCCGCCATGGAGGACCTGTTGGACTCCTGGCCCGGCACCCTGATCGTGGTCTCCCACGACCGGTACCTGCTCGAGCGCGTGACCGATCAGCAGTACGCGATCTTCGACGGACGCATGCGCCACGTGCCCGGCGGCGTGGAGGAATACCTGCGACTCAAGTCTGCCCGGGCCAACGGCGCCTCCGCGGACGCCTCAGGGACTGGCGGCTCCGGGTCCGGCGGCAGCGCCGGCGGCGGGTCGGGCAAGGCGGCGGCCGTGGCACGCCGAGAGGCGATGAAGTCGGCCTCGGCCGCGTCAGCTGGTGGCCCGGCGCTGAGCAGCGCCGAGGAACGCGAGGTGCGCAAGGAGGTCGGCGCGCTCGAGCGCAAGATGCAGAAGCTGATCACCCAGATGGAGAAGAAGCAGCGCCAGATGGCCGATCATGATCCCAGCGACTTCGAGGGCCTGGGCAAGCTCACCGCCGATGTGAGTCGGCTGCAGGGCGAGAACGCGACGCTCGAGGAGCGCTGGCTGGAGCTCTCCGAGAAGGTGGGCTGAGCCGGTCAGGCTGCGGGCCACGCGTGAGCGTGGCCTTCAGGTCACGCCCCTTCTCAGCCTGCTTCCAGGGGGTCCCGGTCTCCTGCGAGGCGCCAAGGATGTTCTCCGGCGGCGCCTCAGCGCAGTTCCCTCCGGCCTCAGATCTCGCGGCCGTTGATCAGCCGGGCGCCAGGGGCCGGCCCGGTGACCGGGATGGCCCACACCTCGGTGCGCTCCTCCAGGCTGGTGCAGAGCTGATGGGCGGACTCCGCGTCCCGGGCGAGGAACACCAGGGTAGGGCCGGAGCCCGAGACCATCCCCTGCAGCGCACCTTCGATCATGCCCATGTCCATCATGTCTTCGAGCGAGGGCAGGCTGGCCACGGCGGGAGCCTGCAGGTCATTGGCCATCAGCGTGGCCACCAGCTCGGCGTCGGCGGTGCACACCGCTCGGACCAGGTCTGGATCCAGAACCGGAGCCTCGGCCTCGACTCCGGCCTCGGCGCGCATCTGATCAAGCTTGGCGTATACGCCGGGCGTGGACAGCCCTGTGTTGGCCGGGACCAGGACCAGGTGAAGCTCTCCGCGGCTGAGCAGCGGCGAGAGCTCGTCGCCCACACCCTGACCCACGGCTGCCCCGCCCAGGATCGCGAACGGCACGTCGGCGCCGAGCTCGGCGCCGAGCTCCGCCAGCTGCTCCTTGGAGAGCCCCGCCTCCCAGAGTGCCGAACAGGCCACCAGGGCGGCGGCGGCATCGGCGGAGCCTCCGCCCATCCCGCCGGCGACCGGGACGTTCTTGGTGATCGTGAGGTCAACCCCGTCGGTGATGCCGAGCCGGTCACGCAGCTTCGAGGCGGCGCGGTGCACCAGGTTGCGCTCATCGAGCGGGATCGCCGCGGCCACCATCTCCTGGGTCTCCGGATCCCGGGTCTGGACCTCGGTGAAGCTAGAACGCTCCGAGAGGCTCACCGTGATCGCGCCGTCCTCACGCCGCGCCGCACTGACCTCCTCATAGAGCGAAACCGCCAGATAGAGCGTGGCGACCTCGTGGTAGCCGTCCTCGCGGAGTGGACCGACCCGGAGGCTCACATTGATCTTGCCCGGAGCTACGGCGGTGACATGTCCGAAGAATTCGCTATCGCGCATGCCTCGACCCTACTTCTCGCCACTGACATGTGGGACCGCGCGGTCCGGACCTGAGCCGGACTCGTCGTCGGCGGTGGGGGCCGACGTCGGGTCCTCGGCGGGGGCATCTCGCAGCGCGGCGGCGATCGCGGTGAAGCCGGTGATATCCAGGGTCTCACCGCGGGCGGAGGGGTCCACCCCGGCGGCGCGCAGCACCGCCTCGGCGCGGGTCGGGGAACCGGCAATGCCGGCCAGGCACGCGCGCAGGGTCTTGCGTCGGGTGGCGAAGGCGGCGTCGATCACGGCGAAGACCTCTTCACGGCTGAGCTCGGCGGAGGCCTCGGCGCGCCGGTCGAAGCGGACCAGGCCGGAGGAGATCCTGGGCTCGGGCCAGAAGACGCGCTTGCCGACCACGCCGGCCTTGCGCATGGTGGTGTCCCAGGCGGCCTTCACACTGGGCACGCCGTAGATCTTGGAGCCGGGCCCGGCGCAGAGCCGGTCCGCGACCTCGTCCTGGACCATGACCAGGCCCTTGCGCAGCGAGGGCAGGATCTGGAGCAGGTGCAGCACCACCGGGACCGCCACGTTGTACGGCAGGTTCGCGACCAGCACCTCCGGGCCCTGCCCGTCGCCGAAGTCCGCGAAGGACTCGGGAGTGAGCTTCAGCGCGTCCTGTTCCATCACACGTAGATTCCCGGCACGCTCGGGGCGGAAGCTCTGCACCGTCTCAGCCAGCTGACCTGCCAGCTTGGGGTCGATCTCCACGGCGCTGACCAGCGTCGATTCATCCAACAAACCCAGGGTGAGCGACCCGAGGCCCGGTCCGACCTCGAGCACATGCTCACTGCCGTCGAGATCGGCGAGGCTCACGATTCGCCGGATCGTGTTGGGGTCGATGACGAAGTTCTGCCCCCACTGTTTGGTGGGGCGCACGCCGAGCTGATCCGCCAGCGCACGGACATGGGCTGCGGAGAGCAGCTGCGGCGGTGACGACTGAGGTGACGCCTGGGGCTGCGGCTGGGGCTCCGGCTGCGGCGAAGCCGGCGGTGTCTGGGAATCACTCATGTCCAGCTCCCATAGGCCTGGGTGGTGTTGAACATGACCTGCTGGCACATCGAGTCCAGTCCGGTGTCGCGCACCTGGGCCATGAGCCGCATGGTCTGAGGGATCAGATACGGCGCGTTGGGCTGACCGCGGTAAGGATGTGGCGTCAGGAAGGGCGTGTCGGTCTCCACCAGGATCAGCTGCGGATCAGCGACCGCGAGCGCCTCGCGCAGAGCACGGGCATTCTTGAACGTGACCGAGCCGGCAAAGGACATGTACCACCCGTTGGCGTTGCAGATTCGAGCCAGGTCCGCGTCGCCGGAGAAGCAGTGGAAGACCACCGAGCTGGGCAGCGTGGGCGCGGCGTTGAGCACCTCCACCACCTCTGCATGGGCCTGGCGGTCATGGATCTGCATGGCGAGTCCCCGTTCGACGGCGAGCGCGATGTGGTCCTCGAAGCTGCGTCGCTGGGCGGCGATGCCCTCCTCGCCGGTGCGGTAGAAGTCCAGCCCGGTCTCACCGATCGCCACCACCTGATCATGGCGGGCCAGCTCGGTGATCTGGGCGAACGCGGTCTCGTAGTCCCCCTGGGCAGCGAGCACCGGCGCGTCATTGGGATGCAGCGCGACAGCGGCCTTCAGCGCAGGGTGCTCGGCGGCGGCGTTCACCGAGAACTCCGAGGACGCCACGTCGTAACCCACGCACAGCGCGCCGACCACGCCGACGGCCCGGGCGGCCTCAAGGGCCTGCTGCACCGAGACCGAGATCTCTCCGTCCCGGAAGTCCAGGTGGGCGTGGTTGTCGATCACCGGCACAGCCAGCGGCTCGGGGGCAGGCGGGTACTGCAGCCGGCGCTTCTTCCCCGACTTCTCCTCCGCCTGATCGCGAGCGGGGCCGGTGGCCGCCCCGGTGGCGGCCTCAGTGGAGAAGGCGTCAGCGGAAGCCTCCGACGCGGGGGATGCTCCGGCCGAGACCGGGCGCGCGCCGTCGTCGTCGGACGGTGCCGGCCGGTAGGCGGGCGGGGTCTCCCCCGCCACCGCGGCGGGGCTCGACTCGGCGTCTGGAAGGATTCGCTGCTGATGACTCACGGTCATCAACTCTATCGCTCACCCCCTGCCTCGCCTTCCACACCCCGGCCTTCGCGCCTGCTCGCGCCCCGTGAGACCTGGTCTCCCCTTGCTGGGGCGAGAACAGGTGCCATATCCCGCGCGAAACCCTCCACAGCACCCGGTATCGCCCCGCGAACCGCAGCGAGTCAGTCCCGGCGGTGCGTGATGGCGCCACGGAACTGACGCGTCGCGGAGACGAAGCCCTCCGCGTGGTCCCTGGCGTTGAAGCGCAGCACGATCCATCCGGCAGCCAGGAACGCGTTGTCCCGCCGCTGATCGGCCATCGCCTGTTCCGGGGTGAAGTGGCTGGCGCCCTCGTACTGGATGGCGATCTTAAGTCCCGGATATCCCAGGTCGGCGCATCGGGACCGCGGATCATCCGCGGACAGCGGCACCTGGAGCCCCGGCTCGGGAAGCCCTGCGCGGACCAGCGCGAGTCGCAGCCGGGTCTCGGGCCCCGAGTCAGCCCCCACCCGGACGTGCGGCAGAGCTGCAAGCGCCCGCGCTCGGCCTGGAACTCTGATCACGCGCGCCAGGGTCGCCCGAAGCTCATCGATCGTCGTGTACGGAGTCCGTCTGCCCTCGAACTTCGGGTACGGGGACCGCACCAGGTGGTCACCGAAGCACACGAGCTCCACCTCCTGGAGCGCGGCGGCAAGGTCCAGCCAGGTGCGCGCCGGGCTCGCCACACGAGCCCCCTCGAGTGTTAACTGATCATCGAGCACAGCGGACTGCCGGTGGCTGATCACCTCGGGGCGTCGTATCCGCCGGTTCGACTCTCGCGGTTGGGTCAGGTGTATCGTCTCGCTCTCCCCCAACCGCCGAGGCGGCTCCCAGCCATAGAGGCGGGCGGCAGTGGCATGGGAGATCCAGCAGTCGGGCAAGGCCCGAGCCAGGGCTAGGGCATCCTGCAGAGAGGTCCGCTGCGTCGCGGCTGAGACGTGGAACCCATGAGCCAGGCAGCGGATATCCCGACGGCGGACCCGATCCTCATGCAGCTCCAGCGATCGCAGATCCGCACGGGTGAAGACGGTGTTCTGGAGGTCTGATGGCAGTTCCCGAGGCTCCCGCATGGGAGACATCCTGGCCCATCCCGAGCGTCACATCCGAGTTCTCCACAGGCCTGAACCTCGAGACACGAACCCCGAGATCGCTGGGGCGCAGACGGGTGGAACAACCTCTGGAAAACGGTTCATTCCGCCTGTTTGCGCCCCGCAGAGGCAGGCAGGCGCAGGCAGGCGCACGCTCGCAGGCGCTAGCAGCCAAACGGCCCGCAGCCCGGCTCAGTTCGCGTAGATCCAATCGATGACGCCCTCGAAGTCGGCGAGCACCCGATGCCGCTGCAGCTTCATCGAGGCGGTCATATGACCGGACTCTTCGGAGAGTTCGACGTCGAGCAGCTCGAACTTCCTGATGGACTCGGCGCGGGAGACCCTGCGGTTCGCAACCTCCACCGAGAGACCGATCTCCTGGCGCAGCCGGGGGTGCTTGGCGGCGTCGATCAGCGAGAGCGAGCGGTAGCCCTGAGCCCGGCACCAGTCGGCCACTGCATCGGCGTCCAGGGTGATCAGCGCGGCGACGAAGGGCCGGTCGTCTCCGACCACGATGACCTGCGCGACCAGCGGATGCGCCCGGATGACCTCTTCCATCGGCATCGGGTAGACGTTCTTGCCGCCGGCGGTCACGATCAGGTCCTTCTTGCGCCCGGTCAGCCGGAGGAAGCCGTCCTCGTCCAGGTCGCCGAGATCCCCGGTGCGGAAGAAGCCCTCCGCGTCGAAGGCCTCGGCCGTGGCCTCAGGCTGCCCGTGGTACCCGTCGAAGATCACCGGGCCCTTGAGCAGCACCTCCCCATCCGGGGCGATCCTCACCGTGTTGCCTGGCACCGGGATGCCCACGGTGCCGATGCGCGTGGCGCCGGGGATGTTCAGCGTGATCGGGGCCGTGGACTCGGTGAGCCCGTAGCCTTCCTGGACCGGCAGTCCCGCGCCGGTGAAGAAGTGGGCGATCTCCGGGTTCAGCGAAGAGGCGCCGGAGATCATGTAGCGCACGCTGCCGCCGAGGCGGGCATGGAGCTTGGCGTAGACCAGCTTGGCGAACATGGCGCGCCGCGCGCGCAGCCGCATCGAGGGGCCGGGGCCCTCTCCCGTGGCCTCGGCCTGCAGCGCCTTCGAATACGCCACGGCGGTCTCCTTGGCGGTCTCGAAGATCTTTCCTCTGCCCTCGGCGCGGGCCTTGGCGGAGGCGCCGTGGTAGACCTTCTCGAAGACTCGCGGCACCGCCAGCAGCCAGGTGGGGCGGAAGCTGGCAAGGTCCTCGAGCAGCTTCTCGGAGCTGGCCGAGTGCGCCACCTGCACGCCGCGCTGCAGACACATCAGCTGCACCGCCCGGGCCAGCACGTGGGCCAGCGGCAGGAAGATCAGCGTGCGGGACTCGTTCTCGCCAAGGATCTGATCCGCGAAGGGCAGCATGTTCGCCGCGCCCTCGGCCAGGTTGCGGTGCGTGATGCGCACTCCCTTGGGCCGACCGGTGGTTCCGGAGGTGTAGACCAGCGTGGCGACGTCGTCCAGGCCGGCCCGTGAGCGGGCGGCTTCAAGCCGCTCATCGGAGATGTGCTCTCCGGAGGCGGTGAGGTCATCGAGCTGGAGCACCTCGCCGATGGGCAGCACCGTGGGGCGCTTCCCATTGAGCTTCGCAGCTGCCGCGCGGAGGTGGTCCTGGAGCTCCACGGTTCCCGCAAGCGCAAGCTTGGCACCGGAGTCCTGGAGCAGGGCACTGATCTGATGCGCGGAGCTGGTCTCATAGATCGGCACGGAGATCGCTCCGGCGAACCAGATCGCCTGGTCCACCACCGCCCAGCTGTAACCGGTGGGCGCCATCACCGCGATCCGGTCCTGGGGTTCGACGCCGAGCGCGATCAGACCCTTGGCGACTCCACGAACCTGGTCGAGGAAGCTGGTGATCGAGACGTCCACCCAGCCGCCGGTCCCGTTGGGCACGGCGTAGACCGGCTGGTTCGGGCGGGCGGCAAAGAGGTCAAGGACCCCGTCAGTAGCGTTGGTGTGCGGATCCAGCCACGCGACCTGCGCGGTGGCAGCTTCGCGGATCTGGTTGCCGCTCGTCTCGGCGGCATGTTCGCTGCCCACGTGCTCCTCGGTCATGACCCCGCCTGCCCATCGATTCCCCTGCGGTGGAGTGCCTCTCCGCTCTGGACGTCATTCTACTGTTCAACTGGACTCTTCGGCGCGTCTCCGGGCAAGTGCCGCATCATAGATCTTGCTGGCGGGGACGGCATGCGCGGCCCCGAGCTCCTTGGCCGCCGTCTTGAGCTTGGCCCCCTCGGCGACCCGGTGAAGCACGACGTCGGCCAGCTCCTGCAGGCTCATCGGTTCACCGCCTGTTCCGGCGGTTGAACCTCCACCCAGGACCAGGACCATCTCGCCGCGCAGGTGGCGCTCGGCCGCCACGCCGGCGAGCTCGCCCAGGCCGCCGCGCAGCACCTCCTCGTAGCGCTTGGTCAGCTCCCGGGCCAGCGCCGCCGGGCGGTCCTCCCCCAGCGCCGCAGCGAACTCACGCAGTGTGGCGGCGATCCGGTGCGGGGACTCGAAGAGCACCGTGGTCCATTCCTCGGCCGCCAGCCGGTCCAGCAGCTTCTTGCGCTCACCTGCCTTGCGCGGGACGAACCCGGCAAAGGTGAACCGGTCGGTGGGCAGACCGGAGAGCGCCAGCGCAGTGGTGACCGCAGAGGCGCCCGGCGCGACGGTGACCCCCACGCCGGCGGGGATGGCGGTCTCCACGAGCCGGAACCCCGGATCAGAGACCGAGGGCATGCCGGCGTCGGAGACCACGAGTATCCGGGTCCCCTGGCGCGCCTGCTCGACGAGCTCCTCGGAGCGCGCCGCCTCGTTGTGCTCGTGCAGGCTCACCACCCGGGCGTGGAACCTGACCTGCAGCGCCCGAGCCAGGTGGCGCGCGGTCCGGGTGTCCTCGGCGGCGATGACCTCCGCGGTGCCCAACAGCCGCTTGAGCCGGTCGGTCGCGTCCCCAAGGTTGCCGATCGGCGTCGCGGCGAGCACGATCGGGGTGTCCCACAGGCCGGAATCATCGGGCTCCTGGGTGTGCTGCGGCTGCTCTGCCTCGCCTGACTCCATGACACGCCCGCTTCTGATCGGTGACCGGCTTGCGCCAAGTAGCATACCCATAGTGAACCCCGCCGAGCCTGTCCGCAGCACTCCGGCCCCCGCCGGGGTGACCGGACGCCTCACCGAGCCGGAGTCCGGCAGCCTCTCCCGGATGCAGCGCCGGCTCGAGGCCGAGGCCTACCGGCCGGGGCTCTGGGGCTGGATCCTGCCCGGGATGATCACGCTCTTCGCCGGAATCCTGCGGATCAGAGATCTCGCCACCCCGCACCTGCTGATGTTCGACGAGACCTATTACGCCAAGGATGCGTACGCGCTGATGCTCGCCGGCTACGAGCTGGTCTGGCCGGAGGACGCCGACGATTCCTGGCTGGCCGGTGAGCCGCAGCCCACCGGTGAGGGCGGTTACGTGGTGCACCCGCCGCTGGGCAAATGGCTGATCGCGCTGGGGCTGCGGGTCTTCGGGACCGAGAGCGCGTTCGGCTGGCGGATCTCGGGGGCGCTGGCGGGCACCCTGGCGGTGCTGCTGATCGCGCTCATCGCGCAGAGGATGTTCCGCTCGGTCTTCCTTGGCGCGTTCGCCGGGATCCTCACCGCGATCGAGGGCCACCACCTGGTGATGAGCCGAGTGGGCCTGCTGGACATCTTCATGATGCTCTTCTGCCTCGCGGCCTTCGGCGCGCTGCTGCTGGATCGATACAGCGGACGACGGCGGCTGGCCGCCTGGGCGGTCGACCCGGGCGCCGAGGGGCACAGGGCCGGCGGGCCGTGGTTGGGAGTTCGGCCCTTTCGGCTTCTGGCGGCCGTGCTGCTGGGCGCGGCGGTGGCGGTCAAGCTCTCAGCGCTGGCGTTCCTCGCGGTGTTCGGCATCATGGTGATCCTCTGGGACCTGCAGGCCAGACGCCTTGCCGGGATCGAACGCTGGGCCCGATCCGGGATGCTCAAGGACGCCCTCCCGGCGGTGGTCACGGTGCTGCCCCTCGCGGCGAGCACCTACCTGGCCAGCTGGAGCGGCTGGCTGGCCACGCAGGGAGGCTGGGGCCGGCAATGGCACCTCTCCCACCCGGCTGAGGGGCTGGCCCGGCTGGTGCCGGATCCGCTGCGATCACTCTGGAACTACCATGTCTCCGCCACGGACTTCCATCAGGGACTCAGCAGCGGACATGACTACGCCTCCACCCCCTGGACCTGGCCGTTCATGGGCCGACCGGTCTCGATGCACTACGACTCGGTCTCCGCCGGAGAGACCTACGCACAGACCGGGGAGACCTGCGCCGCGGAGACCTGTTCCTCAGCGGTCCTGGACCTGGCGAATCCACTGATCTGGTGGAGCGGGTTGATCGCGCTGATCCTGGTGACGCTGCTCTGGGCCGGGCGCCGAGATTGGCGCTACGGCGCGATCCTCTCCGGCTTCGTGGCAGGACACCTGGTCTGGCTGCTCTTCCCGGACCGGACCACGTTCTTCTTCTACGCGATCAGCTATCACCCGTTCCTGATCCTGGCGCTCACCGCGATCGCCGCCCTGGTGCTGCGCGTCGGCACTGCGGCTCAGCGTCCTGGCGGGACCCAGCGCCCCGCGGCCACGATCGTGGCCGCACGTCAGCGCAACACCGTGATCCTGCTCTGCTTCGTGATGCTGTGTGTGGCCGTGTCGGTGTTCTTCCTCCCGCTGTGGACCGCAGAGCTGATTCCCTACGAGCAATGGCGCATGCGGATCTGGATCGATTCCTGGCTCTGAAATCGCGGGGCACCCGGCCTGCCTCGATCCCCTCCGGCTCCTCGGGCCTAAGCTGGTGGGAGCCGAACCGGTCGAAAGGAACGCCCCGAGCATGCTTGACCCCGCCGCATCGCTGCCCTCGCGCCCCCTGTGGGCCGAGGATGCACGCTGGTCTGTCGAGCGAGCCTGGCCGGTCCCAGGACGGCCGCAGGTGTTGACGGTGGAGGTCACCGCCCTAGAGGATCCCGAGCCCGCCGGATCCTCAGCCGCAGAAGCATCAGGCCCGGCAGCCTCGAGCCCCGGCGGGTCACGGCGCGCCCGACGAGCCGGGTATTTCCGGGTCGAGCACCACGGGGGTGCCGCCAGGCACAGGGAACACCTGGAACTGTTTCCGCCGAACACGGATCCCGCCCTGCCCGCCCTGCAGCAGGCCGCCCGGGGCGGTCTCGTGATCGCCCACGAACCCGGCCTGCGTGCAGTGGTGCGGCATCGCGACGAGGCGAATGAGACCTACACCGTCGTCCTGCCCGCTGGTGGGGCGAGCGATCTGCTCGCGGGCATGCGGCGGGCGCAGGCGTTCTCCGGTCCGTTCAGGCTTCCCCGATTGATCAGTCATGGTGACTCCACCGCCACGTTCCAGGCGCTGACCGGCGTTTCGCTGCACCGACCTCACCGGATCGGCGCGCAGGCATGGGAGACCGCCTGGGAGCAGTCCCTGGACGCGTGGTCCACCGCGATCCAGCACCCGGGCGAGCTGCCCGCGAGCACCCCGGTGCACGGGGCCGCCACGGAGATCCGCCGCCTGCAGCGCTGGGAGGCCCTGGTCAGGCCCTATATCGTCGGTTCGGAGCTGTTCCAGCGCAACGTGAGGACTGCCTGTGAAGCGCTGGCCTCGATCCCCGAGCGTCGGATGGTGCCTGCCCACCGGCAGCTGCGCGATGAAGATCTGCTCTACTCCCCGGAGGTGGGACCGGCACTGGTGAAGGTCTCCAGCGCCGGTTGGGCCCACCCCGCACTGGACTTGGGCGGGCTGCGTGCCTGCGCGAAGTGGAACGAGCTGCGCGGGCTGTGGGACGCTCCCCGTCGCGCGGTGGTCTTCCGACTGATCAACGACGCCGCCTACCGGAACGGTGTCGCCGCAGATGCGTTGGAGGCCTATGAGCGGCCTGCCCTGCTGCGCCTGAGCGCCCAGTTCACCTTCTCCCCCAATCTGGCCGACGCCGCAGAGTCTCTGCGAGCCAGCCTCCTGCAGCCGGAACTGCGGGGCTGAGGTCCATGCACACAGCCGACCTTGGCTCCGAATCCGGGGACCCCAGAGCCGAATCCGCGGCCGCAACCAAAGCCGCCGTGCGGTCCCGGCTCCGGGCGGCCCGCCGAGAACTCACCGCGGAACAGATCTCGATCCGCGGCAGGGCACTGGCCCAGGTCCTCCAGACGGTGGTGCCGGCTGGCTCCGCGGTGGCGGGGTATCTCCCGATGCCCGGCGAGCCGGACGTGCGACCGTTCCTCATCGACCATGCCGAGGTCGGCGGTCTGGTCTATGTCCCGGTGATCGCCAGCTCAACAGATCGACTCCTGACGTGGGCGCCGTGGTCGCCTGCGGCGCAGCTGCGACGCAGCGCCTTCGCGGCGGTCGAGGAGCCCCTGGGTGACGGGCTCGACACCGTCACGCTGCGCGAACATCACCCGGAGGGGCTCACGGTTCTGGTACCCGGCCTGGCAGTGGACCATCAGGGGGCACGCATGGGCCAGGGCGGCGGCTTCTACGACACCGCCTTCGGAGCCGGCAGCGATCAGCGGGTCTCCACGTCCGGCGGGTCCGCCGTGGGGCACCCGTCCGACCTCGGCCCGCTGCGCTTCATCGCCGTGGTGCACGCCGAGGAGGTCCTCCGCCCGGGAGCATTCCCGGTGGAACCCCATGACCTGCGCGTGCACACCATCGTGACCGAACGCGAAGCCACCACGCCGCGGCCCTTATAATTGATTGGCAGTATTGCCACAGTCTGGCCGGTGCACCCGACCGTCCAGCACCCTTCACCTCTGAGGAACTCGATGCCCACTTACGCCTATGCCTGCAAGGACTGCAGCCATGCCTTCGACATCGCCCAGAAGTTCAGCGAAGACTCGCTGACCGTCTGCCCCGAATGCCAGGGCACCTTGCGCAAGAAGTTCGGCTCCGTGGGAGTCTCGTTCAAGGGCTCCGGCTTCTACCGGACAGATTCCCGCGCCGCAGCCAGCTCCGGCGGCGAGACCTCGAAGAGCTCAGGCTCCGAGGGGTCAGCGGCCCGTCCCAGCGGCGGCTCCTCCGATTCCTCCTCCAGCTCGACCAAAGCGGCCTCCGGTGCAGGCTCCTCGGGTTCAGGGTCCGCAGGCTCGGGCTCATCGGGCACTTCCAGCTGACTCTTCGGGAGGGCTCACCCCCTCCCGAGCCGTTGCGGGCGGTCCGCCTCCGCGAAGACTCAGGTGCAGGCTTCCCTCCTGAGTGGCCTGAGCGATGGACTCCGCCGCAGCAGGATCCACGGCCAGAATGACGACCCCGCCGGCCTCGGCCCCGCTGGGCAGCCAGTTCTCCGAATCATCCTGCGGGGTCCACAGCACCGGCACGGCGGTCGCCACCAGCTGTGAGGCCGAACCGCGTTCCGGGGTGTCGCTCGAGGCCAGGACATCCACCCGCTGACCCGGTCTGACCAGCGCAACCATCGCCGGATCTGCCGGACGCACCGGCACTGCCACAGTGCCGCGCTGCTGTCCCGCGAGCAGGCCAGGACCCACGAGCTGATCCGGGTGGATCAGCGCACCTGCCGGCATCGGCACGGCGGCCTGGCGTCCCACCACCTGTTCGGCCCGCACGGAGTAGTCGTGCGGAACCGCCGCCACATCGACCTGGACCTCTTCCACCACGGCGGCACTCAGCCGCTCCCCTGCCCCGATATCGGCGCTGACCCGAAGCGCCGCGGTGGTCTCCACCTGCCCCTCGGCACCGGTGAGCACCGCAGCCCCTGCGACCCCCAGACCCAGGATCAGAGCGAGCGGTATCCGGAACCGTTGGATCAGCCGGGGCAGCCCGGAGCCGCGCAGACGGCGGTTGATCCTCGGGGACCTGCGCCTCTGATCCCGGACCGCGGGGGTCCGGTGGGCAGGAATCTGTGTCGTGGGAGACCGCACAGCTGGTGCCGGACCGACGCTGCGCTTCGAGGCTGGACTCTGCGGCGCTCGCCCCCTGCTCGGCGAAGCCGGCTGGGTCCGGACCCGTCGGGGACGCTGCGGAAGGAACGGACCAGCAGGCTCCTGGTGAGGGCCAGCGTCGCGGGAATCGCTGCGGAGACCGCTCCGGGGATCACCGCGAGGCCGGGTACGTCGAACGGGGCTGAGGCTGGACATGTCCACCAGCGTCGCCCACGGGGGCGCCGCAGCTGCCGCGACTCATCGCTCTGTGGAGCCGGGGCGCGGTCTGCGCCCGCACGGTGGGCTGGGGAAAAGTGCACCGGCTGCACCCGGCAGGTCCAGGATCAACCCCAGTGTGGGGGCCGCTGACTCAGGATCCATTGCTCATGGTCCGTCAAGGGCGCCTCGGGGCTTCGGCGCTGCGAGGGGCGCGGCTCGCCAGGGGCCCGCTCCCCCGCAGGATCCGGAGCCTGTTCCGAGGACCCGGCGCCGTGCCCCAGGGGCACCTCGTCTTGGCTGAAGGGGTCGGTGAAGTCAGACTCCACGGCATGGGACTGTCCCGAGGTCGGCGGCGCGACCACGCGCCGTCGTGGCCTCCGCCCGGCCCCGCCAGAACCGGCCCGTCCGGCGCCACCAGAACCGGCCCGTCCGGCCCCGCCAGGACCGGCGCTCCCCGAGGCAGCGTGATCCGAACCGGCCTCATCAGGCCCGTTGCCTACGGCTTCCATGCCCCGCGCTCCCGCGGCGGCAGCCACTTCTTGGACTTGCGGTGGGAATCCTCGTCCTCGAGGTCCGCCGCGCCTCCGAAGCGGATGCCTTCGCCGCGGGCATCCTGCTCGCGGGCTCGGCGGCCGCGCGGGGTCTCACCTGCGGTCTGCACGGTGATCCGGCCCGCTTCGGCGAACTCCGGCCCTGAGGCCAGGCCGACCTGTTCGGCCACGACCTCCGTGCAGCGCACCGGGTTGGAGAAGACCTCGATGGTCCACAGCGCCATATAGCTCCAGCCCAGCGCCTCGAAGGCGGCGGGACGCTGACGGGAGCGCTCGCGCACCGACATGGCGCCGTAGCTCTTGGTCCCGTCGGAGACCATCGCCACCGGCACCATGGGTTGATCCGAGGTGAACCTGCGGGAGCAGGCCGCGAGATCGAGGGTCCCGCGGAACCCGTCCTCGACCCGCCCGCCGCGCGCCCGGATCCGGTCCACCAGATCCAGCACCAGCGGATCGGTCAGCTGCGCCGAGGCAGTGGGGTTGTCCGAGCCTTCGAGGCCGAGCCTGATCAGGTCATAGATCTCACGGGCGCCATAGGTCAGCGAGTCGCGGTACATATCCGCGTTCGAGAGCGAGGTGACCACGCGCAGATGCTCCCGAGCCCGGGTCAGCGCGATCGCGAAGTGCTCACGGCCGCGCACCTCGGAGAGCTCCCCGAAGCGGGTCGCCGCCTCGCCCTTCACCGAGCGGCCGAAACCGAGGCTGAAGATCACGTCGTCGCGGACCAGGCCGGAGGCGCGCTCCACCGGAGTCACCACGAACCTCTCGCCGTGGGCGCCTTCGGTGAAGAACGGCTTCGCCCACGCATGATTGGCCAGGTTCAACCGGATCGCGTCGGCGACCCGGCGGGCGTGCCAGGCGGAGCCGGTGATCACGGCCAGCGAGTGCCCGCGTCGGGAGCGCACATGCTCGAAGACCATGTCCACCACCCGGTTGACCTCACCGGTCGGGGATTCCACGGCGTCGCGGTACCCGGCCTGGATGCCTGCGACCAGCTCCACGGTGAAGCGGCGATCCTGACCGGTCAGCTGCGCGGCGTCGGGAAGTCGCGTGAGCTCGCCGTCGTAGAGCGCGGAGGAGAGCAGACCGGTGAGCTCCTGGTCGACTCCGCGATGGACCTGACGCAGCGCATGGTGCGGCAGCACGGCGGCCAGCTCGTCGTAGATCGAGGCGGGGCGTGGCTGTTCGGTCTCGCGCGCCACCGGGTCGGCGGAGACGTGGAAGGGGGTGGGCGAACCGGCCACCGGGTCACCGAAGGCCACCACCTGTTCGGCCCGGGTCACCGCGTTCAGCGCCGTGGGCACGGCGAGCGACTCGGCGTCGAGCAGGATCACGACATCGGCGCGGTACTCGGGCGGGAACTGCTCCCCGAGCCCCAGCGGCGAGGTGGTCCAGATCGGGACCAGCGGCTGGGTCACCTTGGAATTGATCGTCTCCAGGGCCTCGATGGTGGGCGTGGCGTCGCGCAGCAGGGCGCGCAGATCCGCGGCGGCCTGGGGATGGGCCTCCACGGCGGACTTCCAGCGCACCGCCAGGGCATGGCCGAGGCGCTGCGCGCTGGACTCGATGTGGCCGGCGTCGGAGCTGCGGAAGGTCTCCTCGACGCTGCGCAGGTTCTCACCGGTGGTCATCGCCAGGTAGTCGTCCCCGGAGATCATCGCCTCCAGCGCGGACTGCCACCAGGCGAGCTCCAGCTCCTCGGCGACCACGCTCGCGCTGATCTCGCGCTCGGAGAAGTCCTCGATCAGGTCCCGGAAGCCCTGCTCGCGCAGCTGCTCCCCGAGCAGCGTGCGTTCGGGCAGGGTCTCCAGCGGCTTCTCATCGGCAGCCAGGGTCTCCACGGTGTCCAGCAGCACCTCAATGGGCATCTCGGTCAGCGACCCGGTCTCGAGCACCTCATCAAGACGCTGCAGCCGGGCCTGGACCTTCCCGAAGGCGTCACAGAGCGCGTCCAACCGGTGCGGCACCTTGGGCGCGGAGCCGGAGAGGGACCACTGGTTCCATTCCTCCCGCTCGGACTGCACATCGATCAGCGAGGAGTGCAGATCACCGATGGCGACGCCGGGGCGCACGTACTCCTTGGCGAGCCGACGCAGCCGGGAGCGGGTCACCGAGGTCATCTCGACGTTGTTCTGCCGACGCCACCACCCCGGGGCGGTGGCAGCGATCAGATCGTCCACCGCGCGGGCGTAGACGTCGTGGCTGAACCTGCCCAGGGATTCCTGCACCCGCTGGAAGAGCAGCACCTGGCTGTTCCACTCGCTGAAACTGGCACCCGGGGTGATCCCGGCGGCCTCGCAGGCGGAGACCATCATCTGTCTCAGCTCCGGGAGCTGCTCGCGCAGCTCGATGACCAGGGCCATCGCGTCCCGGGTCTCCTGTCGGTTGGAGAGCCGGGCGTTGAACCAGGGACTGTCGCGGGTCTCGGCGGAGAAGGCACCCAGCTCGGCGGCGCGCTTGAGCTTCACGGTGATCTGGCTGCGGTCCACGGTGTTGTCGAGCACCGAGCGCTTCAGCCGGACCGAGGTCGACGGCGCCGGGCTCAGGCTGGTCAGCGCGGCCAGGGCCTGCATGGCCTGGTAGGGCGAGCAGTCCCAGCGGCGGCGCACATTGTGCAGCGACTTCACGTGTTCCACCAGCTGGTGGCGGGACTTCTTCAGCTTCGTCTGCAGGGTTCCCAGCCGAGGCGGCTCGGCCCGCTCATTGCGGCGGATGGCGCGGATCAGCTGATCCCGGATCTCCTCGGAGGTCCCGGCGGCAGAGATGTTGCCGGCCAGCGTGCCCAGATGGACCTCGGAGAGCCGGTTCTTGAACTGCTCCAGGGTGGCGGTGCGCTCGGCGAGGACCAGCACCCGTCTGCCCTGCCAGGCCAGACCGGCCGCGGCGTTGATCGCGGTCTGGGTCTGACCGGTGCCGGCGGGGGCGGAGACCACCACGGACTGCCCGGCGAGCACCGCGTCCAGCGCTGCCTGCTGGTGCGGATCGGCGTCCGCGACCAGGCGCTCGTCGCGGGGCTCCCGCTCATCCACCGGGGGCAGGTCTTTGCGGGCGAGCTCGGCACGAGCCTGGCCCAGCGGCTTACCGGTGGCCATGGCCCGGATGACGGGGTGATCCAGATCCAGCCCGGTGGGGTCTCCCAGGAAGGTCAGGTCCGCGAAGGTCGAGACGTAGAGCTGTCGCCACACCTGCACCGAGTGCATGGTGTCCACGCCTCCGGCGATCCGGGCGAGCGCATCTGCGGGACGGCTGGGATCGAAGCGGGCGGTCACATAGCCGGAGCTGTGGAACTCCACCGGGTCCAGCCGGGTGCCATGTCGGGTGGCGAGGTGACGGATCAGGGCAGGGTTAAGCCGGGCGGCCGCGCTGAACTGGATCTCGAAGTCGCCACTGCCGTCCTCCCGCGGACGCAGGGTGATCGGCACCAGCATGACCGGAGCCGTGAAGTCCTCGGTGAACTGCTCCCCCGAGGAGGATTGACCGGCATCCTCGGTCCAGCTGACCACGCCGGCGGCGAGGAAGCCGACGTCGATTCCGCGCTCCTCGGACATCTCGCGGGTCTTGGCCCGGATGCCCTGGGCGGCCTGCTTGCCGATGGTGAAGGCGTGCTGATCGTTGAGCAGCGTGGAGAGCCGGGTCTTGCGCCCCGCCATCAGCTGCATCATCCCCGAAGAGTTTGCGTCGGTGAGGTCGATGGCATTGTGCTGGCTCGGTGAGAACCGCAGCATCGTGTCGTTCTCGGTCCCCGAGCCCACGGATTCCAGCCAGGCCGCGACCGGGTCGCGGCCGTTCTTGGCCAAGGGTGCCGAGGGCGTCGAATCTGGGGACGCCGCAGAGCCCGCGGACGCGGGTGAGGACGGGGACGCCGGTGAGTCTGCTGAGTCCGGTGAGCCGGGCGACCCGGCCGAGTCTGCGGAATCGGCCGATCCGGGCGACTCTGGGGTCGACGCCGATGCAGCCGAGCTCGCGGAGTCTACGGATCCAGGAGACTGCGCGGATCTCGGGGACTGCGCGGAACCGGGCGAGTCCGAGGCCGCAGGGGCGGCGTCGTCCTCGTTGTCACGGTGCTGATGCTCCAGCGCAGTTGCTGCGGGCCCATTCTCGGACGGCAGGTCCCACTCCTCAGCGGCTGGTTCTTTGCTCACAGACGACCTTCCACAATCCCCACCGGAATGGGCTCACGCCCATTCCGGCACCCTCGTCTCCCTCAGGGACGACGAGGATCGCCGATAATTACATGCAGTGAAGTCTAATGATCCCGGCGGCACAACCCGCAATCGGTCTCAGCCTGACCTTGAAGCCGCCGGTCGGCCGCGGGTCAGGGCCAGAAGTGGATCAGCGAGCCGATCAGGAACGAGGAGATCGCGAGCCCGGCGAGCAGAAATTCGAGCACGATCCCGAGCCCGACGGCGCGCAGCGCATGCAGGCTCGCGGTCCCAGCGGCACGCCAGTCGCGCTCCCGGCGCACGAATTCGGCGCCGAAGAGCCCTGCGGCGAAACCGATGAACAGCCCCAGCGGCGGGAACACGATCAGCCCGATCAGTGCCGTGAGGATCGCGATCATGATCGGCCCGCGCGGAATCTGCTGCCGGTGCAGCGATCGACCGGTGAGCACCGTGGAGCTGCCCCAGCCGATCACGGCCAGGACCACGCCCAAGATCGCCGCGGGCCAGGCCACCGGGCCACCCAGCAGCACCGCCCAGACGATCAGGGTGATGACGATCAGCAGCGAACCCGGCAGGATCGGGAGCACCACGCCGAGCGCGCCGAGCACCAGCAGGAGTCCGGCGACGACGGTGGTGATCGCCTCGGCGGAGGGAGCATCAAGCATGAGTCGTCTGACTCACTCCCATTCGATGGTGCCTGGCGGCTTGGAGGTGACATCCAGGGTGACCCGGTTGACCTCTTCGACCTCGTTGGTGATCCGGTTGGAGATCTTGGCGAGCAGCTCATAGGGCAGCCGTGACCAGTCTGCGGTCATCGCGTCCTCGGAGGAGACCGGGCGCAGCACGATCGGGTGGCCGTAGGTCCTGCCGTCGCCCTGGACTCCCACGGAGCGGACGTCGGCGAGCAGCACCACCGGCATCTGCCAGACCTCCTGGTCCAGCCCGGAGGCGGTGAGCTCCTCACGGGCGATGGCATCGGCCTTGCGCAGGATCCGCAGCCTGTCCTCGGAGACCGCACCGATGATCCGGATGCCCAGCCCGGGCCCCGGGAACGGCTGACGCTGGACGATCTCGGCAGGCAGTCCCAGCTCGGCACCGACGGCCCGGACCTCGTCCTTGAACAGCGCGCGCAGCGGCTCGACCAGCTTGAAGACCATGTCCTCGGGCAGCCCGCCGACGTTGTGGTGGGACTTGATGTTCGCCGCACCCTCGCCGCCGCCGGATTCCACGACGTCGGGGTAGAGGGTGCCCTGGACCAGGAACTCGACCGTGGCGCCGTCGGCGGCCGCCTCGGCGAGCACCGCCTTCTCGGCGCCTTCGAAGGCCCGGATGAACTCCCGGCCGATGATCTTGCGCTTGGTCTCGGGATCGGTGACGCCCTCAAGTGCGGCGAGGAAGCGTTCCCGCTCATCGGCCACATAGAGCTTCGCGCCGGTGGCGGCGACGAAATCGCGTTCGACCTGTTCGGCCTCACCTTCGCGCAGCAATCCGTGATCGACGAACACGCAGGTCAGCTGGTCTCCGATGGCCTTCTGCACGAGGGCGGCGGCCACGGCGGAGTCCACGCCGCCGGAGAGTCCGCAGATCACGCGGGCGTCCCCGACCTGGGCGCGGATCGCGGCGACCTGTTCTTCGACGATGTTGCCGGTGGTCCACTCGGGGGTCAGGCCGGCACCGTTATAGAGGAAGTTCTCGATGACCATCTGGCCCTGGGGCGAGTGGCGCACCTCCGGATGCCACTGCACGCCGTAGAGCCTGCGCGCCTCGTCGGCGAAGGCTGCGACGGGAGCGCCTTCCGAGGAGGCCAGGACCTCGAAGCCCTCCGGTGCCTGCTGCACGGAGTCGCTGTGCGACATCCAGGTGGACTGGACCGTATCGGTGCCGGTGAGCAGCGAATGCGGGGCGTTGACGCTGCGCACCTCGGTCTTGCCGTATTCGCGATCGCCGGTGCGGGCCACCTCGCCGCCGAGGCTGTGAGCCATGGCCTGGAAGCCGTAGCAGATGCCCATCACCGGGATGCCTGCCTCGAAGAGCTCGGTCTCCACCTCGGGGGCACCCTCGGCGTAGACCGAAGAGGGCCCGCCGGAGAGGATCACTGCGGAGGGATTGCGCGAGATGATCTCTTTCGCGGCGAGGGTGTGCGGGACGACCTCGGAGTAGACCCGGGCCTCGCGGACGCGGCGGGCGATGAGCTGGGCATACTGCGCGCCATAGTCCACCACCAGCACGGTCTGGGCCTCGGAGTTCGAGCGCTCCACGGCGGGAACGGCAGAGTCTGCGGAATCAGGCTGAGAAGTCACCGTCCCATCCTAAGCGACAGCACCCGCGGCGCACCGCCCTGCCCCGGAGGTCCTGCTCACAGGTCGCCTGCTTGAAAACCCGTCGAGGGCCCGCCGTAGGATGATCGGGACCAGATGCACACCTGTGAACAGGAGAGACTCATCGTGACTGCCGAAACATTCTCACTCAACGTTGCGCAGCTGGGTGAGTCTGGCGAGACCGTGGTGTTCCTGCACGGGCTGTTCGGGCAGGGTAAGAACTTCACCCAGATCGCGAAGGCGCTCTCCCCCGAGCTGCGCTCTGTCCTGCTGGATCTGCCCAACCACGGCGCCTCCGACTGGACCCAGCGCTTCGATTATGTCGAGCAGGCAGATATGGTCGCGGATCACCTGCGTCGCACCGTGGCCAGCGAGGCTCCGGTGCATCTGGTGGGGCATTCCATGGGGGGCAAGGTCGCCATGGTGCTGGCCCTGCGCCATCCGGAGCTGATCAGCCGCCTCGCCGTCGTCGACATCTCACCGGTCGCCCGGGAGTCCATGGGTGAATTCGATCATCTCATCAGCAGTCTGAGCCGGTTGGACCTGGCAGGCCTCTCCTCCCGCGGCGAGGCTGATGAGCTCCTGCAGGAGCCGATCCCCGAGCGGATGGTCCGCGGCTTCCTGCTGCAGAGCCTGGCGCGCGACGGCGAGGGGTTCCGTTGGCGGGTGAATCTGGACCTGCTCCATGAGTCGCTGCCGCAGATCGGGGGCTTCCCGGAGTTCACGGACGAGACGTTCGAGGGCCCCGTGCTCTGGATCGCCGGAGCCGAGTCCGACTATGTGCAGGATGACTTCGCTCCTGCCATGCGGGCGCTGTTCCCGCGCGTGAGCCTGACGACGATCAAGGACGCGGGTCACTGGGTCCACGCGGAGAAGCCCGAGGTCTTCTCGGCCGTGCTCAAGGCCTTCTTCACGGCGGACTAGCCCCAGAACGACGACGACGCTCGCCCGCGCCCTGCTTTTCAGCGCCCACGCGCCGTCTTTCGCGCCCGCGCGCCGTCTTTCGTGTTGCTGGGGCGAGAACGGGCGGAATGGCTGTGTCGGGCGAGCTGAGAACACCCGTTTGCGCCCCAGTGACGGGGATGAAGTCTCCGCTCAGCGGACTTCAGGGCTTTCGACCGCCGCGCTGGGGCGCGAACGGGCGGAATCGCCCCTTCACGCGAGCTGAGAGCACCCGTTTCCGCCCCGGAGACGGGATGACCCCTCTCCTCGGCGGAGGGTCGCGGCAGGCGGCGGTCTATGATTCGGGCATGACTCACGGGGGCGCCCAGCCGCGGACACTCACGCAGCAATCCGAGGCGAAGCGGGCCGAGGTGCAGCGGCGTACGCTCACCGTCGTCGTCTTCAGCCAGATCCTCGGCGGCGCCGGACTGGCCGCAGGGGTCACCGTGGGCGCTCTGCTGGCCCAGGAGATGCTCGGCTCAGCGAGCCTGGCCGGGCTGCCCATCGCGCTGTTTACGCTGGGCTCCGCGCTTGCGGCGTTCTCCGTGGGGCGGGTCAGTCAGCGCTGGGGTCGCCGGATCGGGCTGGGTCTCGGGTTCACCGCCGGAGGGCTCGGCGCGATCGGAGTGGTGGCCGCGGCGATCGCGGATCACGTCCCGCTGCTGTTCTTTGCCCTGTTCATCTACGGGGCCGGGACCGCGACGAACCTGCAGGCCCGCTACGCCGGGACAGACCTGGCGCCGGAATCACGCCGCGCCACCGCGATCAGCATCGCCATGGTCTCCACGACCCTGGGGGCCGTGGCCGGCCCGAACCTGGTTCAGCCGCTGGGAGATCTCGCGACGAGCCTGGGCATCCCGCCGCTGGCAGGACCCTTCCTGCTCGCGGCCGCGGCCTACCTCGCCGCCGCAGCGATCCTCCTCGCCTTCCTCCGCCCGGACCCGTTCCTGCTGGCGCGGGAGCTCGCCGAGATCGAAGCTGCGGAAACCCCTGGCATGGCCGGGGAACCCGCCGCCAGCACCCACGGGGGTACGGCGGCAGACGCGGCCGAACCTGTCTCCGAGCTCGCCGCCGGCGCAGGCTCCACCGGCTCAGCGCATTCCGCCCCTGCCCCCAGGCCCGAGCCCGGCGTCTATATCGGCGCGACCGTGATGGTGCTGACCCAGATCGCGATGGTGGCGATCATGACCATGACCCCGATCCACATGTTGGCCCACGGCCACGGACTGGGATCGGTGGGACTGGTGATCGGGCTGCATGTGGGGGCCATGTGGCTGCCCTCGCTGGTCACCGGGGTCCTGGTGGACCGGTTCGGTCGGATTCCGATGAGCGTCGCGGCTGCCGTGCTGCTGCTCGGCGCCGGCGTGGTGGGCGCCGCAGCCCCCGGGGATTCCCTGGGTCTGCTGATCCTGGCGCTGATCCTGCTGGGGGTGGGTTGGAACGTGGGGCTGATCTCCGGCACTGCGCTGGTCGTGGACGCCACGGTCCCGGAGAACCGTGCCCGCACGCAGGGCGGCGTGGATGTGCTGATCGCCCTTGCCGGAGCCGGCGGTGGGGCGATGTCGGGGGTGGTGATGTCCACGACGAGCTTCGAACATCTCTCGCTGGGCGGAGGGCTGCTCGCGCTGCTGCTGATCCCGGTGCTCTTCTGGGCCGGTCGTGCGCAGGCGCGGCCCGTTCCGGCGCCCCGCTAACCGTTCCGGCGCTCCGCTAGCCCGCCCGGGCCGGACTCTCGCCCTCCCGGGGCAGGCGTCGATGCGGTGGGCCGCTCAGTAGCGGCGCACGGCCTCGGGGTTGGACTCCATGTCGACCCGGACCTCGCGGGCGATCTTGCGCTCCACCACGAAGCTCAGGAACGGCACGACGCCGCCGAGCACGATGGTGACCAGCCGGCCGACCTTCCAGTTCATCAGGTACCAGAGTCGGAATCCGGCGATGATGTAGATGACGTAGATCCAGCCGTGGATCACCGCGATCCAGTAGGAGATCCCGGTGCCGTCAACAACCGAGTCCTTGGGGTGGAAGCCCAGCGAGTTCTCGGCTCCTGCGGCGGTGGTGCCGCCGGCGTAGAGCTCGTAGCCGAAGCCGTAGTCCATGGTCATCTTGGCGACCAGGATCAGCAGCATGATGCCGGTGATGAAGGCGAAGGCCTTGTAGAAGTTCAGCGATCCTTGGATCTGCGCGGCGGTGCCCCCGAAGCGGCGCTGCTTGGGCCGCGGCGGAGCCGGCGGGATGTCATCGGTCGCCGCGGGATCGGTCAGATGGGCGTCGCCGGTACGGGAGTCACTCATGCGTCTCTAGTCTTTCGCTTGGGTCTGTTGCCGCAGGGCGAGCTGCTCGGCGCGCCACTGCTCCTGCCATTCACGGTCGAGCCACTCTTCCTCCAGCTGCTTCTCATGGGCGTCCTTGACCAGGCGCCACCACAGGTAGAAGGCGAATCCGGCGAAGACCGTCCATTCCACGCCGTAGAAGAGGTTCAGCCAGTTGATGTCCGAGGTCTCGGGCTGCGGGTCAACCTGCACCGGCTCCATGGCGGAGGACGACGTCGCTCCCACCTCCGCGCCGCTGGCGTCCAGCGTCTCGAAGGCCACGACGAAGCCTGAATAGCCCGGCTCATCCCACACGTTGATCAGTTCAGCCGGGGACAGCGTGGGGAAGATCTGCGTTCCATCGGCTGACATTCCGCGCTGACCCGGGCCGGGAGCCTCGGGAGGAAGCAGCCGGCCCTGGACCTCGAGCGCCTCGCCGGAGGGAAGCTCCTCGGCATCGGCCGGATCGGAGACCCAGCCTCGCACCACCGGATGATGTTCTCATCCGGGGCGTCCTCGGGGCGGAAGGCCGCGACCACCCAGTAGCCAGACGTCCCATCCTGCAGGCGCTCATCGATGATCACCTGGGTGTCGGCGAGGAACTCGCCGCTGAGTTCCACGATCTGGTCGGCCTGGGCCACCGTCATCGGCTGCATCGGCGCATGCACCTCGGTGAGCGGGACCGGGTTCTCGGTGATCTCCTGGGTCGGCGGCGGCTCGGAGCTCGATTCGCTGAACTGCCAGGCGCTCAGCACCACGAAGACCGTGGCCAGGACCAGCGCCAGGGCGAGGGTCCCGATCCATTTGGGCTGCAGAGCGGTCTTGAGCACTCATCAAGGATACGCGCCCTGCAGAGCACTCCGGGCGCCATGGTCGCGATGTTTCTACAATCGGTAGAAAAATCCCGGATAAGTATGAATATTCAACTCGATTTATACCTGTGCGGTCAGTGGTGTCATGATGGCCTCATGATGCGCCTCGATCACGTCTCCTATGCAGTCGGTCCCGATGGAATGGAAGCCACGGTGGCACGAATCACCGATGCCCTGGGCGTAGAACGCGTCCGCGGCGGGATCCATCCGCGCTTCGGAACCCGCAACGCCATCATTCCGCTGGAGAACCGGCAGTACCTGGAGATCGTCGAGGTGCTGGACCATCCCAGCGCGGACAAGGCGCCCTTCGGTCAGGCCGTGCGCAACCGCTCCCTGGTGGGCGGCGGCTGGATGGGCTGGTGCGTCAGCGTCGATGACCTCACCCCGTTCGAAGAGCGGCTGGGCCGCAAGGCCGTCCCGGGCAACCGCAAGTTCCCCGACGGCCAGGAGCTGACCTGGCAGCAGATCGGCATCAAGGGGCTCATCGCCGATCCCCAGGTGCCTTATCTCCTGCGCTGGAACGATGGCAGCGACGGGCTGCACCCCTCGCAGGCCTATCCGCCGGAGGCCGCCCTGACGAAGCTGAGCATCGCCGGCTCCCCGGACCGAGTCACCCAGTGGCTCGCCAGCCCGAATGTGGATCCGTTCGAGGATGTGGACGTGGAGTGGATCGCACCCTCAGGCACACCGGGCATCATGTCGGTGACCTTCCGCAGCCCCAAGGGCGACGTCACCATCTGAGCCGGCGTCCTCGGCGTGCCTACCGGCACGCCGCTCCCTCGGCCGCGCCTTGTACGCAGCGGTCCCAGGGCGCAGCAGCGTTGAAGCCGCGCACCTCGAAGCGGCTCAGCGCAGACTGTTCGCCTTGGTCACCACGTGGTTCGCCAGCAGCACCGCAGGGTCCACCAGCGGTCGCGGTGACTCCTCGGTGGTCATGGCCAGCGGGATCTCGGTGCATGCCGCGACGATCACATCAGCGCCCTGGGCCACCAGAGACCGGGCTACCCGGACCAGGCCGGCGCGCAGCTCGGGCCCGAGGCTTCCGGCCTTGACCGCGTAGATCGCCTCCATGACCGTGTGCTGGTCGGCGGGCTCAGGGACGATCGGCTGCACCCCGTAGGCGGCCAGGCTGTCCTGGTAGAGGCCTGCGGTGAGCGTCGCATCGGTGGCCAGAAGTCCGGCGGCCTTCACGTAGGGCAGCGCACTGAGGTGCTCGGCGGTCACCTCGATCATGGAGACGTACTCCAGGTCCACCTGCTCGCGGACGCGCGGCAGGAAGGCATGGGACCCGTTGCAGGCGGCCACGTAGAACGCCGCGCCGGCGTCCTTGAGCTGCTGGGCGCCCTCCGCGAGCTTCGGCGTCGGGTCCTCCCCGTGGCCCACGATCGCCTGCGAGCGGTCCGGGACGGTGGGATCGGCCCAGATCATCACCCGCAGGTGCTGCTGGTCCGTGGCGGCGGGGGTGGCTGCGATGAGCTTCGAATAGAAGTCCACTGTGGCGGCAGGACCCATGCCGCCCAGGATCCCCACGAGGGGGCCCTGGGCGGCATGGGTGGCGGCGGTGTTGTCACTGGTCATCAGCGAAGAGTGTACCCTTCGGCGCCTGCTGAACAGGCGCCCTCGGGCACCGGCGGGTCAGCCCACCGCAGTGGTCTGATCCCGCTCTCGGTCCAGGTTGCGATCACGCTTGCGACCGCGGGCAGGGGTGTGAGCAGGTGCCTCGCTGTACTCTGCGTTGCCCTTGTTCAGCTCCTCGACCAGCTTCACCTTGCGACGCTCGTGCACCTCGGCCAGGCGGGCTGCCCGGCGGGCACGACGACGGCGGGTCGGCCAGGTCGCGATCAGCAGGATCACGGCGAAGAGCACCGCAAGCGCGACCACGGCCACGCCGGCGTCGATCCAGAACTGCTCGGGGTAGAGCTGGATCAGCGTGGAGTCGGCCGGGAAGGTCCAGGTGCCGTCGGCGAAGAAGATCCGGTGGAACTCGGCGAAGAAGAGCTGCCAGTCGATGATCGCCAGGACCGCGACGGCGATGATGATGCCCAGGGTGACCCAGGCGCCGGCGAAGAGCCCGCGGGCCGTGCCTCCGGGACGCCAGGCGCGCAGCAGCAGGGCGAGGATCAGGGTGATCACCAGCAGGATGACGCCGATGAGCATGGCCCAGAGGACCACGAACTTCACGTCGATCATGTGTGAGACCTCACCGTCGGTGAACAGCTGCTCCCCACCGGGGGCCAGTTCCGAGAGGTACCGGCCGTTCGCCAGGTTGGTCAGGAAGTCTGTGCCGTAGGAGCCGTAGACCAGCCGGTCATCGGCGTTCATGCTGTAGGCCCCGTCGGGGATCCAGGGGCGGTTGTAGGCCACCCACAGGAAGAGCGGCGAGGCGACCAGGCGCACGGCGGCGACCAGCAGCAGGATCGGGGTGAAGATCGCGATCAGGACCTGGAAGAACCGTGAGACCCCGCGATTGGAGCGGGCGACCTCATCGTCGAGATCCGCGTCGGTGACCGACTCATCCGAGCCGTAGGCCGCGTGGGTCGGGCTGGAGGCCGAGCGACCGGAGCGGTCAACGCCCCCGGCACCTGCCGCAGTGCCTGCAGCTGCACCGGCGCCAGCCCCGGCGGCCGCCGGGGCCGCTGAGCCCGAGGCTCCGGCGGTGGCGGGAACCACAGCGGTGTCCTGATCCTCGGACTTCGCCTCGTCCCGATCACGACGGCGCTGCTCACGTCGGCTCAGTTCGGCGGCATTCTCTGTGGGCTGGTGGGCATCAGCACCCTGGTTCGAGGTTGCCGGGGTAGGGCTCGGCACGCCCTGCTGCGCTGCCCCGGGCTCCGCCGCGGCACCTGAGCTCGCGGCGCCTGAGCTGGCGGCATCTGCTCCCCCAGCACCTGCTCCGCCGGCACCTGCTGCGGCCGCCCCGGTGAACGTGGTCGTGTCCTCCATGGAACGGGTGTCCCGGGAGGTGCGCACATCATCGAGGGAACGCGTGGCATTGGGGTTCTGCGCAGCTGCTCCCTGGTCGGGCGTGCGCGGAATGTTCTCGGTGGGGGCATCCTGGTCCTGACGGCCAGGACCGCCCTGCGGTGCCCGGGTCGCGGGGATGGCCTGGGTGGCCTGGTCATCGGGCTGGCCTTGACCGGTCCGTGCCGGGCGCTGGTCTCGCTCCGCACTCAGGTTGTCGTCGGGGAAATCGGGTTCTTCGGATGCGAAGGCACCGTAGTCCAACCCGGATTCAAAATCTTCGTTCTCGTCGGCGGGCCTGCCGGCCTCGTTCCGATCGGAATTCGCGCTCATATCTGCCTCTCCACGCATTACTGACTCTCCCCAACAGTATGAGCGTGACGCCACTTATGCGGGGAGGAAGCCCGGAGAGTCGGCGATGAGCATCCCTGTGATCCCGCGGAAGGACCGCACTCGGACAGCCTTCGGGCGCTTCGGGCTCGTGTCCGGATCACTCCGGCCGCGATCACCGCGCGGCGCAGCAGGATCAGCGGAGCACTCTGGGCCCCGGCGGACACCGGCGTCTCCAGGCAATTGAGGTGAAAAACTCAGCGGTTCGAGCTCGACCGACCCAGGCTCAGGCAGTGAGCTCCACCGTTCCGGCGTCGTACTTGCCGAGGTCCCCGGTGACCCCGGCCCGGTGGGCGCGCCCGCCCAGCACCAGGGTGTAGACCCAGTACCCGGCCAGCACCGCGGCGCCGATGCCGATGCGCAGCCAGTGCGGCAGATCCGAGGGGGTCACGAAGCCTTCCACGACTCCGGAGATCAGCAGGATCAGCACCAGCCCGAAGGCCACCGTGATGAGCTTGCGCCCCTCGGCGGCCAGCGCGGCAGAGCGTCGCATCTGGCCCGGCGCAACCCAGGCCCAGAAGATTCGCAGCCCGGCCGCCCCGGCGATGAAGATCGCGGTGATCTCCATCAGGCCGTGCGGCAATATGTAGAGCCAGAAGGTGGACGCCTCACCCTGTTCCGCCATGACCCCGGCGGCCATGCCGAGGCCCTGGGCGTTGACGAAGAGCACGAAGGGCACGAAGACGCCGGTCACCCCGAAGGCGACCTCCTGGGCGGCGATCCAGGCGTTGTTGGTCCACACCTGTGCCGCAAAGCTGGAGTTGGGGTGCTCCGAGTAGTAGTTGGCGAACTCGGTGCCGGCGTAGCTCTGCCGAGCCTCCTGGGGCATCAGCAGATCGATCTGCGGGTGGTGGATCGTCCAGAAGGCGAAGGCCGCCGCCACGGCGATGAAGGCGGCACCCAGGATCACGGTGAGCCACCGGATCCGGTAGAACGCCACCGGCAGGGTCTGGGTGAAGAAATAGGCGCTGGACACGAACACGTTCTCCCCGGACCCGGTCAGATGCGCGCGAGCCCGTCCCAGCGGGGCCGAGAGTGAGGCCACCACCGGAGAATCCGGCTCGGCGGCGCGGATCATGGACAGGTGGGTGGAGGTCCGCTCGTAGAGCCGCAGCATCTCGTCGGCTTCGGCGGCGGCGAGCCGCCGGCGCGAGGCCAGCGCCGCGAGCCGGTCCCACTCGTGCTGATGCACGGCGATGAAGGCGTCGATATCCACGCCACGAGACTACCCCGTGCTCAGCGCGTCACCGCGGTGCCGGTGAAACTGCCTTCCCTCGGCGTCGCGCATGTGCCACGATGCCAAGATGACTTCCATAGAACAGCACGCCCAGCGCCTTCTGGATCTCCACCACCAGGCCACCCCGGTCATCCTGCCCACGGTCTGGGACGCCTGGTCCGCTGAGACCTGTGCCTCGCTCGGATTCTCGGCCCTGACCATCGGCAGCCACCCGGTGGCGGACTCCCTCGGCGAGGCCGACGGCGAGGCCATGGAGCTTGCCGAGGTGCTGCGCGTCGTGCGGCGGATCACCGACGTCGTCGACATCCCGGTCTCCGTGGACCTGGAGTCCGGATACGACACCCCTGCCGAGGAGCTGGTGCACCGAACCCTGGAGGCCGGCGCCGCAGGCATCAACATCGAAGACACGGTGCACTCGATGGATGAGATGCGCTCCCCCGAGGAGCACGCCGGCTACATCGCCGCGATCCGGGCCGCCGCGGACGCCACCGGCACCCACCTGGTGATCAACGGCCGCACGGATGCGTTCACCACCGACGCCGGACCGGAGGCCCAGCTCAAGGACGCGCTGCACCGGCTGCGTCTGCTGGAACAGGCCGGAGCCGATTCGCTCTACCCGGTGAAGGTCCCGTCCCGGGACTACCTGGAACAGATCCTGGCCGCGGTGAAGACCCCGGTCAATGTCACGGCACACCCGGTCAACGGCGCCATCCCCGGCGGACTCAGCATTGCCGAACTCACCACGCTGGGCGTGAAGCGGGTCTCCTTCGGCCCGTTGCTGCAGCGCAGCCTCACCGATGCCATGAACGAGATCCTCCAGCCGTGGACCCCGAGCACCTGAGCCTTCACTGCGCCGCCCGAACCCGCCCCGGCGACGCTAGGCTTGACCCATGCGCAATGTGATCACCGGTGAAGGCGTGGAGCTGGAGCTTCCGGCCGCGTCCTTGATCACCCGCGCCGCCTCGCTGATCGTGGACCTGATCATCGCGTGGGCAGCGCTGCTGGCCTTCCTGATCCTCTCCGGCCTGGCGGCCGGGGCCGGGGTCCTGGATCCGGCCATGGAGGCTGCGGTCATGCTCGGCGGCGCCGTGCTGTGCCTGGTGATCCTGCCGATGACGGTGGAGACCCTCTCCCGCGGCCGCTCGGTGGGACGGCTGATCTTCGGCACCCGAGTGGTGCGCGACGACGGCGGCGCCATCCGGCTCCGGCACGCCGGTATCCGCGCGCTGGTCGGCTTCGGAGAGATCTACCTCAGCTTCGGCATCATCCCGCTCTTCGCCGGAATGTTCAGCCGGCGGACCCGGCGCCTGGGCGATATGGTCGCGGGCACCTATGTGATCCGGGTCCGGCAGCCGGCCGTGAAGCCGATGATGCTGCCGGTGCCTGCCCAGCTGACCTCCTGGACCCAGATCGCTGACCTGGGCCGGATCCCGGACGCCGTGGCGGCCCGGGCCTCGCGGTTCCTGCGCACCATCCAGGACAACCCGCGCGGGCACAACGCCCAGGCTCTGGAGCACACCGCGCACCGGCTGGCCAACGAGGTCGCTGGCCACGTGGCTCCCCCGGCCCCGCCCTCCTCGGCCACCGAGTTCCTGGTGGCGGTGATGGCCGAGCGGCGCAACCGGGAGTACCGGCGGCTTCGCATCCAGGCGGAGCGGCAGCAGCGGCTCGGCCAGCGGCTGCACCAGCTGCCCTACAGCTGAGCTGGACCACGTCCACGAGCCCGGGCGTCGGCCCCTGGCCACGGCACCGGAGGGGGTCTGCTCGCCTGTGCTCCCGCTCCCGCGCACGGCCACTCTCCCGCGCGGCCACTCTCCCGCTCCCCCACATCGATAGTGCAATTTGTGCAGGTTTATCCGCCGAAACCGCCGCAAAATGCGCTCAAATTGCACAATGGATCTCGCAGCCGGTCGGAACAGAGCGCAGCAGGTGCGGGCGCAGCAGGCGCGGGCCGGGTACGCGCCGTGCCAGGCTATGGCGATCCGGGAGCACCGGCCTGAGCAGGGCGGATCCGGCGTAGTCGATCTCGCGCGCTGCCCTGATCGCGACCCACCTCCACGGATTCCGTCGCCTCGCTGAGCCCCGCTGCCGGGGTGTCCACGTAGACCGACTCCGCCTGCGCCACCTGGCAGCCCTCATGCCAGATCCCGACCGCGCCCGGAATCTTCTTCGCACGACGGTTGAACTCCGCCCAGGCCGGGCGGTGCAGCCCCTCGCGGTCGGAGGCGTAGGCATAGAGCTGCTCGGTGGAGGACCAGTACCGGATGCACAACGGGCCTCCGCGTCCGAACACCAGTCGGTGGCCGAGCAGCCCCGAGTCGGGGTCCGCGGTGAGCTCCTCGAGCATCTTCGGCATGGCAGCGAAGACCGGGAACCACGCGCGCACCCGCCACGGCTTGTGGATCGTCATCCCCACCATGAACACCACCAGGTCACCTTTGTGGTGGTGCGTCCGTCGTCCCGTGATCACCTTGCGCATCTGAGCCTCCTCCGCTTCGCGAATCGCTGCTCCTCAGCCTGCTTCGGCGAATTCCCTCTCAGTGTTGCGCATCACATCAACCCGTCGTAAAATGAACACGAATCATTATCTGATGGTGGAGGAGACCTCTGTGAACTCCCGGCTTGAGAATTACATCAACGGATCGTTCGTCGCGGCCAAGGGCACGGCGGAGCTGGAGGTCCTCAGCCCCATGACCGGCGAGCGCGTCGCGCTCTCACCGGTCTCCGATGCGGAAGACATCGACGCCGCCTTCGCTGCGGCACGCAGCGCCTTCGCCTCCTGGAAGTCCGTGACCCCCTCAGAGCGTCAGCGCTGTCTGCTGGCTCTGGCGGACAGGATGGAGCAGCACTCGGACGAGCTGGTCGAGGCCCAGCACCGCAACACCGGACAGCCACGCCGGATCATCGCGCAGGAGGAGGTCGCCGCGGGCGCGGACCAGCTGCGCTTCTTCGCCGGTGCGGCCCGGCTGCTGGAAGGCCGCGGGGCCGCAGAGTACCTGGAGGGCCACACCTCCTATGTGCGGCGTGAGCCGGTGGGCGTCGTCGCGCAGATCACTCCATGGAACTTCCCGCTCATGATGGCCATCTGGAAGATCGGCCCGGCCCTGGCCGCCGGCAACACCATCGTGCTCAAGCCCGCGGAGACCACTCCGGAGTCCACCCTGGTGCTGGCTCGTCTGGCCGGGGAGGTCTTGCCACCCGGCGTGCTCAACGTGGTCCTGGGCGACGGAAGCACAGGTCAGCTGCTCACCGAACATGACACCCCAGCGATGGTATCGATCACCGGCTCGGTGCGCGCAGGCCAGGCCGTGGCCACCTCTGCCGCGAAGTCGGTCAAACGCACCCACCTCGAGCTCGGAGGCAAGGCGCCCGCCGTGGTCTTCGCCGACGCGGACCTGCACAAGGCCGCCGAGCTGATCCTGACCTTCGGAACCTTCAACGCCGGCCAGGACTGCACCGCGGTGACCCGGGTACTGGTCCAGGACAGCGTCCACGACGAGTTCGTCGAGCTGCTCGCCGCTCAGGCGGCCAAGCTCACCACCGGAGAGCTCGATGACGGGTTGAACGACTACGGGCCGCTGAACAACGTGCGCCACTTCGAGACCGTCTGCGCCAAGCTCAAGAACATCCCCGACCACGCCACGGTGATCACCGGAGGCGTGCCCCCGGAGGGTGGGCGGGGATTCTTCGTGAAACCCACCATCATCACCGGGGTCCGCCAGGAGGACGAGCTGGTCCAGGAGGAGACCTTCGCCCCGGTGCTCACGGTGCAGCCCTTCAGCACCGAGGAGGAGGCCCTGACCCTGGCCAACGGCGTGGACTACGCGCTGGCCTCCAGCGTCTGGACCACGAATCAGGGTCAGGCGATGCGGATGAGTCGGGATCTCGACTTCGGCTGCGTCTGGGTCAACACCCACCTGCTGCTGGTGGCCGAGATGCCGCACGGCGGGTTCAAGTCCTCCGGATACGGCAAGGACCTCTCGCTGTACTCAGTGGAGGAATACACCCGGGTCAAGCACGTCATGCACGCCTTGGACTGAACGTCTCGCCGTCCTGGATCCGCCGGACCAGCCCGTCCACCAGGATCTCCAGCGTCATCTCGAACGCCCGGTCTGACGAGGCCCGGGCGTCGGCGGCG
Organism: Nesterenkonia sp. AN1; assembly: GCF_000582475.1. Taxonomy (NCBI): domain Bacteria; kingdom Bacillati; phylum Actinomycetota; class Actinomycetes; order Micrococcales; family Micrococcaceae; genus Nesterenkonia; species Nesterenkonia sp. AN1. The sequence goes on from NZ_JEMO01000023.1 coordinate 157,200, forward strand.
CGCAGCTCGGCCGCGCGTGCGAAGGTCGGCGCGATCTCCACGCTGTCGCCGGGGTCGAAGATGTTCGCCGGCGCCGAGGCGTCGAAGGCCGCGCCGAAGACCAGCGCCTCGATCCCGACGATGATGTCCACCGCGTCGCGGTCATCGATCCCCGCCGAATGCAGCGCCTCGAAGACGCGTTCATACATCCGCAGCGACTGCGGAGCGTCTGCGATGGGCAGGACGGCGATCAGCGGAATCAGCTCGGTGTGCTCGATGTAGCACTCCCGGTAGGAGCGCGCCCAGGCCATCAGCGCCTCGGGCCAGGGAAGCCGGTCGAAGGCGCTGCAGTCGATCTCCTCATTGAGCCGATCCTGGATCAGCACCAGCACCTCCTGCTTGGAGGAGACATGGTTGTACAGCGCCGAGGCCGAGACCCCGAGCTTGCGCGCCAGGCCTGCCATGGTCAGGTGGTCGTACCCGCGCTCGGCGACCAGGGTCATCGCCCGACCCGCGATCACGCCTCGCGAGAGCACCGGCGAGGTGGGTCGCCCTCGCCCCCGGGGTCGCGTCTTCTCCGCAGTCACTGTCTCTGTTCCTTCGCTCGTCGCGCTGGTCGTTCCTTGACTCGTCGCGCGGATGGTCGCGCCGTTCACAAGGGGCAAGTCTAAGAGCTCGGCGTCGCGCCGTTGAAAATCTCCGGCAGGTCTTGACAACCGCTCCGGACTGCCCGTTAATGAATATAGTTAATTTATCTGTGAAGGGGAACACTATGGAACCCAAGCGATCACTGGGCAGCAGCGAGGCGCAGGAGTGCGACGTCGTCGTCGTCGGAGCGGGACCTGCCGGACTGATGGCCGCCCGGACGCTCCATGCCGCCGGGCTCTCCACCATCGTGCTGGAGGCGCGTGACCGCGTCGGCGGCCGCACCTGGTCTCAGGAGATCGATGGGGCCTTCCTGGAGGTCGGCGGACAGTGGGTCTCCCCCGACCAGACCGTGCTCCTGGGGCTGCTCGAGGAGCTGGGGATGGAGACCTTCACCCGCCACCGCGAGGGCGCGAACATCTACCTGGACCGCGAGGCGTCCGCCATGAGTTCACCGGAGAGATGTTCCCGGCACCGGAGCAGACCGTGACGGAGATGCAGCGGATCATCGAGACCCTCGACGAGCTGGCCGCCTCGATCGGTCCGGAGGAGCCGTGGGCGCACCCGCTGGCGCGCGAGCTCGACACCGTGACGTTCAACGAATGGCTGCGCCGCCAGACCCAGGACACCGCCGCCCGGGAGAACATCGCGATCTTCCTCGCCGGGGGGATGCTCACCAAACCCGATCACGCCTTCTCCGCGCTGCAGGCGGTCCTGATGGCAGCTTCCGCGGGGTCGTTCAGCAACCTGGTGGACGAGGACTTCATCCTGGACCGACGCGTGGTCGGCGGGATGCAGAGCGTCTCCGAGGAGCTGGAGGCCCGGCTGCCCGCAGGCTCGGTGCAGCTCTCCACCCCGGTGCGCACCATCGCCTGGCACCCTGAGGGCGGGGCGACGGTGTTCTCCGATCGGGTCACTGTGCGGGCCCGCCAGGTCATCCTGGCGGTGCCGCCGAACCTGTACTCGCGGATCAGCTTCGAACCTCCGCTGCCGCGGCTTCAGCACCAGATGCATCAGCACCAGTCCATGGGCCTGGTGATCAAGGTCCACGCAGTCTATGACCGTCCCTTCTGGCGGGAACAGGGGCTCTCCGGCACCGGCTTCGGCCCGAACGAGATCTGCCAGGAGGTCTACGACAACACCAACCACCAGGACAGCCGCGGCACCCTGGTCGGCTTCATCTCTGATGAAGTGGCCGACCAGATGTTCACCCTCTCCGCGAAGGAGCGCCGAGAGGCCATCCTGCGCTCCCTCTCCGCCTACCTGGGGGATCAGGCGCTGACCCCGGAGGTCTACTACGAGTCGGACTTCGGCTCCGAGGAATGGACCCGCGGCGCCTACGCCGCCAGCTTCGACCTCGGCGGCCTCTCGCGCTACGGCGCGCATCAGCGCAGCGCAGTGGGCCCGCTGCACTGGGCCTGCTCCGATCTGGCCGCGGAGGGCTACCAGCACGTCGACGGCGCGCTGCGGCAGGGACGCCGGGCCGCCGAGGACATCATGCATCGCCTCGCGGAGACCACGGATCGTCCCGCCGCTGCCTCCGACCAGGAAGAACACCTAGACCACATGGAGGTGCGTCATGGTTGAACCTACGATCCACCGAGTCGCCGTGGGCTTCGGCGGCGATGAGCGCAGCCACGACGCCCTGGCGCTGGGCATCGCGCTGGCCCGCTCTGCCGGGGCGCGGCTCGACCTCATCCTGGTGATCCGTCAGGACTCGGCGTTCAAGCAGGAGTACCCCCCGGTGGGCAGCGTCGTCGGAATCATCGCCGAACAGGCCCAGCAGTGGATCGCCGAGGCCGAGGCGGTCATCCCCGCAGAGATCCGGCACCACAGTCATATACGCCCCGGCGGCTCCGTGGCCGAAGGACTGGTCGCCGCGGTCCAGGAGCTGGACTCCGACGTGCTGGTCACCGGCTCCGGCATCGGGTTCGGGCGGATCATGACCCACCCGGCGGTCACCGCCCTGCTGCACAGCTCCCCGGTTCCGGTGGCGCTGGCCCCCTCGGGCTATCGGGCGAACACGCAGATCACTGACGTGATGGCCGCGGTCTCGGCGGCCCACCCCGATCACCAGGTCACCCGATCCAGTGAGTCCTGGGCTCGCCAGCTGGGGGCGGCGGTGACCCGCGTGACCTTCGAGGACAAGGAGTCTGGATCCGTCGCAGGTTCAGCGGATGCAGACCCAGCCCTCGACTCCGGCAGCTCCCAGCCCGGCAAGCACATCTACGCCACCGGGCGGTCGCTGCGCCATGCAGTGGGCACGGTCGACTGGCCGCAGGGCGGGATCCTGCTCATCGGTTCGTCCCCGCTGGCGCGCCGCCGGCACATCTTCCTGGGCATGACCGCCGCCCGGGTGCTCTCCCACCTGCCGATCCCCATGATCCTGCTGCCCCGCGAGCCCGAACCCAGCGCGTCTGACAACCGCGAACCTGACCCCAGCGCGTCACCCGCGCGCTGACCGAGGAGACCATCATGAGCGAACCACGCGGCCCCGTCGTCAAGGCACCCGGTCAGCACACCCACAGCAAGGGGCTCAGCGTCGGCAGCATCGGCGCGCTCGGCGCCGTGGTGATCGGCGTCTCCACGATCGCTCCGGCCTACACGCTCTCCGGGGCCCTGGGGCCCACCGCCTCAGCGGTCGGGGACCATCTGCCGGCGGTGCTGATCGTCGGGTTCCTGCCGATGCTGCTGGTCGCTCTGGCTACCGCCAGCTGAACCGTGCGATGCCCGACGCCGGCACCACCTTCACCTGGGCATCGAAGGCCTTCGGTCCGTGGATCGGCTGGATGGGCAGCTGGGGACTGCTCGCCGCCACGATCCTGGTGCTCTCCAACCTGGCGGGGATCGCGGTGGACTTCTTCTACCTGGCGATCAGCCAGATCACCGGGGTCGATTCGATCGCCGAGCTGACCCGCAACGTCCCGGTCAACGTGATCACCTGCGTGATCTTCATGGCCGCAGCCGCCTATGTCTCCTACCGCGGGATGGAGACCACCAAGACCGTGCAGTATGTGTTGGTCTCCTTCCAGGTGCTGGTGCTGCTCTGGTTCGCCGTGGCGGCGTTCCGCCAGGTCTCGGCCGGCTCCGCCTTCGATGCCACCGGCTTCAGCTGGGAATGGTTCAACCCCTTCGGCATCGAGTCCTTCTCGGCCTTCTCCGCCGGCATCGCCCTCTCGGTGTTCATCTACTGGGGCTGGGACGTGGTGCTGACCATGAACGAGGAGTCCCGCGGGACCACCACCACCCCGGGGCGGGCCGCGATCCTGACCATCCTGGTGGTCGTGAGCCTCTACACCATCGTCACCCTCGGCGCGCTGACCTTCGCCGGAGTCTCCGACGGCGAGTACGGCCTGGGCAACCCGGACATCCAGGAGAACGTCTTCGCCGCCCTGGCCGGACCGGTGATGGGCCCGATGGCGATCCTGATGTCGCTCGCGGTGCTCTCCTCCTCGGCCGCCTCGCTGCAGTCCACGATGATCTCCCCGGCCCGGACCATGCTGGCCATGGGCCACTACGGCGCGCTGAACCGCAAGTACTCCCAGGTCAGCCCGCGCTACCAGACTCCGGCATACGCCACCGTGGTCGCGGTGATCATCGCCTCGGTGTTCTACGTGGTGATGCGCATCATCTCGGAGAACGTCCTGTGGGACACCATCACCACGCTGGGCATGATGGTCTGCTTCTACTACGGGATCACCGCGCTGGCCTGCGTCTGGTACTTCCGCCACGAGGCCACCGCCTCCGCGGGTGCATTCTTCAACAAGCTGCTCGCCCCGCTGGTGGGCGGAATCCTGCTGCTGATCTTCTTCTTCCAGACCATCTGGGACTCCATGGATCCGGACTACGGCTCCGGCTCGGAGATCGGCGGGATCGGCCTGGTGTTCATCCTGGGCATGCTGGTCTTCACCCTCGGCATCGCCGCGATGTTCTGGCAGCACCATAAGCGGCCCGAGTTCTTCCGCCAGCGCTTCGAGACCACCGAGTTCATCGCCGACTGACGGAGCCCCATGACCTCCTCCCCCCACCTCGACCTGCGAATGCCCCCGGAATGGGCGCCGCATGAGCGCACCTGGATGGCGTTCCCCTGCGCCAACGCCACCTTCGGTGCACCTGGATCCGCCACCCTCGACGCCGCCCGGGCGGCCTGGGTCCGGGTGGCGAAGCTGATCGCCGAGCACGAACCGGTCACCGTGGTGGTGGCCCCTATGGATCTCACCGTGGCCCAGGAGCTGCTCGGTGACACGGTCACGCTGCGGCCGCTGCCGCTGGATGACGCCTGGATGCGCGACATCGGACCGACCTTCGTCCACCGGTCCGACGGCGAGCTCGCCGCGGTGGACTGGGTGTTCAACGGCTGGGGCGCACAGAGCTGGGCCAGCTGGAACAAGGACGAGCACATCGCCGCCGCGGTCACCGCCGCGACCGGGGCCGTGCGGGTCACCAGTCGGCTGATCAACGAGGGCGGCGCCTTCCACGTCGATGGTCGCGGCACGGTGCTGCTGACCGAGACGGTCCAGCGCGATCTGGGCCGCAACCCCGGGATGTCCCACGCCCAGATCGAGGCCGAGCTGCACTCCGCGCTGGGCACCACCCACGCCGTCTGGTTCCCGCGCGGGCTGACCCGGGACTATGCGGAGTTCGGCACCCGCGGCCATGTGGACATGTTCGCGGCCTTCACCCCCTCCGGAAGCATCCTGCTGCACCGCCAGGACAACCCGGCCCACCCGGACCATGCGGTCACCCGTGAGCTGCGCGGCTTCCTGGAGACCGCCCGCGACGCCGCCGGTGAGCCCTTCGACATCATCGACGTCCCGGCGCCGGCGACCATCCTCGCGGACGGGGAGCATGTGGACTGGACCTATATCAACCACTACGTGGCCAACGGGGTGGTGCTGCTCTGCGCCTACGACGACCCTGCCGACGAGGAAGCAGCCGCGATCCTCGCCAAGGCCTACCCCGACCGGCGCATCGAGCTTCTCGACGCCCGGGACATCCTGCGCTTCGGCGGCGGCATCCACTGCATCACCCAGCAGCAGCCCGCCGCGGTGAACCCCGCCGCACCCCTGGACCTCCTTCCCGGAGACCCTGACCGATGAGCGGCTCACCATCGAGCGGCTCCTCTGCGAGCCGGCCTCCGGCGAGCGCGGAGACCACCGAGACTGCCACGACCAGCGGGGCGGGCTTCGACGTCGTCGAGGCCAGCATCGCCGAGCTGCGCGCGGCGTTCGAGCAGGGCAGCGTCACCAGCGAGCAGCTGGTGCAGGCCTATCTGGACCGGATCGAGGCCTATGACCGGCGGGAGGACCGGCAGGGCCCGGGGCTCAACGCCATGGTCGTGATGAATCCCGCCGCCCTGGATGAGGCCCGCGCCTCCGACGCCCGCCGCGCCGCAGGTCAGCCTCGCGGGGCGCTTGACGGGATTCCCTACACCGCCAAGGACAGCTATCGGGTGGCCGGGCTGAGCGTCGCCGCGGGCTCCCCGGCGTTCGCGGACCTGATGGCCGGCGGGGACTGCTTCGTGGTGGAGCGGCTGCGCGGCGCCGGTGCGATCCTGCTGGGGCTCACCAACATGCCCCCCTTGGCGAATGGAGGCATGCAGCGCGGCCTCTATGGCCGGGCCGAGAGCCCCTATAACCCCGCTTATCTGACCTCGGCCTTCGGCTCTGGTTCGTCCAACGGCTCCGGCACCGCCACCGCGGCCAGCTTCGCCAGCTTCGGGCTGGCTGAGGAGACCTGGTCTTCGGGGCGAGCCCCGGCGTCGAACAACGCGCTCTGCGCCTATACCCCGTCCTGGGGCCTGATCTCGATGCGGGGCAACTGGCCGCTGGTGCCGACCATGGACGTCGTCGTGCCGCATACTCGCACGATGGCCGACCTGCTCGAGGTCTTGGAGGTGATCGTGGCCGAGGACCCGCAGCCGCGCGGGGACTTCTGGCGGACCCAGCTCTGGCACCCGCTGCCCCCGGTCTCCGAGCTGCGACCGGCCTCCTATGCCGCGCTGCACATCTCGGATCCCGCGGCTGCCCGCGAGACGCTTGGCGGGCTGCGCATCGGGGCTCCCCAGATGTATCTGGGCGAGGACCCCGAGGCGGGGACCGCTCCGCCCTCACCCGAGGGCATCACCGGCATCGGCGGATCCACCGGCCGCCCGGTGATCCCACGCGCCTCGGTGCTGGAGCTCTGGCGGGCCGCCGTGGCAAGCCTCACCGCTGCCGGCGCGACTCTCACTCCCAGTGACCTGCCGGTGGTGACGAACTACGAGGGCGACCGGCCCGGGGCACCGAGCATCGCGACCCGGGGCCTGGTCCCCGCGGAGTATCTGCGCCAGGAGGTGGGGCTGCTCTCGGCCTGGGCCTGCGAGGACTTTCTGGCCGCCAACGCCGATCCAGCGCTGCACAGCCTGGTCCGGGTCGACGGCCGCGAGATCTTCCCTGCTCCTCCTTCAGCTCTGCCGGACCGCTATGACGGCTTCGAGGATGACATTGCGGGCCTGCCGGACCTGGTGCGCACCCACCCGGACCTGCAGCTGCGGCGCCTGCCGTGGATGCAGGAGGGCATCGACGGGCTGCTGCGCACCCGCGAGCTGGACTTCGACCGATGGATGGAGCAGCACGGCCTCGACGTCATCGCCTTCCCCGCCGTGGCCGACGTCGGACCCGCCGACGCCGATCACTCGGTGGACTCCGCGGATCTGGCCTGGCGCAACGGGGTCTGGGTCGCGAACGGGAATCTGGTCTGGCGCCACCTGGGGATCCCCACCGTGACGGTGCCCATGGGCACCATGGGTGACACCTCGATGCCGGTGGGGCTGACCTTCGCCGGCCGCGCCTATGACGATGCCCGGCTGCTGCGCATCGCGGCAGCCTTCGAATCCACCGGCTCCCGCCGCACCGAACCCCCGCTGACCCCCCGACTCTGAGCCGGTCCAGCGCCGAGGCCACCTGCGCCCCGGGCCCCCGCTGAGACCACCGCTGCGCACCCGCCCCTCCTTCGAAAGGCAGACCCCGATGACCGATCCCACCAGCACCCGCCAAGGCGCACTCCCTGCACTCTCGGCGCTGCCCACCCGGCTTCCGCAGCGTCGTGAGCTGCTCACCGAGGTGCCGGGCCCCGCCTCGAAGCGGCTCGCCCAGCGCCGGGCCGCCGCGGTGGCCTCCAGCGCGGTCTCCGTGATGCCGGTCTATGTCGCCGACGCCGACGGCGCCGTGATCCGCGACGTGGACGGCAACAGCTTCGTGGACCTGGGCTCGGGGATCGCGGTGACCTCCGTGGGAGCCAGTGCCCCCGCCGTCGTCGCCGCGGTGGCTGAGCAGGTGGCGCACTTCACGCACACCTGTTTCATGGTCACCCCCTATGAGGGATACATCGAGGTGGCCGAGGAGCTGGGCCGGCTGACCCCCGGTGATCACGCCAAGCACACGGTGCTGTTCAACTCCGGCGCGGAGGCGGTGGAGAACGCGGTGAAGATCGCTCGGCTCGCCACGGGCCGACAGGCCGTGGTGGCCTTCGACCACGCCTATCACGGGCGCACGAACCTCACGATGGCGCTGACCGCGAAGTCCATGCCGTATAAGACCAATTTCGGGCCCTTCGCACCGGAGGTCTACCGGATGCCGATGAGCTACCCCTACCGCGACGCGCACCCGCATATCAGCGGCAAGACCGCGGCGAAGCGGGCGATCGATCAGATGGAGAAGCAGATCGGCGCCAGCTCCCTCGCCGCGATCCTGATCGAACCCATCCAGGGTGAGGGCGGATTCATCGTTCCCGCCGAGGGGTTCCTGCCCACCCTGGCCGAGTGGGCGCGCGAACACGGCGTCGTGTTCATCGCCGACGAGGTCCAGTCGGGGTTCTGCCGCACCGGCGACTGGTTCGCCTCTGAGCACGAGGGCGTCGTCCCGGACCTGATCACCATGGCCAAGGGGATCGCCGGCGGGATGCCGCTCTCGGCAGTCACCGGACGGGCGGATCTGCTCGACGCCGTGCACCCCGGCGGTCTCGGCGGCACCTACGGCGGAAACCCCGTGGCCTGCGCCGCAGCCCTGGCGGCGATCAAGACCATGGAAGAGCACGACCTCGCCGGGAGGGCTCGAGCCATCGAGGCCCTGGTGCTGCCCCGGCTGCGCGCCCTGGCAGATGAGCTGGGCACCGCGGAGGGCCCGATCGGCGATGTCCGGGGTCGCGGCGCGATGCTGGCGATCGAACTGGTCCACTCGGGCAGCACCGTGCCGGACCCGGAGACGACTCGCGCCGTGGCGGCTGATTGTCTGGCCCAGGGCGTCCTGGTGCTGACCTGCGGCACCTACGGCAATGTCCTGCGGCTGCTGCCCCCGCTGGTGATCAGCGAGGAGCTGCTCAGCGAGGCCCTCGACGTCCTGGAGGGCGCGCTGCGCCGGCACAGCGTCGCGGCTCAGGAGGTCTGAACCATGGACGTGTCGCCACAGCGCCTGGATGCGCTGCTCACTCAGACCCCGACCAGCCTGTTCCTCGACGGGCAGTGGCGTCAGGCCAGCTCCGGGGCCCGCTTCGCGGTGAAGAACCCTGCCACCGAGGAGACCCTGGCCAGCGTCGCCTCCGCGGGCGCCGACGATGCCCGTGCCGCGATGGATGCGGCGGCCTCGGCACAGGACTCCTGGGGCCGGACCCCGTCACGGCAGCGCGCGGAGATCCTGCGGCGCGGATTCGACCTGGTGCAGGACCACGCCGAGCAGCTGGCCCTGCTGATGACCCTCGAGATGGGCAAACCCCTGGTCCAGTCCCAGGGCGAGGTCGTCTACGGCGGAGAGTTCCTGCGCTGGTTCTCCGAGGAGGCGGTGCGCGATCACGGCCGCTACGCCGACACCCCTGAGGGGACCCTGCGGATGCTGGTCACCCGCAAGCCGGTGGGCCCGTGTCTGCTGATCACCCGTGGAACTTCCCGCTGGCGATGGCCACCCGGAAGGTCGCGCCAGCACTCGCCGCCGGGTGCACGATGATCCTCAAACCCGCCGCGCTGACCCCGCTGACCACGCTGTACCTCACCGCGCTGCTGGTCGAGGCCGGGCTGCCTGCTGGGGTGCTCAACGTGCTGCCCACCGACACCCCCGCCGCGGTCTCCGAGCCGCTGCTGGCCGACCCGCGGCTGCGCAAGATCTCCTTCACCGGGTCCACCGCCGTGGGCAAGCACCTGATGAATCAGGCGACCGAGAATGTGCTGCGAACCTCCATGGAGCTCGGCGGCAACGGTCCGCTGATCGTGTTCGAGGATGCGGACCTGGACAAGGCCGTGGCCGGGGCGCTGGCCGCAAAGATGCGCAACATGGGCGAGGCCTGCACCGCTGCCAATCGAATCCTGGTCCACGAATCGGTGGCGGAGGAGTTCACGGCGAAGCTCGCGCAGCGCATGTCCGCGCTGAAGGTCGGTTCCGGGCTCGAGGAGGGGGTCGACGTCGGCCCGCTGATCGACGCGAAGGCCTGTGCCTCGGTGGCGGAGCTGGTCGAGGACGCGGTGCAGCGCGGAGCCGAGGTGGTCCTCGGCGGAGGCGCTGTGGAGGGCCCGGGACATTTCTTCGCGCCCACGCTGCTGCGCAACGTCTCCCCCGATGCCCGGGTGGTGAAGGAGGAGATCTTCGGGCCGGTGGCACCGGTGCTGACCTTCGGCAACGAGGATGAGGCGGTGGCGATGGCGAACGCCACCGAATACGGGCTGGCCTCCTACGTGTTCACCGAGAACATCTCCCGCGGCCTGCGCATCGGGGACCGGATCGACTTCGGCCTGCTCGGCCTCAACGTCGGGGTGATCTCCAACGCCGCCGCGCCCTTCGGCGGGGTCAAGCAGTCCGGGCTGGGCCGCGAGGGCGGCGCGGAGGGACTCGCCGAGTACACCAGCACCCAGTACATCGGGATCGAGAGCCCCTGGAGCAGCTAGAGGCGATCACCGGGTCATGGCCTCGGACACGGAGGCTGCGAAGACCCAGGCCGGCACGGCGAAGAAGCCTACGAAGGCGCTGACCACGGCGAGCCCCCAGCTGCGGCCCCATAATGCCAGCCCGGCCCCGATCAGACCGCAGACGAACGGCGCGCCCATCAGCCAGAGGCTCACGGGCGCGCCGTCGTCGTTGAAGTCGACCAGCAGCACCGGTGACACCACCGCAAGCCCCAGGAAGACCAGGGCCGCGGTGAGTCGCCAGCGGTACATGCGGGATCAGCGGCGGTAGATCAGTACCGGTAGTGCTCCGGCTTATACGGCCCGGCCACGTCCACCCCGAGGTAGTCGGCCTGGTCCTTGGAGAGCTCGGTGAGCCGGGCGCCCAGGGCGTCGAGGTGCAGCCGGGCGACCTTCTCGTCGAGGACCTTGGGCAGCACGTAGACGTCGGTCTCGTAGCGGTCCGCCCCGGTGTAGTCCGGAGCGGTCTTTGCGAAGAGCTCGATCTGCGCGATGGTCTGGTTCGCGAAGGAGGAGCTCATCACGAAGCTCGGGTGCCCGGTGGCGTTGCCCAGGTTCAGCAGCCGGCCCTCGGAGAGCAGGATGATCGAGTGGCCCTGGGCGCGGGTGCCGTCGGCGGGCATGACCCACTCGTGCACCTGCGGCTTGATCTCGACCTTCTGCACGCCGGGGATCGCGGCCAGACCGGCGATGTCCACCTCGTTGTCGAAATGTCCGACGTTGCCGACGATGGCCTTGTTCTTCATCTTCTGCATCGCCTCGGCGGAGATGATGTCCTTGCCGCCGGTGGTGGTGATGAAGATGTCACCGGTCTCCAGGACGTCTTCCAGGCGGGCGACCTGGTAGCCGTCCATGGCAGCCTGCAGCGCGTTGATCGGGTCGATCTCGGTGATGATCACCCGGGAGCCCTGGCCGCGCAGCGCCTCGGCCGCACCCTTGCCCACATCGCCGTAGCCGCAGACCACGGAGACCTTGCCGCCGATGAGCACATCGGTGGCGCGCATGATGCCATCGGGCAGCGAGTGCCGCACGCCGTACTTATTGTCGAACTTTGACTTGGTGACCGAGTCGTTGACGTTGATCGCCGGGAACAGCAGCTTGCCCTCGCGAGCGAACTGATACAGCCGGTTCACCCCGGTGGTGGTCTCTTCGGTGACCCCGCGCAGGTTCTTCGCGATCCCGGTCCAGCGCTGCGGGTTCTCCTGAAGGGACTTGCGCAGCGTGGCCAGCACGTAGTGGTACTCCTCGGGATCGGAGTCCTGCGCCGAGGGCACCGCACCGGCGGCCTCGAACTCGACGCCCTTGTGGACCAGCATGGTGGCGTCGGCGCCGTCGTCGAGGATCATGTTCGCGCCCACCGTGGGGTCCTCATCGACTCCGGGCCAGGCGAAGATCTGGCTGGCGGTCCACCAGTACTCTTCGAGGGACTCGTTCTTCCAGGCGAAGACCGGGACGCCCTGCGGGTCCTCCGGAGTGCCGTGCGGACCGACGACGACGGCGGCGGCCGCCTCGTCCTGGGTGGAGAAGATGTTGCAGGAGGCCCAGCGGACCTCGGCGCCCAGCGCGGTCAGGGTCTCGATCAGCACGGCGGTCTGCACCGTCATATGCAGCGATCCGGCGATCCGGGCTCCGGCCAGCGGCTGGGACTCGCCATACTCCGCGCGCAGGGACATCAGTCCGGGCATCTCGTGCTCGGCCAGTCGGATCTGGTGGCGGCCGGCTTCGTGGGAGGTGATGTCCGCGATGCGGTAGTCGAAACTCATAGGTATAGAAGTCCTTCTGCTGTCTGGGGTAAAGGTCTGATGCCGTGCGTGGTCACGTCCGGCGGGCTGGCTCGGGCTCTGGGTCTGGGTCTGGCTCAGGTTCGGGCTCAGCGCGGGGCGAGAAGCTTCGGCACGCCGCGTTCAATCGGGTAGCGCAGGTTGGGATCCAGGGTGGAGATCAGCTGATCCCCGTCCTGGCGCAGGGTGCTGCCACTGACCGGGCAGCGCAGGATCTTGAGCAGATTCTCAGAGAGTGCGCCGGCGGGCGGCCCCGGGGCGGGGTGCGGCGCGGCGGAAGGCTGGGCACTGGGCATGGCCCCAGCCTACCGCGCAGGCCACGGCACAGGGCCGGCGTCGTCATCCGAGGACACCGGCCCTGGGTGCAGTCAGGCCATGCTGTTGCGGGGCGGGTCAGTGACCGGCGCCGAGGTTGCCCGCCATCCGCTCGTGCAGTGCGGCACTGGCGGTGTTGAGTCCGGAGATCTCCACCCGCTTGCCGTATTTGGAGTACTTCTCGGTGATCGCGTCCAGCGAGGCCACCGTGGAGGCGTCCCAGACGTGGGAGTTGTACATGTCGATCACCACGTGATCGGGATCCTCCGCGTAGTTGAACTGGGTGTAGAGATCATTCGATGAGGCGAAGAACAGCTCGCCGGAGACCTCGTACTTCACCATCTCCTCGCCGAAGTGCTGCTCGATCCGGCGCTCCACCGTGGCCAGGTGGGCCACCCTTCGGGCGAAGAGCACCATTGCGGTGAGCACACCGAGCCCGACGCCGATCGCGAGGTTATGCGTCCAGACGGTGGCGATCACGGTGACCACCATGACCGAGGTCTCGGACTTGGGCATCATCTTCAGCGTGGAAGGCTTGATGCTGTGCCAGTCGAAGGTGGCCACCGAGACGAAGATCATCACCGCGACCAGCGCGGCCATCGGCATGAGGGCGACGATATCTCCGAGGCTCACGGCGAGGATCAGGATGAAGATGCCGGCCATAAAGGTGGAGATCCGGGTGCGAGCTCCAGAGGCCTTCACATTGATCATGGTCTGACCCACCATCGCGCAGCCGCCCATGCCGCCGAAGAAGCCGGTGATGATGTTTGCCGCGCCCTGGCCCCAGGACTCGCGGACCTTGTCGGAGCGGGTGTCGGTGACGTCGTCGACCAGCTTCGCGGTCATCAGCGACTCCAGGAGTCCGACGGCCGCCATGCCCAGCGCGAAGGGCGCGATGATCTGGAAGGTCTCCATGGTGAAGGGGACGTCCGGGATGAACAGCTCAGGGATCGACTCGGGCAGTTCGCCCTTGTCTCCCACGGTGGGGACGTTCAGCGCGAAGACCACTGCCAGCACGGTGAGCAGCGCGATGGCGATCAGCGGCGCCGGGACCACCGTGGTGATCCGTGGCAACAGGTAGATGATCACCAGACCCACCGCCACCATCGGATAGACCAGCCAGGGGACGCCGATCAGGTCGGGGAACTGCGAGGTGAAGATCAGGATCGCCAGAGCATTGACGAAGCCGACCATCACCGAGCGCGGGATGAACCGCATCAGCTTGGCCACACCCAGGACCGCGAGCAGCACCTGAAAGACGCCGGCGAGGATGACCGTGGCAATGAGGTACTCAATGCCGTGGCTCGCCACCAGCGGGGCGATCACCAGAGCGGTCGCCGCGGTGGCGGCTGAGATCATCGCGGGGCGTCCGCCGAGGAACGCGATCGAGACCGCCATGGTGAAGGAGGCGAAGAGTCCGTACCGCGGGTCCACGCCGGCGATGATCGAGAACGCGATGGCCTCGGGAATCAGGGCCAGCGCCACGACGAGCCCGGCAAGGATCTCGGTCTTGAGCAGCCGCGGGGACTTCAGCGTGCGAAGAACTGACTGCCGCTGTTCCGGGGTCAGCTCCTCGGCGACGGCCGTGGGAGTGGGGGCCATGAGGCTCCGTTCGCGGGTTGTGGACACGGCGGTGTCCCTTGAATTGATTGAGCGGTGCGGGGCGCGGCGTTGCGCAGAGAAGAACGGGGAACCGGTGAGCCGAGCTCCAACCAGGCACGACAGAGACCCTACTCTAACGTTAGGGTAGGGTTCGATTCATGTGAGCAACGTCTCAGGGAATGGACGGATGCTCAGCTGTCGAGCTGGTGGCTCAGCTGCTCGGCCAAAAGGTCAGCCTGTTTCAGGTAGGCGGCGAGCTTCTCTCGCTCGCGCACCACGTGGTCCAGGGACGCCTGGGCACGTTCACGCTGTTCGGCGTCGAGCGAATCCAGCTCCAGCAGCGCGACGACCTCGGTGAGCTCCTCGAGGCTGAACCCCAGTGGCTTGAGGTACTTGATCCGCATCAGTCGCTGCTGGTCCGCCTCGCTGAAGAGCCGGAAGCCGCCCTCGGTCCGACCGCTGGCAGGGAGCAGACCGACGTCGCCGTAGTGCCGGATGGTCCGCAGTGACATGCCGGTGCGGTCAGCGAGCTCGCCGATGTGCATCGTCTGCGCGTGCGCATCTGTTCTCACGTGACCTCCCGATGTCATTGGCGATTCACTCTACCAACGCCTGCGGGCGCAGGACCCGGGATGCGGTCTCCCCAACGGGGGCCACGCGCGCTGCGGCCCAGTCCTCGGCTCAGTCCTCGAGCATCCGCAGATGGCCGCGGGAGATCCCGGGGCCTCCGGCGCGGACCGGTGGCGCCATGCGTTCGCGCGTGGAGCGGGTGGGCAGCTCCGGCTCGGAGCCGCGTTCGGCTCTCGGCCCCTGGGATGAGTGGTCCGTCTGGCCCGACTGCTCCGCCTCGCGCTGGGCCTTCTGGGCCAGCGCCCAGGCGGCCTGGACCTCGGGAGACTCGCGCACGGCGTCGGCCAGTGCCAGGAGGTCATCCTCCTGCTTCGGCGCTGAGGACAGCGTGAGTCGCAGCACCTCCCAACCGCGCGGCGGGGTGACCGATGCGGCGTGCCGGTCGCAGAGATCGTAGGTGTGCGGCTCCGCGTAGACGCTCAGCGGACCCACCACCACGGTGGAGTCCTTATAGGAGTAGGTCAGGGTGGCGGCGGCAGGCCGCTCACAGCTGTTTCTGGTGCATCGACGCGAGGAATCCACGAGAGACCACCCTAGCAACCACTCCCCCAGACGCCGGTCAGGCGCGGCGGCCGATCGGTGCGGGCATGTTCCCACCTGGATCAGGGAGCAGGCCTGCTCCGCCCCCGCTGTGGGCCCGCACGGTGTCAGATCCGCGGCCCCATGTGCTCCAGGAACCTGATGATCGCGCGTTCGGTGAGCTCGGGCTGCTGTGACTGCGGGTAGTGTCCCGCCTGCGGCACCATCACGACGTCGGCCTTCAGCGTCTCCCCGATCCAGTGCGCCTCTGCCTCGGGGTCTTTGAAGTCGGGGTCCCGTTCTCCCATCACCACCAGCACCGGAGCGCTGACCTCCAGGAGTCGGGCCTCAGCCGGGGCATGGTCGGTCTGCCGGGTGGTGAGCGAGAACGCCCGAGCATAGGCGGGGCGGCGCAGGCTGGCGATGACCGTGTTGCGGTAGTCCGTGAAGTCCACCGGCTTCTTCCCCGAGTACAGCGTGGGCATATAGGCCTTCCACATCGACGCGACCCAGAACGGAGAGGTCATCGCGCGGAAGATCGCCAGGCTGATCCGTCCGGCCGGCGGGTTCCGCACGAAGGGCCCCAGCAGCACCAGACCGTCGACCTGCTGCGGGTGATCGGCCGCCACGATCACCCCGGCCCCGGCGGCGAGCGAGTTGCCGATGAGCACCGCAGGGCCGCCGAGCGAGTCGATCAGCGCGCTGAGGTCCGAGGCGGTCTCAAGATCACCGTAGGCGGAGAAGCTCGGGTCGCTCTCGCCGTGGCCGCGCAGATCCGTGGTCACCACGGTGTAGCCCGCCTGCACCAGTCCCGGTGCCAGGAACCGATAGCTGGAGCGCAGCTCGCCCATCCCGGGCACGAGCACCAGGAGCGGACCGGTGCCTTCGAGTCGTAGGCGAGCTTCCCCTCGGGGCGCTGCAGGAACTGCGTGGAGGGAGCGGCCGCGGCGGCAGAGGAGCTCATATCGGGAATGCTCCACAGTCGCTCAGGCCGCTGTCAATGGTCTGCGCCGCGCGGGGCGCTGCCGGCTCGGCCCGCCGGCCCAGTCCGCTCGTCCAACTTACGGGCTCAGCGCTCCGGCCCAGCGCGCGGGCCCAGCGCGCGGGCTCAGCGCAGCAGCCGCACCGGCACGTGCTCCTGGGCGCCGCGCAGCTGCGAGACGGGGGTCAGGCTGAACTGATCTTCGTCGGTGGTACTGGTCATCGTGGCGTGGACGCTGCCCTCGCCGTCGAGCTGCGGATCCTCGAACACGATCACCGCAGCCTCCTGGCCGCCCTCGGGTTCCGCGGCAGCCAGATCCTCGGCGGAGACGACGCTCGCGCCACCAGCCGGGAGCTCCACGCTCTGCTCGGGGCCGAACTCTCCCTCGGTGTCCATCACTCGGTAGGCGATGCTGCCCGAGGCTGCGGAGGCGAACAGGTGCAGCTCCGTCTCACCGAGCTGCGGCAGCAGGGTGCCGTAACCCTCCTGCAGAGCCGCGGCCGGAGCGGCCCAGCTGAAGTCTGAGCCGGTCTCGGTCTCGCTGCGCACCGCCACGTAGGCGGGAACATCGGTGCGCACCCGGATATCGCTGACGCCGGGCTCGAGCCCGCGCAGGTTCACCGCGTCGATCTCGCCGCCGTTGACCGTGAAGACCCCAGGGGTCTCGATGACCTGCTGGCCGTCTTCGCCGTAGACCTGCAGCTCTACGGTCGCGCCCTGGTCGCCCGGGACGTGGATCCAGAGCTCCGGCGGAGTGGTGGACTCTTCGTCCGCCTGCTCTGCCGAGTCCGGGACGCCTTCGGGGATGGCACCCCGGGCATCAGGTGTTCGGAGCCCGGTGCGGTCAGCCGAGGCAGGAACTCCACGCCGGTGCCGGTCAGTCCCGCAGCGCGCGAGGACTGCAGCTGGGCGGTGACCGGCGCTCCTGCCGAACGGACCTGCACCCCCAGATCCGAGCCGGCCGAGGCCAGCCCGGCGATGTTCACGGAGCGAGTCGTCTGGCCAGGGACCACCACGGAACGTGTCCCGGTGGCCCCGCGGTCACCGTCGGAATCCACACTGGTGACCTCCACGGTGGCGGAGCGGTCGAAGGGGTTCGCCAGAGTCAGCAGCGAGGTGGACCCGGCCGCGACCTCCGGGCCGAAGAACCACTGCCCGCGCTCTGGCGCGGTGCACTGACCGACCGCGAGACCGGCCACCGGGCCGTCCTGAGCCTCGTACTCGTAGAGCGCCGCGGCAGCGAGCGCACCGCCATCGGGGGGCGCGGAGGCCTCCAGCAGCGGGGGCCGAGCGACGTCGAGGGCCGATTCATGGACCGCCTCGCGCTGACTCAGCCCGGCGTCCGCAGAGTCTTCGGCATCTGAGTCTGTGTCAGCGGTCTCGGCGGGGTTGGTGGATTCTGCCGCGGAGGCGTCGGTGACGGGGGTTTCGTTGATCCGCTCGTCCTGGTTCAGCTGGGCCCACGAGGAGTCGGGGAAGGACCCGCTGAGGTCCGTGGCGAAGAGCACCGCGGAAAAGCGTGAGTCGGCCGAGGAGTCCCGGTCGCGGTACTCCAGCTGACCATCGGTGCTCAGGGAGTCGGGCTGACCGGGCAGCGGGGGGCAGATGAAGGTCGCGCCGGCCTGGGGAGCCGTCACGGAGGCGCCGCCCAGCGCTGCGGCGGCTGGCTGTGGCTCTCCGGGTGCCCCCGTGGCGGCCTGGGAATGACCGTCCATGAGTCCATCCAGCGCCACGGATCCGACCATGGTGGCCAGGACGCCCGCGGTCACGACGACGGCGGCGGCACGGGAGTTTGCACCTCGTCGCTCTCGCCGAGTGCCCTTGCGACGGGGCCGGGGCTGGGGACGGGAGCGGGGCTGGGGCCCCGGGGCACTTGGGCGCCGCGCCGCGGTCGGCGTCGGCCGGGAATCGCC